>JAYTRM010000257.1:0-6947 GCA_043746165.1 Bdellovibrionales bacterium | reverse complement strand
CATTCCAGGTAAACGGCAGAACCTCGGGGTGAAGAAGGAAGATCGTATTCGCTTCGAGTCCCTTGGCTCGATGCAACGTCGAAAGTGTAATGGCGCTTTCAGAGTCGGAAAAGATCGCCTGGATCGCGAACTCGAGAATCAGTTGACCCTTGTTGATCACCCCTACCCGATCAGCCATCTCTTGAGCCTCTTCGATATAATGGGTGGTCAAAATAATGGTCACGCCATCGCTGCGGAGCCGACCGACGAGTTCCCACATGTCGCGACGGAGAGCAACGTCCACGCCCGCAGTCGGTTCGTCGAGAAACAAAAGTTTTGGCTCGTGGGCCAAGGCTTTGGCGATCATTAAGCGACGTTTCATTCCACCAGAAAGTGTGCGAATGCGGTTGTCTTTCTTATCCCAAAGAGAGAGGTCGCGCAAAATTCGCTCGATCTTAGCGGCGTCTGGCGGAAAACCGAAAAGACCGCGACTGAGCGCCACAGAGTTGCACACCTTCTCAAACATGTCCGCGGTAAGCTCCTGAGGAACTAAACCAATCTTGCTGCGCACAGCGCGATAATCCTTAATCAGATCGAGACCGTCAATCGAGACATGACCCGTTCCGGGGTTCACTAGGCCGCACAGAATGTTAATCAGCGTCGTCTTTCCGGCGCCGTTCGGGCCGAGTAGCGCAAAAATTTCGCCGCGATTGATTTCAAGATTGATTTCTTTAAGCGCCTGAAAACTGTCGCCGTAGGTTTTGCTCAAGCCCCGAATTGAAATCATGGCCTGTTGTGAATTCATTGAGCCACCTCCACGCACCAATAAGTGTACACGCGTGGAGGCGCCTGACAAGGAAATGACTTAGGCCTTTGGTCGAAGGCCTCGCTTTGTTAAGAGACCGCGTAGTTGAGGAGTGCTCAACTCGATGTCTGCGCTCACTTCGTTAAGATTCAGGTAGCCGGCTTTAGCGAGCTCTGCGATGAGCGCGATCGCACCTTGATCGGCTCGAGGGTCAGTGCCAACTTTCGCAATCGATCCTTCACTTAACAGGCTGCCAAGAAGAGCTACCAATCCTAGGTCCATGAACTCGTTTTCCATAACTTCCTCACATACTTTTCGCCGGAGCCATACTGGCGCCGGACGGCTATGGGCAATTTTCGCTCTCTCAATCTCAGCAAACAGCCTTACCCCACTCTATCCAATTTCTATTGGTAGCAACTCCTGTGCCGCGAAAAGGTGCAAAGTTGGCACAGGACCATCTCGACCAGCCTTGACGAGAGACGACCGTAAACGCAAAATGGAAGCACCCGCTCGCAAAATTGAAACTAGCCAGATCACATCACGAGCGGACTCGAGGCCTCGCTAGTAGAGACAGTTACATTTTGCATCTAGGTGCAAAGTGCTTTCGGGCCCCGCAGGCGGGGTTGAGTAGGTGATTCGACATGCTCGGCGAACTTTCCAATGTGCGTTTGCGTGATCTTGAAATCTTTGAGGAAGTGGCCCGCGCTCGTTCAATTCGCGAAGTCGCCCGTCGTATCGATTCAACCTCAGGGCAAATTTCAAAAACAATTCGCAACCTCGAACGAGTTGTCGGAACGAAACTTTTCAAACGCTCGGTTTCTGGAATGCTCCTAACCAGTCAAGGAAACGAACTGCACGCCATTGTTCGCGAGCTTCTGCTCAGTGGTGAGCGCATCGGACGCTTGGCCTCCGGAACCGCGAAATCGCGTTTTGCCAAAGTCATCGCCATTTGTGGAACTTCTTTTCTCACCACTCACTTCACAACCGCTCTGGTTTGCGAGAACTCAAGCGCCTGGCCCGCGACCGTCTTTCGCTTTCTCGACCTAGCACCCGACCAAATGATTGCCGTTGGACTTCGCGGTGGATTTGAAATGGCGGTTCACATCGGGGTCCTCGCTTGGCCGAGCACGTGGTGTACGAATCATGTTGGAAAGACAAAGTGGATTCTGACGTGTCGGGCCGACCATCCTATCGGAAAACAGCCAGGTCTTAAACAAATTCTTGATTACCGCTTCATCGTGCCGACCTACTGGACGCAAGAAGGCTTAGTCAAAGGCAATGATCAATTTGCCGTTCCTCTGGCCAAACGCAAAAGCGGCTTCGAATCAGCGACGGCTGATGCGGCGATTCCGATTGTTCTTCACACCGACCAGTTGGCTTTTTTGCCTGATATACTCGTGCGCCCGGCGATTCGCGAGGGCCGACTCCGAGAAATTACCTGCGATGAAGTTCCTCATGTGGAAAAGGATCTTTATCTCAGTGCCAAATCAGAGGCCGTACCCGATGTCGTCTTTCAAACAATCAGCGAAAAAATGCGCGACGCCCTCAAATAATGGCTTAGGCACTCGGCATGAGCCGCGTTATCAAAGCCGACCCGCAGCTTGCTTGAGCCGACCAACTGGGATTGAATGATGCCATGAAAAACATCCACAAAAAATCCCTCCTCAGCGCTGTCTCAGTCATCCTACTCTCGCTTTCGGCCTGGCAAGCGTTAGCACTCGCCACTGGTGATCCGGCGCCCATGATTACGGCGGTCAATCAGTCCGGCGCACCGGTCAAGCTAGCTGATAGTTTGGGAAAGTTCGTGCTCCTTTATTTTTATCCCATGGATGAAACACCGGGTTGCACGAAAGAAGCGTGCACGCTGCGAGATAAGTACGACAAGATTAAAGCGCTCAACACTGTCGTCTACGGCGTTTCTAGACAGGATCAAAAGAGCCATCAAGAATTTAAAAATAAACACAAACTTCCGTTTGATCTTCTCGTCGACACAGATGGCGAGATTGCAAAGGCGTTTGGTGTCGGCAGCATGCTCGGAATGGCAATGAGCCATCGCGACAGTATTCTGATCGGTCCGGATGGAAAAATCCGCAAAATCTATCGGGATGTCGATCCAGGGCAACATGCCGATCAAATCATTGCAGACATATCGGCCGCCTCAGGCAAGTAACCTGGCGCCAGCAAAGGCTGACCAGCTGTCAGCAAAAAGGGCTTGCGGCAAACGGTTAAAGATCGGAAATCTCGCTTGAAAACAGCGAATTGTCGAACTTGTTTACGATCTGAAAATATTTTCCTTATCAACAGCCGATCAGGAGATTACCCGAGACCTGGGGTAAAATCGGCTCGCTATGAAATCCCTCTCGGCTCGGCACATTCAGATTATCTCAGCAGGCACGATTGCTCTGGTCATACTTTGCTCTCGGGCGATGCTCCCTAGCCGGTCCGCGATGGTGCTCGAGGCGCCGCTTCGGACCGGAAAAACTGTCACGGTCGCGCTCAGTCCATTTTTAGCCACGGACCGAAGCGGCGGAACAAACTCGGCTATGAATCTCAGGCAGGATATCGGAGCCCTCAAGCCACCGATTCAGACCGCAGCAAGCTTCACTGTTTCACCTCGGGTGCAATCGATTCTCCAAAACGCTGAAAAATTGGGCCGGCTGTCACCCGATGCAACAGCAGAAAATCTCAATCTGCAAAATGTCGCCAAGAGCCTAACCTCGGATGACGCCAAACAACTTCTCCAGGTGATGCTCAGACCAGGTGAATTTAAATCTTCTCAAAGATCTCTTTCGGTATTTTTGCTCGCGCAAAGGCCCGAAAATTTTTCCAACGAATTATCGACGATCGCAGCGGATTCAAACGAATTACTTGTAAAAAAGACCACAGCTCATTCAGAAGCCGACGCTCTGAAGATATTTGAGGTCAGTCTTCGCCTCGAAGCCTTAGATGCCCTCGATCAACTCAATGGCAACGGGTCCTCGCAGAGCCAAGAACTGATCTTCACCCGCGTCCAGAATTCCACACATCACCCTTTGATAGCAAAAGTAGCGTCGATCGGCCGCGCAGGGGCCAGGGCTCACCGCGCTCTGATCGCCTCTTTTATTCAACACAATCTGGCACCAGCGCTCAGGGAGACTTCCAATGTCGACTAAATTCACAATCTCCTTCATTGCCGTGGTCCTTGCTCCTCTCGCTGCATTTGCGCAACCGACTTGTCTCGATAAGGGCGAGACCAGCACGATTGAAGCGACGATTCAGATTCTCCCCAGTCTTTCCGCCGAGAGCGCCTGCAGCGAAGATTCACGCGGGTATAAATTACTTGAGGCGCTCACCACGCTCAAATCGATGGCGCTGAACATGACAGCATTGCCAAGTCCCCTTAATACAAATCTCCTTCCTGGAAATTTCTGGAACTACTTTACAGACCGCATCTGGAAAATTGATGACGCTCTCAAAACAGACCCTGTTTGTAACAGCAAAGTCGTCGGCTACGTCGCCCTCGGTGCGGATGACCACACCATGCATCTCTGCTCATTTTTCTACAGCGACGCCATGAGCGTCTATAACCGGATCCAGGTTCTTTTGCACGAAGCACGGCACGTCGAAGGCTTCGCGCATGTGACCTGCACCCGAGGTATCAATAAGGCGCTAGAGGGGGCCTGCGATCAAAAAATCCAAGATCACGGCTCGTATGCAATTTCGGTCGAAGCGCTGGTCAAAATGGCGCTTCTCGACGACCGCGTGCTGGCTATTGACAAGAAACTCAATATGCTCAACGCATTGGCCTACGCCAATAATGCTTTCAACGAACCCGTCGGTCAGGAATCGAGTTCGGCGATTTACTTAGCTGACGCCGATGATAAAAATGGCTTTATCTTCGACGGCACGACACTGACTCCTGCTCCGGCTTATCTGGCCTCGGGTTCAGTCTTTAGCCTTATCAACGCGCTCGAAGTTTTTCCCGATGATCAGTCCCAGGCTTACGTCCTCGACTCCATGACGCTGAAGTCAATAGATATTGCGCAAGCCGCGACGGCGTATTACAACGAGCAACATCCCGGCTTCGTTCCATTGACCGTCTACAATCAAAAAATATTGGCGATTTTGATGCCAACCCAATTATCTCTGCTCACACCAACAGTTGAGTCGAAGTTTAAAAACGTGCAGCTACAATTTCAATCACAGGCGGTATTTTTCGCGGAAGAACTCGGCCTTCAGGATAACGGGTCAGTCTTTGTCACAAGCCGCGACGGGCGCATGTTTGCGATTTCGACGGTTGATCCAAACCAAATTCGCCCAGTTGCAAACGCGGCCCAGGGATTTGTTAGTCTTATTACCTGGGACAAGCAGCGTTTTGGGTTAACGACTCAAGGGAACGTTGTCATTCTGCAGGCGGGTCAGTGGATCGAAGTTTCCGCGCTCAAGGGACACCGTTTTAGGTCGATGTCCCGATCTTTTGAATGGTCATCTTATTTTTATCAGAATCAATGAACGATGTGACCGTTAGGCGTAAGCGCTCCGTTGACGTAGGTGTTGGAAACCCAGCCCGTTTGCTTGCCATTGTAAACACTTTCAATTCGAACGACTGCATGCCCTGAGGGAAGCGCAAGATCGATCTCTTGAAATTCGGCTCCACCATTAGCCGTTGTTGAATCGTCGACAGGAATGATCCGAACATCCGCATTGTGGGTGATTGTAAAAGGAACCGTTTCGCCTCCAGCGAGCTGAGCGTTGCCCGAAACAGTTTTCAACAACTGCAACTTTCCCTCAGAGGTTGGGATAGCTGTGTTCCGGCTAAGGGAGTATTTTTCTTCGTGGTGATTCAGCGACAAAGTGCGAATGCGCGCTTTACTGAAGAGAACCGTGCCAGGTGTTACTGCAAAGCCGAGCGAATAATCCATGAGCGAATGGACTCCTGCCACAGCGCCGTGAATTTTGTGAGAAACCGCCAACGGTGTTCGGGCGATTTCAGCATCGACAATTTTGATTGATAGTTTCTGAGTCTTGCATATCTGCCGATTTCAATGCTGACAAGATTTTTTCAAGGTCGCCAACCATCCCTTCAGACAATGCGAAGCTACGCGTTAAGGCTTGCCTGGAGCCGGCCGAGCCGTCAGGTTGGAACGCTTCAACCGGCCTCGGGATAACAAGGAGATGGAATGAAACTACTGGAAAGAGCAAAGGTAAGCTTTGCGAAAACTGTTTTTATAGCGATCGGGGCAACAGCCTTGGTTCTGATGGCCTTTTGCCAAACTGCCGAAGCGTCTAAAGCTCGTTTGCTAGCTCTCGGCCAAAACGTCAACGGCTCACAATTTATTTTGGATAATCGCGATATTTTTCTCGATCCTGCGACACTGGAAGATTTGCAAACCAGCGCCAACTTTGAGTGGGGCGGAAACCAAGCCGTGCAGCCCAGAGCTGAAGGCGGCGGAATTTACCGAACTGACTCGCTCAGCTACGCCCTGCAACTCGGTCGCTTGGGCGACAGCACGCTTGCGATGGTGAGCGCCACGACTTTGGGGCTTGTACCGGCAAGCCTTTTTCTTCCGCAAGATTCTCTCGATGCGATCATCGGTGGAGGCGCGGGCCTTTTGAAATGGGGAGCCGGATTGCATTACGCCCGCTCTGTTTCGAATGTGGGCGCCACCGCAAATTATCCAGATTCTAACGCGCGAGATTTGCAATTAGATGGCGGAGTTGAAATGAACCGCTTTGCCGCTTACCTCAAGCTCGACCTCATTTCGGGCTCAAACACAGATCTCTCCGGTGGAGGACAAGTTTCTTACAGCGGCCAGCCCGGCGGTGAAATCGGCGGCAAATTCAACATAGACGATCGCAGCGCAGTCACATTGGTTTACACTCGTCGACTCTACGGCTTCAACAACGGCTCGGGCACAATTGGAAACTTCACGGAACAAAAAGTACGTTCAGATTACTTTCGCAAACTCTACACTGATGAAAAGACTTTCGTGTTTATTACCGCTGGACTCAGCTACGACGAAGGCAACGTCACCTACCAAAATATCGGCGCGCAATCTCTGAAGGTGACAACTTTCACTTCTCCGCTCGTTCTCGGCCTCGAATACAAAGCTCTTACCTGGCTCACGCTGCGGACCTCGGCCGCACAAAACGTTTTAATCGACCAAAGTAAATTAGCTAACGG
>JAYTRM010000256.1:0-7609 GCA_043746165.1 Bdellovibrionales bacterium | reverse complement strand
GCGATCGACTGTCTCGCCCGAGCCACGCGGATCAGGGACGCCTGCGGCATCAATCGCATCGTCTGACGCGGGCAGCACAGAGAAGGCATAATTCGAGGTCGTGCTCGGCGCGGGAGTTGCGCTGGGACTATAATAGCCCAGAAGCGGCGCAAAGCTTGTTGAACTCGATGCTGAATTGAGCGTGAAGTTCATAAAGCCAACACTGCCGGCATTCTCGGGCAAGCTCAGCTGACAAACCGAAGACGGCGAACCGGCGGAAGGCTCGTGACTTAGGAACTGATCCTGCTGGTGTCTCGACCGATCAAGCGCCGCCAAAAGATCTTTGTGGCCCGCGTAGGACATCGAGTTGTCCCACGGAAAAGTAAAGCCTAAACGCAAGCGAGCCGCAAAGAGATTAAGTCCAGAGAGATCTTGACCATCGGCAGTGAGAAAGCTTGTCATCATTCGTACTTTCTCATGATCGAGCCCATCCAAGAGCGGATTATTTTTAGTGACCGGCGACCGCGGCGGTGGCTCGATGGCGAGCTTCACTTGTTCCGGATCTTTACAGAGTCCGAGGTCGGTGCTCTTTGATAAAGTTTGGCACTGAACTTGGGCGCTCGACTTCATGAGTAACCGCGCCGCCATCACCATTTCGTGTATCAAAAGCTCCGCTCGGTCTTTTTCGCTTTGAAGCTCGTATTTGGGTGCATAAATGAAAATGCCTTCCTCCGCGTGAAGGGCGAGCTGATCTGTTTCAAAGAGCATGTGGATTTGCTCTTTTGAAAGAGTGGGAAGTTCAACCGGAACAAAATACCAGGGTTTTTGATGAACGGCCCAGTTGAGGTAAACAAGCAAAACGTCAGGTTTACCGATCGCCATTTTTCTCAGAATCGGGAGGACGTAAGTTTTATATTCCGGCAGGCTATCGATCGGACGAATGTAGGATTCCAGAGGCTTGCCGTTAATACCGTTACCGCCTCCCGCTGAGTACGTTCCCTGACTGCTCGGGAGTGGGGCCGTGCCCGAGTGCGGAGCCGAGCCACCCGAGGCGGGGGGCGCAGAAGTAGTTTGTGGAGTCACAGGATTGGTCGCAGCCGGGGTTGCGGGTCCAGTGCCGCCACCCTTTGCGCAGCCAATCGCGATTAAAAAAATGGTCCCGAGGCCAATTGCTTTGAACTTCATTTGCTCACTCCTTGAGCCGCAAGTGGGCTATAGACGGTGAGCTGGCTTTTCGATGGCGTGTACATCAACAGACCGCCGGTGTCGTCCTCGAGCGTGATCATATCCAAACTTGGATTGTAAACGGCGCGACTCCCGAAATGCGCTGATTTCAAATTCCCTTTGCTGTCGAGAAGCTGGAGTTGGGTCAAGCCGTGGGTCGAAAAGCCACCCGAGATGATGCTAATCGAAGCCTCAGGGGAAATCACCCGCACGCAAGTGTTTTGCCGGCATTGTAGAAAGTTAAAGCCGTGGATGTGATTGTTTCCCGGTGGCACGTCGGCATGGAGTCTGGCAGAGAAAAACAAAAACAGTATGAGGATTAAAGTTTTCACTTTGCACCTCGAGCGTGCGACTTGACTGGCAGCTTGACAGCGGGCTTTGCTGCGGGTTTTGCAATGGATTTTTCAACGGTTGGTTTCGACTGGCACGTCCCCGGCTCCAGACCTGATTTTAACAAAGTCGAGAGTGAGCCCTTCTCAAAATCATCCGCTAGGGCCGAGTCATTGATGGCCACGACGTCACCGCATGCGTCGAGCGTCACGGGCGTCAGCGCAATCAAGTCACTGGGGGGATGTTCCAGAATTTTCAGCGGCTTTAAAATCACCTGCGGATCTTCCGACGTTAAGTGCGGGCCGATTTCGACTGCGCCGCCTTGAAGTGCTGCTTCGAGAACGTTTAAACTTTTGCGCATGACTGAGGACTCGGTATCTTGCTGATCTTTCGACGGCATTTGTGATTCAAAGAAGGCTTCAAAGTCATGCATCTCTGCCGCTTGGCCCTTGTAGGCGCTCAGCTGCTCATTTTCGCAGACTCCAAAGTTGAGAAGATATCCTTTGCGGTTATTGACCGTGGCGTAACCGCGAGGGCAAAGATCGCTCTGGTGGTCGAGAAAGTATTTTAAGCTGATGACCATGTCATTAGAGAGTTCCTTGAAGCCCGTGAATGCGTGACTTTGGCCGCGAAGTTGGGCGGCACCAGGGGCCGATTGATTCAAAATTTTGCGGATCGTATCCTGAGCTTCGCTTTTGGAGGCAAATTTTGAACTGTCGAGACCGATGATCGCGGCCGGATTGATTCGGTAAGCCGCGAGCAATTCGATCCGAGCTTGGTAAAGGGCAAGGGCCGAAAGTAAGGCTTCAAAGTCGCCGCGATTGAGTCCGACGACGCGACTGCCGTTACCGAGGCTGCAGTTTTGATCCTGGTAGCGTATCGGTCCAAAGTCGGTTTCACTGCACTGGGTGCCCTGCGAGGCACGGAGCGATTCGGGAAGTAATATTTTCGGCAGCAAAACGGTGATTTCCGAGTCCCTGATTTGCTTGATGGTATGACGGAATTCGAAAATCGAATTGTCGAATTGATCCATCCATGACTGTAAAAGGTCGGGCGTCGAAATGTCCTCGGGGCCGCTGAGCAAAAACGAAGCGACATCCTGCGTGGAATAGCTGGTTTGCTGGTGCACAAGTTTTTCATAGCGACCCGGGGGAGCGTATTGCGGATTCATGTAGAGAGGCTTAATGCGGTTGAGAATTCCTTTGAGTTGCAAAGCGCACTTCAAAAACGCGTTCCAAAAGATCGCTCGATTATTGGCTGGATTGGTTTGGATGGCCTGAGCAAATTTTCCCGAGGCTTCGTCAAACGAACTCGCGGTTTGGATGAGGGCTTCGCCTTCGTCGGCTAGCTTGTCGGCTTTCATTGCGCTTTCGTCCAAGGCAGGAGGCGTAGGCGTGGGTGACGCATCAGCCGGGGCACCGTTACCGGTCTCGTTTTGGTTGGTGGTCGATTTTGGCTGGGGTGCTGCCGTGGGATCAGAGTGATCGCTAGCGCAAGCAAAGCCGCAACTCGAAGCGATGATCAGAACCACAAGTTTAAATCTAAAATCTGTTATTTTCATAGTTTCGACTTTTCCAACGCTTTCAACTTTTCCAACTTTTCCAACTTTTTAGGTGCAGCTCTCGTACCAATTTCAACTCGAAGTGGGGTCCGGGGATGCCCCCGGACTGACTGAAACTTCGACAGTGCCGTCAATTAGCGCCCTGTTGACCTTGAGAGTAGATGTTATAAGGCGTGTAAGGCGCGGGAATCTGAGCTCGTTCTCCCCAGACCGTGCACGACTGGCTCTCTTTGCCGAGGATCACGTTGACATCTCCAGATGGAAACACGCCGCCGAAAGTACCGTCACCGATGCTCGTAATATCCGAGCAGATGTTGGTTTTAATCGGCAGTTCGCTGCGCAAATCAGAAACCGGATTTTGAACCAGAGACATGACGTTGATTCCGACATTGACGTTTTGACCTTGGACCGCTGTCGAAATTCCAACTGTTTGACCCTTAAGCATGAGTTCAAGCATCGCAATGACGTGATCGGTGGCTTCAGCCCCCGGAGTGCAAAGTCCGTTAGCAAAGAGATATCCGGCACGGCTGCCGATTTGACTTTGACCTTGCGGGCAAATCACGGCCTGCATTGACTGGGCGTAATGAAGGCCTACGATCAGATCACTGGCGACGTCGGGGATCACGGTGAGAGCATTTTTGTCGCGCAAAATTCCGAACGAGGCATCCGAAAATAGTGCTGCGGCTTGCTCGGCTGGCGTCGAAACTCCAAACTGGTCAACTTTCGAAACGAGTCCACTGAGATCCCAGCTGTTGAGAATCGTGAGCGTCACTTCGTAACCGGCGGCAACTTGCTCGATAGCCTCCATGTCGGCTTGGTTGATTCGAGTCGCTGTGTCTGTCGTGAAGTCACAATTAGACTGAAACGAAAGTGGCGAAAGTTCAGTCCACATGCACTGATTGCTGAAGTCAGCAGATCTCAGCTGTAGAAGTGTCGAAGCACTCACTTTAAGTTCGAGCTCGTCGCCCGTTTTCAAGTCTCGCATTGTTTTACGAAGTTCATCGACTTTCAGCGTGTAGCGCGTGATGAGCTCTTGGGCTTCTTTTTCCGTATGAATATCAGCCGGTCCGTCAAACAAAAACCGCGTCAGCGCCTGCTCAGGGTTGTCTCGTTTAATGCCTGCCTCGAATTTCTGGTAATTGCCTGATCCGTGTTGGGATTTTTTAAACAGAGGCTCAAGCCGTTTGATTACGCCTTTAAGTTCCATTTGCGGAGCAGTGAGGGCCGCGATCAAGCGCGCCTTGCGGTTAGTCGGATCTTGCTCGAGTGCTACAGTTGCGACCTCGTTTGCCATCATCAGCGAGCCGGGAGTCAGTAACCGCTCGGCCGCCTCAGCCAGGTGTTCGCTCTTTTCGCCAGGAGTTTGGTTTGAGTCGGAGACGATTCCTGCGAGGTTCATGCTTCCGTTTGAAGTTAGGCTCGATCCGTGGTGAGGGCCACACGCGCTGATTGAAGTTGCGAGCACCGATGAGAAGGCGACTTTCTGGACGATCGACTTGAGTGACATAATACATTTCCTGTTCTGCCGCGGAGGGTGGGCCGCAGCGTTGTTGTTGGTGAAACAAGTTCTACAGACTTGAGACGCGTGGCGACAGATTTTGTTTGTAAATTATAAACGAGTTTGTTCACATACAGGTTAACATATTGTGTTAGTATCTGAAATAATGGAGGAATTTAGATGTCGGTGGTCTCGGTTTTTGAGTCTCAAGACTACAAAGTGGTGATCCGCGCTTGGATCGAAGCACGTCCGAAAGGCGGGCGCGGCGAGAGCCGAAAGATCGCCGATCGACTTGCGATCAGCACCACATTAGTGAGCCAAGTCATCAACGGCGACAAAAATTTTACGCTGGAAGCCTCGAGTGAACTCTGTGATTACATGGGGTTTGCAGAGCGCGAGACCGATCACTTTCTCTCGCTCGTCGAATACGCGCGCGCTGGCAGTCACGGCCTTCGCGAAAAAATTCTCCTGCGTCTGAAAAAAAGTCGCGATGATGCCCGCAAGCTCAGCGAGCGGGTTGAGAGTGATGTTCACTTGAGTGAAACACAGAGTGCGATCTACTACTCACACTGGGTTTATACCGGTATCACGAACTGGATCGCAACGAAGCCTGATGCCGCGGTCGACGAAATCGCGGAGCGTCTGAAAGTACCGGTTCCGCTTGTTGCCAAAGTTCTCTCTTTTCTGCTCGAGAGTGGAATTCTCATCAATCGCGGTGGCAGCTACGACATCGGCGCGAAGCGAACGGTGATCGGCGCTGATTCACCTCTCGTCGTGAAGCACCACCAGAACTGGCGTTTGCAAGCGTTTAACCGCATGCCGTTTACCGATGAGAGAAATATGTTCTTCACTATGCCGATGTCACTTTCGCAAGAGGTTGCCGACCGCATCCGCTCGGACCTCCCGAGCTACATCGAGCGGCTCGCGAAGTGGATCGGGCCGTCGCCGTCAGAGGTCGTGCGGTGTTTGAATATTGATTATTTTGAATACTGAGATGCGCCAGGTTCTATTTGACAAACCGTACGGCTAAGTGTACTGTTTAGGTTTTGGGGAGGTGCTTATGGATCGAACAAATGCGAATGACTTCAGATCAAACTTGAAAGAGTGGTTAGAAGCAGCTCGCTCAGAACCCATCAAAATTACCCGCAAAAGCGGCGAAGCATTCGTACTTTTGAATGCTGATGTATTTGAAAAAATGCAGCTCGATCTTGTCAGATTGCAGGGACTGACCGCATCTCTAGTTGACGTCGCACGAGGGCAAATAAAAGCCGCTAGCGCAGAAGCAACGGATGCGCTTTTTGAACGAGCCAAAAAGAGAGCACTCGCCATGAAGCGTGCGAAGTCTAAGAAAGCCGTTGGTTGATGCCGGCGTATGCCGTTTACGAGTCACAAAATTTTCTCTCGTCTATGGAAGACGCCGTGAGTTGGCTTTATCTGCACAACCTCGAGCAATCTGAACAATTCGCTGAACGAAAATCTTACGAGCTAAGGCAAGAGGTAAAAGTCTTGGAAGGACACCTGACCCAGACCCCTTACATGGGGCAAGCTGATGATCTTTCGGGACTGCGCCGATTCCCGCTCTACGAGGGTCGGTATTCGGCAACATGGATCATCGACGAGGCCTCGCGTAATGTGACCATGCTCGAGTTCAGGGACTCGAAATATCCAGTTGATCTTAGAAACTTTCAGTTGGATGAGAGCTAGAAGTTCAATCTGCTGGACGATAAATTGCGATGGTTTCGTCCGTGAGATCTGCTCTCGTGGTTTCGAAAATTTTTTCAACCCGGCCGCATCCTTCGGGAGCAGGTTGGCCGCGCTTGGTGCCAAAATAAATGGGCCCTGGGTGGGCCGCGCGAAATTCCGCAAAATGGTTTGAGCACCATTCGCTCCAGATCTGCGGCTTCAACTCATCGTCAGTGACGAGCTTTATGAAGTAGGGATAGCGCAGCTCATGATTGCGGGCGATATCAAAAACAGATTTGCCAGACTCAGCCATCCACGAGAAAAACCCGGTTGGGTCGGCGGAGAGCAAAACTGCATCCGCTGCCTGCAGTTCGGGAAGCCCTTCTCCGAGCTGGTAACTTGCTGAAAAATCAAAGCGCGGCGGTTGCCGAAAAGGCTGCCATTTGAGCCACCAAACGGCGCTTGAAATCAGGCCGACTGTTGCAAAGGCGCGCAAAGGGTGCGGCCAGCGATGAAACCGCGAATTTACGGAAGGCTCGTGACCGTAAAGTAGAAACGCAGCCAGTGCCGCTGAAAATGCAACGCCGATATGGCGGCTTGAAGAGTCTGCAGCAAGCGACAAAAGAAGAATAGGCCCAGACATGAAAAACAAAGCTCGCCAGAGCGCAATCCGACTCCTCAGCCAGAAAAAAGTCAGCGGAAGCAAAAGCACGGTCATCAGATCGGTCGAGGCCCCGAGCGAATTCCAGACAAACGGTTTAAGCCAGTTTTCAAGCGGCCAAAGAGCCTGGTTGGTGTAGTGAACAATCTTGATCACCGCCGCAAATGAGAGATCGAGAGGACGATTAAAGAGCGAATCCTTCGGCGGCGCTTGAAAAATGAGCCAAGCACCGAAGCCTAGACCTGCGAACCAAGTGCGAGGTTTACGCCAGGCCTTTTGCTCCCAGGTTTCGCTCAAAAACATCGTGCCAGAAACCAGCGTGAACAACAAATGGGTGCCGGCGCTCAGCACCAGGGCTGTCAGCATCATTGCCGGCGAAGATCTCTTGCGGAAAAAAACTGCGAGCAGCAGAAAAAACAGCCCTAGCGAATAACAACGCGAAATAATTCCGTACTCGCGAAAGACGTAGATTCCAAAAATCAGCGCCGCCGCTTCGAAAAGCTCAAGATCAAGAAAAAACAAAAGCAAAATCACCGAGCCAATTGTGAAGGGTACGGTCACCGTGTCGACTGCGACTTTCGCCGGCCAGTCGTGGGCGATGGAGTCGAGCCCTCGTTGCATGAGATAGTGCAGGGGCGGGTGGCGTTCGTGGCGAACGCCGTCGATGAAGTCA
>JAYTRM010000255.1:0-7563 GCA_043746165.1 Bdellovibrionales bacterium | reverse complement strand
GCCAAGAGCGAGCGCGAGTTTTAATAAACTCGTACTATTGAGTTGCAGACACTCAGGCTGTGCTTGCCCCGGGCTGAAACGTTGTTTCATCTTGAGATACCCCCTGAAAGCGACGGTCGCTTTCAAAGCTATGTATCTTCAAGTTCGATGCCGCCGCTGGGGTCATCCCAATCGGTCTTGCTGTCAGGAATATGGGCAGCAACTCATTAACCTGACAGGGGTGTAAAGAAGGTACCTGGTTCCTATTGCTTATGCGGTGCTTCTGCAATGGGAACCGGGTACCTCCTGCTAACTCAGATCCAACGCCAGCTCATGAGCCAACGGCCGCCTTGCAGCTCGGAAGTAAGTGCGCGGAGACATGTCGAGCAGATCGCCGATTCTTGCCATGTAGATGCACGCAAAACGATCGACTTGGTTAGCAAAATAACTTTCTTCGTTTCCGGCTCGCATGATTTCGCCCCAATGGGAGTTGAAAAAACTCTGTTGCTTTTTGATCAACTGGCTGATCGTTTTATCGATCTCGGTAATCTGACTTTGCAGATCTTGTACCTTGTGGTCGTCAGCTTCTTGCCCGGTTTCGATTTTGCGTGAAATGATGGCGACCAAGTTCCGCTCGAGTGGATCTTTTTTGTCCATCAGCTTTCTGATTTCGATCGAATACGGCTGAACTTTTTTATAGGACTCGATCTCAGCTGCAAGTTCCTCGACAACGAGCGCCGTGCGCCAGTTGCAGTCTTTTTTCAACCTCAGGATATCGCCGTAAATATGGTCGCCGATATAGAGAATGTCATCACCTTCGATACCTAGGTCCTTAGCAAATTTTGCGGCTCCTCCGGATTGGTAAACGCCGCTCTTGAGAAGTTCGTCGAAGTTTGTCATTGAACCGTCTTTGGGGTTCACTTTTAGGAAGCGCAGATTGTCGTAAAAAAATCGCGGTTTCTGCGCGAGCGTTATAACAAATTCAAACAGATCCATCCACGACTTGTGTTTTTTGAGAAACGGATTGATTGCGTAATCGAGAAGAAGTTTCGTGTAGGCATAATCCGAATTCGTTAAAATGAAGATTTTCTTATCGTGGAGGCGGTAGCGCTCAAGCCCCGCGACTACTTCGGGATCGCAGATGATGTATTTGTCGAGATTTTTGGCGACCTCGCCCTTCAAGCTCCCGTCTCGATGGGCCATGTCCAAAGTCGTGATCACATCGTGCGAAATTGTCTCGTAATCGGGCATGCGGCCGCCCGGTGAGGTGCCTTCAGCGTCTTTGATATCGATCAACTGAGTGAAAAGGGTCGCGACGGAAATCGAAAAAGCGGTATCGATCGCGGTGTAAAGATGAGTGTCAGATAAATCTATATATATCGACTTATACAATTTTTGTTGAGTCGCAAAGTCGATTGCCTTCGTGCCGTGCGAACTGGCGCGAATCGCTCCGTGCCTACTGACCTTCAGGAGGTTACCTTTTTTTTTATCGATCACGAGGCCCCGGACTGCCAGATCGAAATCAAAAGGAAGTTTGAGGACTTCGGCTGGATAGCCGCGATTTTCCACCAAACGTTGGCACATCGTTTTGTGCGCGAGCTCCTCAAAGGCGTGGCTGTGATAACGGACCAGCGTGTGGTCCATATCGAGGCCAATATATTTGATTTTGCGCATATTCAGGGTGCGATTGACGAAGACTTTCGGTTGCGATTCTGGAGGAGACGGGTGTTCAGCCGGATGATCCATCGAGGGATGCCCCTTTACCTTTTCTATTCTATTCTTTTCTATCGGACGACAGGAAGTCCGAGTTGATTCCATTGAAGCATACCGCCTCGGACATTGAAAACTTGCTGACAGCCTTTTTGCGAAGCAAACGATGCCGCGTTGGCGGAACGTCCACCCGAGCGGCAGACGAAAACGATCGGTTCGTCGATCGGAAACTCGGCCACATGGTCAGGAATCGTGTCGAGCACAATCAGTTTTGAGCCGGCGATGTGTCCCAAATCTCCCGTGAATTCATCCGGTCGCCGGACGTCAATCAAGTGCACGAGGTCGATTTTTCCGGCGAGTTCCTGGGCATCAATATCGCATACCTTCGGGTCAGAGGGATTGGGAGCGCCACTTGCAAATGTGATCGAAGACTTTTTCATAAAGTCCTTTCGAGTTGAGAAGTTTTGAGTCGAGCGTGCTGATCTGTCTTGAGAAGTGATTCGACACGCTTGGTGAGTTCTTTGAAGTTAATTTCGCCGGCCCAGACGGAGCTGCGCTCGCCCTGTCGATTGAAAAGTACGGTGGTCGGCACCACGCTCGACCAGTTTTTGATGAAAGGCTGCATGAATTCATCAGGCGCCTCGGCAAGGTAATAGGCCTGAAAGTCGATACCTTCCTTTGTCAGAAAGGTGGCGGCTTTTTTGCGGTCTTCTGCATCGTCGGCTGTGACCAAAACCAAACGAACACCGCGGGAGGAGTATTTTTTCGCAAATTGAACGAGTTCAGGCATTTCTTTAACGCAAGGAGCACACCAGGTAGCCCAGAGGTTAACGACCGTGACCTTTGTTTCACTGCCAGGGACTGACTTCATCATGGTGCGCAGCTGTTGAGCGGTCAGGGGCGCCAGTTCAGCTGCGGTTGTCGCGGGGCTCCACACCAGCAGTGCTGCTGCCAGGGCAGCGATACCGAGGAACTGCCCAAGGCTCGTTTGGGTTTTATCGTCTTTGAGATTCGCGAAATTGGCCAAGTGAACTCCGTTGCATTGTTAACCGTAAAATGACAGCTTGAAGGATTCAAGTCTCAGTGTGCCCAAAAAATAAACCAAAGGTTGAGTTTCCATGGCGTTTCAACTCACGAATTGTCAGGCACGGGCCTTTTGCGCATTAAACGGATCGGGCAACGTTTTCGTCACCGGCGGCGCTGGTAGCGGCAAGAGTTTTCTGGTGCGTCACTTTTTGTCGGGTAAAGACAGCAAGGTGTTTCCCGTTCTGGCTTCGACGGGTGCCGCTGCCGTCCTGGTTGGCGGCCGCACGTTTCACAGCTTTTTTGGGCTTGGCATCATGGAAGGCGGTGTCGAAGCGACCGTTGAAAAGGCAGCAAAGAACCGCCAGGTCGTCCGCCGACTCAAAAAAGTTTCTGGTTTCGTTGTCGATGAAGTATCGATGCTGTCAGGTGCGACACTTCGCGCGGCCGAGATCATTGCTCGGCGCGTGCGCGATAGCGATTTGCCGTGGGGTGGATTGCGGGTGATCGCTGTTGGCGACTTCGCCCAGCTTCCCCCCGTTGAACGACATTCGAAGACTCGCGGTTGGGCGTTTCTTGACCCCGTTTGGGCGTGGTCGGGTTTCAGCAATTTTTATCTCGAAACGCAAACACGCTGCCAGGACCTGGAGTTCATGAAAATTCTTGCTGAGATTCGGCAGGGAAGAGTGAGCGACGCGGTCGTTCAGTTTCTCAATTCAAAAGTCTCCCAGGCGTCGGATGATTTCGACGGAACCAGGCTCTTTCCGCGGCGCGATCAGACCGAAAGCTTCAACTTGCGCCGGCTCGAAGCCATCGACAAGCCACTGCATGTTTTTCAAACGATCTACTCTGGTGATGCCCGCGCCATTGAAAGCTTGAAAAAATACTCGCCGATCGGCGATGCACTCGCCTTAAAAGAAGGGGCCTTGGTGATGCTCCGGCAAAATGATCCCCAGGGGCGTTGGGTAAACGGAAGTACTGGCCATGTTTTGAAGGTTCAACCCGGCCGGGTGAATATTGAGCTTCTGAACGGCCGGCGATTAGAGCTTGAAAAGGCCACGTTTTCGCTCCTTGATTCCGAGGGCGAAATTACGGCGGCGGCGGTCAATTTCCCTCTGTCCTTAGCATGGGCGTCGACGATTCACAAAGCTCAGGGGTCTACACTCGACCGGATGTCGGTCAGTCTGGCAAGCCTTTGGGAGCCCGGCCATGCTTACGTTGCTCTCAGCCGGTTAACTCAAGGATCCGATCTCAGCATCGAGAGTTGGGACCCAAAATCGATTCGGGTTGATTCCGATGTCATCGAATTCTACCGCCAATTGATGGCAGCACCTGATGCAGGGCATGACGCCGCCTTGCAGCATGTGCCCTTCTAGACTGAACGCTCCCTCAGTGCAGATTTTGTGGTAAACGTTCATCAGACCCTGATTCAGAGGGCCCAGCCGCTTGTACGGTATGGTGAAACTTTCGGAGGAAAAATGTCTCTCAATCCCCTTGGTCTTGATGGCCTTGAATTCATTGAATTTGCCGCAACCGATGAGCGCCCCCTTGAGTCCATGATGAATGCGCTGGGTATGACTCTCGTCGCAAGACATCCGACAAAAAAACTTCGGCTCTACCGCCAAAATGACATCAATTTCTTGGTCAATAGCGAACCCGATTCGTACGCTCATAAATTTGTGCAGCAGCACGGGCCGAGCGCTGGTGCCTGCGGTTTCCGCGTCGAGAATGCGCAAGAAGCTTTCAATCGCGCGATCGAGCGTGGCGCGCGTCCCTTCACTGACGAAAAGGCAAAAGCCGGTTGGACAATGCCGGCCATTTATGGGATCGGCGACTCGCTTGTTTACTTTGTCGATAAATATGGCCCGCGCGGCGAGATCTACGACAACTGGACATGGCTATCGACTGATCACCGGCCGATGGGTAAAGGATTAAAGCTTATCGACCACATGACCAACAACGTGCCGGTCGGGGAAATGCAAAAGTGGTGCGGCTTTTACGAAAAGATTTTTGGCTTTCAAGAAAAGCGCTACTTCGATATTAAGGGCAAATCGACCGGTCTGTTTTCTAAGGTTATGCGTAGCCCATGCGGAAAGTTTTCGATTCCCATCAATGAACCACAAGATAAGAAATCGCAAATTCAAGAATATCTCGACGAATACAAAGGTTCGGGTATTCAGCACATTGCTTTCTTAACCGACGACGTCGTTGGTTCAGTTGATAGCTTGATGCACGACGGAATCGACTTTCTTAAGGCGCCGGTCGACACCTACTACCGCAATCTACCGGTTCGCCTGCCGAAAATGCGCGAGGACATTCCACCGTTGCAAAAACTAGGAATCCTCGCCGATGGCGATGATAAAGGTTACCTCCTGCAAATTTTTACAAAGAATCAAGTTGGACCTATTTTTCTTGAGATCATTCAGCGCAAGGGTCACGACGGTTTCGGAGATGGCAACTTCCAAGCGCTTTTTGATGCGATGGAAGAGGATCAAAGAGTGAGGGGGGTTCTTTAATGCATCACTACACGCAAGGAAAGCCAACCCGCCAAGGGCACAAGGGAATTCCTGACGGTATGTTCGAAGAAGAGCAAGGGCTCGACGGTTTCTACGGACCGGTCTCGCACCTCATTAAAGAAAAACCGAGCACGCGTTGGACCAAGATTGACGGACCTTTGAAGCCTCGCATGTTTGACCTCGTCAAATTTGAGCCGTCTTCGGGAACACAGCGCTTGCTGTACAATTCCGACACTACGATTTCAAATCTCTGGCTGATGCCCGAGGCGCCCGACCGGATGACCGCGCGGCGAAATGCTGACGGTGACTGGCTTTACTTTTGTCATCGAGGCTCGGGCCAAGTTCTGACGGAATACGGCGTGATCGATTTCACGCCGGGCACCTACATCGTCATGCAAAAGTGTATTGCCCACTCATTTTTAATTCAGGAACCGACAAACTTTCTCCTGATTGAAAACCGCACTTCGCACTTTCGCGAACCCGATCGCGGTATCGTCGGCCGGCACGCGCCCTGGGGCATGAATGCACTGGTAAAACCCGATCTTGATCGCTTGTATGCGGTGATGCGCGAAAAAAATATTGAGGTGCGCGAAATATCAATCAAGCACTGTGATGAGCTGACAAAGATCACCTACGATTCAGGAATCTTTGACGTGCAGGGATGGAAGGGCGATCTATTTCCGTTCGCGCTGCATATGGAGCACATCATGCCGATCACAAGTCACCGCGTGCACCTGCCGCCGAGTGTGCATACGACGTTTGCCGCGCGCGGCTTTGTGGTTTGCTCATTCTTGCCGAGGCCCCTGGAGCAAGATGAGGATGCCTTGAAGGTTCCGTTCTATCATCAGAACATCGATTACGACGAAATTCTCTTTTACCACGCCGGAGATTTCTTTTCGCGCGACAATCTTCACGCGGGAATGATGAGTTTCCACCCGGCGGGTTTTCCGCATGGGCCGCATCCGAAGGCGATGGAAAAAGTCAAAGCCAAGACTCACACCGATGAGTATGCCGTGATGATCGATACGCGCTGGCCTCTGAAACGTGATCCATCGCTCGATCAAATCGAGCTGACCGAGTATTGGAAGTCATGGATGAAAAAATAACGCCCGCACAGGCGATGCGCCTCGCAATTCGCGAAGCGCGCCTAGGTACGGGTCGCGTGACGCCAAATCCGCTCGTCGGCTGCACGATTCTCGATGCTGAAAGCAAACTCCTAGCTGTGGGCTATCATGCGAAGCTTGGCCACGACCACGCCGAGATCAGTGCAATTAAACGCCTTTCGAACGCAAATCAGGTTACGGGTTCACACATTTACGTCACACTCGAGCCATGCGCACACCAGGGGAGAACGCCCTCGTGCGCCCGCACCCTCGCACAGCTGAAGCCGGCTTCGGTGACCTACGCTGTGGAAGATCCGAATCCGCTAGTCTCTGGCAAAGGCGCGCAAATTCTGCGCGAGGCCGGAGTCAAAGTTCACTTGTTCGGAGTGAGAAGCGACGTAAGCCTTGAGGATCGTGACACGGTCACTTGTGAAGCCGAAGACCTTGCCGAAATTTTTCTGCACAATCAGCGGGGGCAGCGTCCTTTCGTTGCGGTGAAGGTCGCGTCCACTCTCGATGGTCAGATCGCACTCTCGAGCGGCGAGAGTAAGTGGATCACCTCCGATGCAGCTCGCGAGCATGCGCACCGCATCCGTGCCCGTTACGATGCCGTCGCCGTCGGTGTCCAGACTTTGCTTATTGATAATCCTTCGCTCAACATCCGCGATCCCGCCTACGCGGATCTCACTAACCGCGCAATCGTGTTTGATCCGCGCGGGCGGGGGCTTGAGTTTTTAAGGTCTGCAAGCCTTACGTCATGTCGACCTGCGCGGCAGGTGATCGCCGTGGTTGGAGCGAACGTAAAAATTCCGAGCGGACTCGATGTTACGATTCTTGAAAGTCGCGTCGATTCAGAGGGTCGCTTTACCCTAGCCGATGTTCTTTCGAAACTCAGTTCTTGCGGTGTCACGTCGGTCATGATCGAGGGCGGAGCCAACCTTGTTGCTTCATTTTTTTCAAGCAGGCTCGTCGATCGACTTCATCTTTACCAAGCCCCACTCATTTTTGGCGGTTCGGGCGCGCTTGGGTGGAGTTCTGGGTTCGGGATTACCAAGATCGACGAGGCCGCCCACCTCTCGCGCTGCGAATTTAAGCAGGTCGGTCCCGATATTTATTGGACCGGTCGCGTAGCGTTCTGAAGCTGCCTTTACATAATATTGCGTATGAGGGATGACCGAATCTCTAAAAATCAAGAGTTATTCCCGGGAGGACGTCCCGGGAGGCTGACTTAC
>JAYTRM010000254.1:0-32169 GCA_043746165.1 Bdellovibrionales bacterium | reverse complement strand
CTTTATCGCGGACGGATCTTGGAACCCAGTCTTGAGCGCGCAGTTCGTCAAGGATTGCACCGCGAATTCTAAATTCAGCGTAGGTTTTAAACTTGTTGTCACGAGTCGGGTCATATTTCTCAATTGCATCCATCAGCCCGATCACTCCGCTTGAGATCAGATCATCGAGTTCGATATTGGAGGGAAGACGTACGGCTATCTTTTGAGCGATAAACTTAATGAGCGGTGCGTATTCGAGGATGAGCTTGTCTTTTTGCGCAGGCGTGACCTTCGACGGCTCTTCTTTGTATTTGCGAAGCAGAGAAGAGTTGTTCGACGACATCATTTACTTCCTTTTCTCGTGAACGACGGGTTATTCCCGACGGCACACGTAATAAAGCTCATGACTTAAAAGAAACTGCCCGAGCCCCACCCACGTACCGATCAAACCACTAAACCAGAGATCTCTATCCTATGAACCCTGTAAACGAACCCTAAATCGAAAGTGCTATCAGGTTATCAAAATGAGAACGCGCATCAAAGTCCTATTCTTTTCGTGCCAACCTAAGCTCAAGCGACGCGGACCAGTTGTTCCCAGAAAAACTGTAAACTTCCTTTACACTCAGCCGTGTCCTCAAGTCCCTTAAACCCTTGTGCCAGCAGGGAGAATGCCGCAGTCGAGGGGGCATTGGGTTGAGAGCGCGAGACAATCTGTTGTTGACGATTGCACTGTCTCAAAATGGGATCGGTCGGAACCCAGCCCTTCAAATCAAGACTGACGTAGAGAAACTGATTTGCGACCGAATCAAGGCGTTCGAATAGTTTGCGACCGTCGGCTTCGTCTTTGACCTGGTTACAGATAATAGAGAAGCGGTTCTCGCGACAGCGCTGATGCAGGACCTTAATCAAGGCATAGGAGTCGGCTAGCGACGAGGGATCAGGAGTGACTACGACGCAGATCTCCTGCGCGGCACTGTTGAGATACAAGACGTTGTCGTCAATGCCCGGAGCCGTGTCGATCAACATCACATCGTAAAGAGAGCCGAGCGCGCTCACCTGTTCGAGAATCGATTGCTTCTCGAAGACGGAGAGGTTCTGCAAGTCGAAGACGCCACTTCCGCCAGGCAGGAGGGTCACGCCCCGGGCGACTGGCATCAGGACTTGATCGACAGTCGCTTCGCCCCGAACTATGTCGTGAATGGTTTTTTGCGGTCTGACATTGAACATAATGTCGACGTTGGCCATCCCTAAGTCGCCATCGAGAATCAAAACGCGTTGGCCCTGGGCCGCGAGTTGAATCGCGAGATTTGAGACGAGAGTGGTTTTGCCAACGCCACCTTTTCCGGATGTGATGCTAATGACTCGTGTGCGGGTTGCCTCGTTCACTTGATCTCCCTTCTCAGCTTGGTCAATTTGAATATCAGGTCCAGCACGCGCTCTTTGCTTGCGGCTTCGTAGTCCTCAGGAATTCGACTTCCCAGCCCAAACGAATGCAGACGCAGACCCGTCTTACGGTGGAGGTTGTAAATTAATCCGTGCTGAACCGATTGATCCAAGCACGTGAAGATTAGATCTTGCGGCTCGCAAACTTTGTATCTTCGAGCCATTTCAAAAACGTCGCCGTCTTTGCTCGTCGCCGCCGAACAAAAGTGTGTGATGGGTTGAGCCTCAGCAGGCGGAAGCAGCGACCTGAACATTTGAATTTCTTCAAGATCGCGGAGTTGAAATCCTGGAAAGTCAACGAGGATGTGATCCACTCCGGCGAGTTGACCGAGCACCCACTCCCAATCGGTGCGATTGCGAATTACCGCAAACGGCACATTGAGAATCTGGCAATAAATCTTCAATTGATCAACCGCGCCGACTTTAAATGAATCAGTCGAGAGAATCGCGACTCTCCGTTTTTCTTTTACGACCAGTTGGCTGGCCATCTTCACGAGCGTCGAGGTCTTGCCACTTCCCGAGCCGCCCACGAAGAGATGCAGGCGCCCTTGGCCCGGTTGCGGTACGATGGTTACGTTGTTTAAGAGCCAGCGCGCGACCCACGCATCGACCACGGGCCGTTTCTTAATCTGCACGGGATCGATTTCCTTAACAGCCGCTTGTAAAATTTCAACGCAGTTTTCAGCTGAGATTCCAGACTCGCTAAGTTTCTGAAACATGAAGCTCACTTCAAAAGGCAAACTGTAGTCAGCTCCGGGATGCATTGAAACAAAAGTTTGCGGGACTTTGCGAAACGTCTCGAGCACCTTGTTGAGCCTATCAATTTCGTCTTTGAGAACGGAAATTTGTTGTGGCTCAGCCGCGCGCACCATTTCCAAACCGCCTGAAGACCGCTGCACTGAAGACCGCTGCACTTCCGGTGCCGGTTTTGCTGGCTGGGAGGGAGAATCATCGAAAAGACCTTCGGGCAAGGCACCAGCCTTAAACGCTTCGACGGCCGCATTGCGAATTCGCGCCAGAGCACGCTCGGAGTTCGGACCGCTGGGAGCCGGCATTTTCTCAGCTGCCGGCGCAGGAGGCGCGGCACGCTTTTCTTCTCGTCTCGGATCGCGTCGTTCTTCGCGTCGTTCTTCGCGTCGCTCCAAGTCCGGATTCTCAGCCTGAAAGGCCTGATCAAACTCATTGAGAAGTTCGCGGATGTTGCGACCACTCGCACGCTCCATAGCCGCGCGCCGCCGTGGCGTTTGCTCCACATCATCCGGAATATCAATATAGCTTGTTGTGGTGATCGGTCTCTTCTCGGGGCGAGGTGCAGCTTCGCGTGTACGGTTTTCCACCATGCGGTTGATCAGCGAGCGCTGAGTGCGCGCGTCGGCGGCTTGAAATTTTTCGCGATCGCCCATAGTCATTCGTGATTCCGTGAAGCGCTTTTTCTGGAGTGTCGAGTCGGATACAGCCGCCGTGATTTCGACTGAGGCTTCGCCACCAAGGCCAAAGCTTTTTCGATTGTCGCGTGCCGAGAGAATGACCGCGTCGGGTCCCAGCTCGTTTTTGACCATCTTCAAAGCCTCTTTCATGTTCTTGGCTTCAAACTTCTTAACCCGCATGCGCTAGCTCCACTTGACCAACGCTCGCGATGTGCGCATCGGCGGTCAGTTCGTTGTGCGAGAGGACGACTAACTGAGGAATAAACCGATGAGTCAGTTTGAAAATGTGGCGGCGAGCTGTCGGACTCGTGAGTAGAATCGGCTGGCCCGCGATCTCAGGATGACTTTCAATTGAGCCTGCAATGCCTTCAATCATCGAATGCGCCACGCGGGGATCCATGACCAGTTGCACACCCTGTTCAGTTTGCAGCAACGAATTTGCAATTAATTCCTCGAGACGAGGATCAAGGCTCAGGACCGGCACCCGCCCATTTTCGTTGCGATAGCGCGAAGTGATACCTCGGGCGAGGGCCTTGCGAACGGTTTCTGTCAGCAGGTCCGAGTCCTTGGTTCGCATCGCTTCATCCGCCAATGTTTCGAAGATCGTTAACAGATCGCGAATCGAAACCTGTTCGCGCAGTAAGTTTTGCAGCACTCGAACCACCGTGCCGAGCGGCAGCGGATCAGGAATGAGCTCCTCGACCACCTTCGGATATGATTTCTTGAAATTTTCAACCAGTTGCGAAGCTTCTTGGCGACCAAGAAGTTCGTGCGCATGGGTGCGAATGATCTCTGTGATATGCGTGGCCATGACCGTTGAAAGATCGACGACAGTGAAACCCGCAAGCTCGGCTTCTTCTTTTTGACCTTTGCCGATCCACAAAGCATCGAGACCGAATGCCGGCTCCTTGGTCGGAATGCCGTCGACATGCCCCACGGTATTTCCAGGATCCATGGCCAACATGTACTCGGGCCGCAGAGTTCCGCCGCCGATCTTATTGCCTTTAATGAGCACGCGGTACTCGCCAGGCTCGAGCTGCAGATTGTCGCGGATGTGAATGCTCGGAACAATAATCCCCAGATCGAGCGCGAATTGCTTGCGAATGCTGGCGATACGTTCGAGAAGGTCGCCCGATTGCTCGCTCTCAACGATGTTGATGAGACCGTAACCAACCTCGAGCTCGATCAAATCGAGTGGCAAGAGATTCTCGATTCTTTCTTTTTCCGGCTTTTTAGCGCTCTCGTCGGCAGACTTCTGGGCCTTATCAGTCGCTTCAGCTTTATAGCGGGTCACGAGCCAGGCGAGGCCGGCCATACCGCCGCCAATGATGAAAAACGGAAGGGTTGGAAGAGCCGGAATGCAACCTAGGGCAACAATGACTCCCGAGCCAATGTAGAGCGCGCGCGGGTTAAGGAAAAGCTGGCTTACGACTTCACTACCCATATCTTCGCCAGAGCCTGTGCGGGTGACGATGATACCAGCGGCGGTTGAAATTATGAGGGAAGGAATTTGGCTAACGAGTCCATCACCGATCGTGAGTTTCGTGTAGTACTGCGCGGCGGTTCCAATATCGAGACCATGTTGAATAACACCAACGAGAAGTCCGCCGATAATGTTAACTACGGTGATCACGATCCCGGCAATTGCATCTCCACGTACGAATTTCGAGGCACCGTCCATCGCTCCATAGAAGTCTGCTTCTGTTTCGATCTCTTTACGACGCTTGCGCGCTTGATCTTCATTGATCAATCCGGCGTTGAGATCGGCGTCAATCGACATTTGTTTACCAGGCATAGCGTCTAACGTGAACCGTGCCGCGACCTCTGCGACCCTGCCAGAACCCTTGGTGATGACGACGAAGTTAATGACCACCAAAATAACAAAGACGATGAATCCAATGACGTAATTGTCACCGACGACGAAGCTTCCGAAGGCGTGAATGACTGAACCGGCCGCGTTTGGTCCATTGTGACCGTCACTGAGAACGATACGCGTGGTCGCAACGTTGAGCGAAAGACGAAAGAGAGTCGAAAGCAGGAGCAAACTTGGGAAAACGCTGAATTCGAGCGCTTTCTTGGTATACAACGAAACAAGAAGAATCAAAATCGAGCTCGTCAAACTTAACGTCAGCGCGATATCGAGCAGGAACGCCGGCAATTTCACCAGCATCACGCCCAAGATGACCATCAAGGTAAGGGCTACGAGAAGATCAACGTTCTTCGTGTACTTATCAAAGCGTTTGAGAAATTGAAAGATCTGCTCCATGGCCTAGCGGACCTTTCTTTTCAATTTGTAGACGTAGGAAAGAACTTGCGCGACAGCAGTGAAAAGTTCTCTCGGAACCGTGTGACCGATTTTCAACGTCTTAAAGATGGCGCGCGCTAAGGGCTTGTTCTCCATCACTGGCACGTTATTTTTTCTCGCTACTTCTTTGATCTTTTCGGCGATCACGCCAGCGCCCTTTGCAATCAGCTTCGGCGCGGCCATGCTGGTCGGATCATACTGAAGGGCGCAGGCGATGTGGGTCGGATTGGTGATGACGACATCAGCCTTAGGCACATCGGTCATCATGCGCTTATTGGCCATTTCGCGCTGTATCCGGCGAATTCGAGCCTTGATCATCGGGTCGCCTTCACGAGACTTATGCTCTTCCTTGACCTCTTGTTTGGTCATGCGCATTTGCTTTTCCAACTGCCAGCGCTGAAAGAAATAATCGCCTGCGGCCAAGACCCCCATGAAAGTCCCGACACCGCCCAACACCCGAACCGTGATCAAGCCAGTAAAGACCATCAGCTGATTGGCCGAAAAATTGACTAAAAGCGGAAGCTGATTCAATTGATCTTTGACCAGATAATAGACAACGGCAGTAACCACGATCAGTTTAACAATCGCCTTCACGCCCTCGATCCAGGCGCGCAGACTGACGAGTCGCTTGAGACCACTGAGCGGATTTATTTTCTCGAGATCAAAACTGAGGGCCTCTTCGTTGTTGAGAAAACCGGTTTGGATAACCGTCGCGCCGACACCGACCGTACCGAGAATACCGACGAACGGACCCGCCACCATAATCGCGCGTTTAAGCACAAACAGTGTCGCAGGAATGTAGTCGCCACTGCGCGCGGCCTCAACCAGAAAGGATCCCATCGTTTGTGTTACAATCTCAGCCATTTGCGCGAGGAAAAACCTTCCCATAAACCACAGCATCAATGCCGATATCAAAAGCATGCAGACCGACCCCAGCTCGCGAGTGTTGGCCACTTGGCCGCGCTTGCGAAAATCATCTCGCCGCTGCTGAGTTGCCTCTTCTGTACGTTCCTGCTCTTGCTCAGCCAAAAATCATCCTTGTTCAGTTCGATCTCATAAACTTAAAAAGCTGGCCTACAAAATCTAAGAGCTGGTGATCCAGCTCCAAGATCAAAGTAGGGATCGCAATGATCATGACGACCAACGCCGCCATAAAATTCACGGACATGCTCGTCACCAGAACGTTGACTTGCGGTACCGCTCGACTGATCACGCCCATCACAACATTGAGCACAAAGATCGTAACGAGAATTGGCGCCGACATTTTAATGCCGGCGACAACCACCGTCTGCAAGATCATTCCGCTCTCTGAAAAATGTCCGACCATATGACTAAATGGTGAAGCAACATCGGTGCCACCCGTCACAGCAGGTATCACCAGAGGAATAAATTCAAAACTCTGCACGATTGCCGTCAAAAAATAGTGATGACCATTGAGAGACAGAAAAAGCAGCGTGGCCAAGGACGAGTAAAACTGTTCGACGGTCGTGGTCGTCGCGCCCAAAGCCGGGTTAAAAAGCTGGCCGTTGGCAAGGCCTGAGCTCGTCGCGATGAGATTTCCGCCGACGGAAATCGCGAAGAAAAAGAGTCGAGTCATGAATCCGAGACACAGACCTGTCAAAACTTCTTTGCCTGCAAGCCAACCGATATCTTGGGTGAAGCCAGCTCCACCTAATCCCGAGCGGTCAATGATCGGAAAGACCACCATGCTCACGGTAACGGCAAAAAGAATTTTTAAATATCCGGGAACGTTGAAAACACTGAAAACCGGCCAGGTGACCGTAAAGGCCGACATGCGAAGAAAGACGAGGGCGAAGGCCAAAATTTCATTGGCATTGAAGTTCAGAAGTGGGAACGCAGATTCCATCACTACTCTCGCACGTACATCGCAAGATTTTCAAAGAGTCCAATGGTGAAGTGAGTGAGGATGTCGAGCATCCAGGGTCCCGCCAAAATCATCACGACACCGATGATAATCATCTTCGGAATGAAGGTCAGCGTCGCTTCATTGATCTGCGTGATGGCCTGAATGACCGATACAATCAGGCCCGTGACGAGCGCCGCACCCAGCATTGGTGCCGACAGCATGGCCGTGGTCCGCAAAGTATCTTGGCCGAGTTTCATAATCAGGTCTTCAGTCACATGTCCCCCTCAACCGAAGCTTTGGACCATCGAGCCGATCAAAAGCGTCCAACCATCGACTAAGACAAAAAGCATGATTTTAAAAGGAAGTGAGATAACGACCGGCGGAAGCATCATCATACCCATCGCCATGAGCACGCTCGCGATCACCATGTCGATCACGAGAAACGGAAGATAAATAATGAAGCCCATCTCAAACGAAGTCTTCAGCTCGGAAATCACAAATGCCGGAATGAGAACAATCGTTGGAACATCTGCTAAAGTCTTCGGCTTCTCCATTTTAGATAATTTTACAAACAATGCGAGGTCGGAGTCGCGCGTTTGGTTGAACATAAATTTTCTGAGGGGCGAAAGGGCTTCTTCGACCGCAGTATCTTGCGAAATTGTTCCCGCGAGATAGGGTCTGAGCGCTTTATTGTTAATCTGTTCAAATGCCGGGCGCATAATGAAAAATGTCAAAAACAAGGCGAGCCCCACTAGGAGCTGGTTCGGGGGCATTTGCGCTGTGCCGAGCGCCTGACGTAAAAAAGACAGCACCACGATGATGCGCGTAAAGCCCGTCATCATGATGAGAATCGCGGGCGCGAGTGTGAGCACGGTGAGCATCAAGACGATCTTGATCGCGTTCACCACGTCGCCGGGACTGTCGACATTTTTAAAACCGAGGCTGACGGTTGGCAGAGTTACGCCGTTTACCGGTGTTCCCTGTGCATGCGCGACGCCAGCCGAGGCCAGCATCAAGAGCATAATCGCCATCGTCCAACGCCATGATTTTGAAAATTTTGATCTCATCCTGGCTCCTCAGCTGTTCTTCAAGAGACTCTCCCTCAGTAACTCTTCATCCCACGGCTTCGCGTCGAAACCGTGTCGCGGATATCTTTCAATCCGCGCATCGCAAATTCTTCAGGTTCTTGCCTGTGAGGTTTACGAATCGCAAGGTTTGTGCTTTGCGCCTCGTCCATATCGTCGAAATCAGAAAGTGCGTGGTCGAAACGTTGCGGTTGTTCCTCTGGTATTTCGTCGTCGATCAACGCCAGGGTTTTGAGCATCGATATGTTGTGATCAGTAATTCCAATGAGCAGCGCTTCGCCTGCGACTTGAATGATCGCAACGCTCTTTTTTGGACCGAGTGGATGTTGACTCAATATGCGGATCTTAGTGGCCGGAAGGCCCGGCACTTTTCGTTGCATCCAGCGACGCAAGCCAAAAGCGAGGCCGGCAAAGAGCACGGTGAATACGCCGAGAGTTATGATGATGCGCCCGATACCGCTACCCGAAGCGCGCTTGAGATCCTTGCCACCCGTAAGGACCGGAATTTGATTCTCCGGCAGACGACTGGCCTCAGCTTTTACCTCAGCTTTTACCTCAGCTTTTACCTCAGCCTTGGGCTCAGCCTTAGGCTCACTCATCACCTCAGTGCGAGATTCCTTTTTCTCCAGTGCGGCTGCGGCGCTAGCCGTCGTCTCCACAGCGGCAACGCGCTCAGTAGGTTTCGTTTGCGGATCAACCACCAATTTTGCGAGCATGACGTCGCTGGCATCGTTAGCGGCGACCATCTCGGCACCGGCGTTTAGGCCTAAGAAACAAACCGCTATGATCAAAATCAGATTTTTATTTGCCATCGCCATTTTCCTCACTTCAACTGCTCAACCCGTTCTGCGGGCGAAATGATGTCAGTTAACCGAACACCGAATTTTTCATTGACGACCACGGCCTCACCACGTGCCACAAGCTTATCGTTGACGAGCACCTCCATCGGTTCGCCCGCAAGCTTGCTGAGTTCAATGACCGAACCCTGGCCAAGGTTAAGAAGCTCGCTGACAACCATCTTGGTACGGCCGAGCTCGACTGTAACTCGCAAAGGGATGTCGAGAATCAAATCCAAGTTACGTTCTCTCTTGGCTTCCCTAATGCTATCAGCGGCCGCATCGACCCCAGGGAGCGAAGAGACGTTGGTTTTTTCCTCAGCCATGGCCATTACTCCTTGGAAACTTTTCGGGTCACTTGCACGGCGACTGAGCCGTGGTTGATGCCGTAAAGACCTTTAAATTTTTTTGCACCTTCAATTTGAATATCAAATTCGCCGGTCGCATCTTGGTCGAGCGAAATCACATCGCCCGGCTTGAGACCCATGAGCTCATCGAGCGTGATCTCGGTGTAGCCAAGATCGACACGCACATCGACGCTCGTTTCCATGAGCTGCTCCTGGATAATTCCGGCCCAGAGTTTCTTGTCGGTCTGGTCGGATTCAACTTGGAATCCGCTCTGTAACTTTTGCTTGATCGGCTCGATCGTCGCGTACGGAATGACGAGTGTGATCGTGCCGTTGGCGTTTTCCAGTTCCACGTCAAAGGTCGAAGCGATGACTACGTCTGTTGGCGGGACGATACCGACAAACTGCGGATTTACTTCCGTCCGGACGAAACTGCAATCGATCACTTCAACAGAACTCCAAGCTTGTTCCAAATCCTCGATGCCGAGTTCGACCACTTTCTTTACGATTGAGAGCTCGATTGGCGTAAAGTCTTTGCCTTCAATTTTCGTATAAGGTCGATCATCGCCTCCGAAGAAGCTATCAACGAGCGCGTAGGCAAGTTTACTCTCGATCACAAGGAGCGCCGATCCACGAAGCGCGTTAAAGCGCAAAACACTCATGCACGTCGGCATCGGCAAAGTGTTGATGAACTCACCGAACTTCAAGAAGTCCGTGCTGGCATGATTGAGCGCCGCGATTTTTCTGAGCGCGCTTGAAAGTGAGACGCGAAAAGAGCGCATGAATTTTTCGTAAATGACATCGAGCTGGGGTAAACGACCGCGAATAATCCGGTCTTGGCTCGTTAAATCATAGGAAACGACGACACGGTCGTCACCCATGACGTTGCCGTTTCCGCCGGCGCCGCCACCTCCGCCCGCCGAGTCGCCACCACCCTCGGTAGCGACTTCGCCCTCGGAAACCGCGGCGAGCAATGCATCGACTTCGCTTTGTGAAAGTACCTGACTCATTCCCGGCGCTCCATCAATTGAAGATAAATTCGGTGAAGTGGACGTGTTTAATTTTGCCTTTGGTCAAGAACGAGTTCACGGTGTCGCGAATTTCATCACGTAGAAACTCTTTACCTTCTGTCGAAGATAGCTGGGCGTAGGTTTTGCTCGACAGCAGAATAATGATGATATCTCGGATCTGCGGTTTACGTTTATCGATCTCGTCACCGATGTGGTCGCCTTCGACCTCGAGCTCCATATTTACTTTAAGGACTTTATTGCCGCGATTGCCCGAAAGATTGACCAGAAAGGTTTCAAGCGGAATCATTTTTCCGATGTACTCTTCCTCTTCTTCTTTGTGAGCCTTGTCCGCAGCGGTGTCCTGCTCAACCATTCCGTTGGCGGCTTTGTCGATGACTTTGGCGTGCTCTGCTTCACTCTTTTTGCTCATGTACAGCATCGCTCCGACGCCAGCGACGAAAAGCATATTGATGATAGCCAAAGCGTAAAGAACAATTGGCTTACTCGCCGGCGCGTGCGAGGCCGCTGATTCGGTAGCTGCGGCTGCTTTTTCCTCTGCCACTGTGGACTCCCCTTAAAAAACAAAATGGTCTCGCAAGCCCTGCAGAGCAACGCCGATGCCAACAAGACTTGCGTCAAGAGGAGTGAGGTAAGTATTTGTTTTTTGGTGGGAGAGCGGGGTCTTGAAGCGACCTAGACGCGTCGGTTAGACGCTGGTCAGGTCAACGAGTTGACGCTTTAACAGAAGCGTAGCGATTTAATACTTCAGTGTGAAGGACTGGATTTCCGGCCAAAATCGAAGCGCTACGCGGAGTAAAAGACTGTCCGTCCATATCTGTAACTTTTCCGCCAGCTTCGCGCACGATGACGGCGCCTGCAGCCGTGTCCCAGGGAGCCAGACTCTTTTCCCAGAAAACGTCGAATACGCCTTGAGCAACAAAGCACAGATCAAGTGCCGCCGCACCTGCTCTACGGATACCGCGCGCCTCACGAGTCACTTGTTCAACCAGCATGAGTTGCTCTCCCAGACGGTCATCATAGCTGGAGAACCCCGTGGCGAAGAGCCCATCCCGAAATTGCCCGCGAGCACTCACGGTCATCGGTACACCATTGACGAAAGCACCTTCGCCTTTGACCGCATGAAAGCGCAGATCGAGTTTCGGAGCATCCACTACACCGAGAACCAGCTCACCATCGACCTCGAGCCCGATGCTGATACAGAAAAAAGGAAACTGATGAATGTAATTGGTCGTTCCGTCGAGCGGATCGATCATCCAAAGAAATTCTCCGTTTGAGTTTTTTTCAATTTGCGAGAGCCCGAATTCCTCGCCGAGAATGCGGTGGCCGGGAAATGCTTGACGAAGGGCCTGGCTAATGTGCGTTTCGCTGGCCCGATCGGCTTCGCTCACCAGACCAGCCTGAAATTTTTCGTCGATTTTTCGTAAGTTACCGTAATAGCTATTGAGAATGGTGCGCGACTCATCACAAGCTCGACTTGCGACCTGCAGGAGTTCGCGGCTTTGAAGGCGCCAGTTCTGTTCAGTTTTGTTTTGAGCCATGCCTTCATCAAGACCCCTCGGTTTTGCGTTGTCAAGGTTTTGACACGTTGACCAAACGAGCATTTGGCCGCTAACATCAAGGTTGGGACGACGTCTCGTGACAGGTCTCGTGACAGGTCTCGTGACGGGTCTCGTGCTCGCAGGATGCAGCACAGGGAGTGATACTAGCATGTACAATATGAAGCAAGGTACGAAACCAAGTATGGCAAACCAAAATCAGGATCGAAGCCACGGCTCATCCTTCGTCACAGATCAGACTGGCAGTTCGAGAATGGACACAATTCTCAAAATGCTGCTCATCACTTTTATTTGCCTGCTCGCTTTCTCGTCTGGGGTTTACTTCGGTAAGCACTTAAGCGACAGCGAATACCAATACCAGACACTCAAAGGAAACTTCAACCACGACACCGACGTAGCACAAGGGGAAGGCGCGACCACCGCGGATGGCGAGAAAGCCGAACTGAACCCGGAAGATGCGATTGCCGAAGAAGAGACCAACGCGGTCAACAACAAGCTCATGAATTCGGCGCGCGACGAAGTTAAGTCCGAAGTGGTCAGCGGAAAAACTGAAGGGAAAAAAGAAGAAGCGCAGGCCGCGACTGAGCGTCAAGCTGAGCACCAAGCTGAGCACCAACCGGCCTCAGTGGCTGAAAAAGCCTCCACTGAAAAAGAATCAGCTAAGACCGCTGAATCTGCTCCTCAAGCGGCGAAGCCGAAACTCAAAGCGGTAGCAGTACGTGAAGGCCACGCTGAAACCAAGCCCGACCTGAGTGCTTCGATGAAGGCCGCAAGCCGCATCGCCAGAAACGCCTCGCCGGAAGAGCCCGCAAAAAAAGTTGAATCACGCGTCCCCAGTAGCTTGCCAAAAACCGTCGGCTCGACTGCCGATGTCGAGTTCACCGTCCAAGTGGCATCATATCCGACGGCGGAGGCCGCAAAAGAACATGCCGATGAGCTGGTGAAAAAAGGATTTCCCGCATTCCCTGTGGAAGCCAATGTCGGCGGCAAAACCTGGTACCGCGTGAGCGTCGGAAGCTTCAAGTCACAAAAAGAGGCAACACTCTACCGGGCCGAGCTTTTAAAACAGACCTCTGTCGCTTCGGCTATTGTGCAGAAGATCCAGCGGTAGGTACCTGGTACCTTTTGCAGAAGCGCCGCAGCTTCAAAAACTGACTCCGAGCAGAAAATTACAGCCGAGGGTTGGATTCGTTGAATTGTCACCGGCAAAGGTCGCGCGACCCTCGATTTGAAGATCGAGGGGCTGCCAAAAGGCAATTCGCATTCCTCCCGCTAAGGCGCCCATCGCGTAAGGACTTCCGCTTTCGTTGCTCACCTCGGCGCCCAACGTGGTCTGAATCTTATCGTATTCAAATCCGGCGCCGGCGGCGAGGTACGGCGATACCAGCCAAGTCGGATAAAAAATGTGTCGCGCCCAAGTCAGAAATTCATTGTGGCGTTTAGAAACATAGAGCGAGGCATTTCCGTCTGAGGCGGAGTATGTGCTGTATTCAAGGTACACGTCGACTGCGTTTTGAAAACGGTATCCACCGCGGATCAAGAGTGGCTGTTCGGCATCAATTGTTCGGCCATCCGATTCGGTGACAAATGAAAATCCGGCCCCAACCGCCGCGATGACGTCGGCCCGAACCGCCTCCGTACGAAACGTGAAACTCAGCAGAATGATGAAGCTTAAAATAAGTACCTTCACTGTGAACCACCGGAAGGCGTCGAAGTCGGCGACGGTGTCGGCGCTGGAGGTTGGGATGGCGATGGCGATGGGGCAGGAGAAGACGACGGCGCTGCCGACTCGGGCTGGCAATTCAGTTTGGAAACAAACGGGGCACGGGGCTCGGGCGCTGCCATTCGACGAAGTCGCGTGCACGCCGAGCTAGTTTGTTTTGGCCAATGTTTCCAGAGCGCCGAAAAAATAAAATTTGGTGAGATAACCTTTTTTTTTTCTCTGCACGTACGACGCTGGCGGCGAAGTCTGGCAACGCCTGCGCCAAGGCTTGCACCGCTATCATTCTCTTATCAAGCGTCGAGACATCTTCGTGAGCGGCGTCAAACGCCAATTCGTAAAATGCCCGCGCATAATCGGTCCCAACTTTGTAGGCGTTGGCGACCAGACGGCCTTGAGATATCACTTGCCCAAAGCGCGTGCCGCTCACGTAAATTTGGTCGAGCACCTCGGCACTTTGCAATTGATCAACTTTAACGTCGATGCGCCGGCGTTCAATCTCCGTCGAAAGGGAGCGCGCAATAAACTTGCTATCTCCTGTGTAGGCCCAGCCCCAAAAGTCAGCGAGTCCTTCATTGAGTGCCCGCAGGTAAAACGCATTGTATCGGGTGACTTTGTCGACATCTTCATTGGACGATGGAGTCGCCTCTTGCGCAGTGCCGTCCACAGAAGGAGCGCCCGCATCGTCGCCCGGAGCCCCATCATCCGTGCTTGCGCCAGGCGCACCCAGCTGCGACCAATCACAATGCGAGCCAAGGCCAGTTTGCCGTAGGCCCGTTTGCTGCGCAGACGATTCACTCGACAACTGATCGAGAACAATGCTTTGAAAAATCATATGAAAGTGCTCATGCGCGAGAATGCCCGCGTTGACCGCGATCGGAAGTTGCGGCGCAGAGTACGGGGCGACCATCAGCGCATCAAGATCACGATCAAAAACGGCATTGTTCGTTACCGCGCCACCGTCAGACGTGAGGTTGGCTTGGATCGCAATCTTAAAAGGAATGGTAAAGCCGTGACTTATTGAAAGGCCAAGCTGTTGATCAATGGCAACTAGGCGCTCGAAGTGCGCCTGGATCGCCGTTCCCTGCAGAGTCGCGTAGTCTTCAGGAATGCTCACGCCTTTTTCTGTGTGAATGAACCGGGCATGAGGGGGATCTGACGCCAGTTTGCCACCCACCTCGTAAGGATGAATGTAAACCTGCGCGTACTTTCCCGAGAGTGTATCGGGATGGTCAAAGGTGGTGATTGAGATATTTTGCAGGTGGTAATTACCGTTCGAGTCTGGCCACGGAATTTGAAATAGATTGCCGTCGGAAGATCCACCACGGCTACAGCCGGCCAAGACAAAAATGGCGCAGGCAGACAAGCTCAACCCACTACGGAAAAGGCAAGCAACCGTCCGGAGGGCAATTCTAGTTCGAATTTGCAGAGAAGAAGACTTCACAAAACCCACCCGCCTAAGCTACATTTCGACGCGTCCACTTCGATGACAGGCGCCTATTCACTGGTCAATCAGGCGGCGGCGCTGAGGGAATCTTTCCCGCGACGATTTTCGTCGTTCATCTGCTCTCCATGAGAGTGCAGAAAGTGGGCCGCCTCGCTAGGTTCGTTCTGTTTGATTTTTTCTAATAAGTTCGGTGATTTAGAAGCCGATCACAAAACTGAAAGTGACAACCTCACCATGGCAGGAACGACTCTTTTGGGCACCTTTAAAAGAATGGCCGGTGAGCCACGTGAACCGCGGGCTGGCGACGCCCCAAGCGACGTCGAATCTGACCTCGCTCTCGAAAAAATAAACTCGCAGCTGAATCCGCCGCAGCGTGAAGCAGCCGAAACGCTGGATGGTCCGCTTTTAATCCTTGCCGGGGCCGGTAGCGGCAAAACCCGAGTGCTCACCGTGCGCGCCTTGAATTTGATCGCGAGGCGCCTCGCCAATGCCGACGAAATTCTCGCCGTCACGTTTACCAACAAAGCGGCCCGCGAGATGGAGAGCCGCATCTTGAGTTTGCTCCGTACGGTCGGAGTGCCGGTTGTCGACAAGCTTTGGATCAGCACGTTTCATTCGATCTGCGCCCGTATTCTGCGCGAGCACATCCATCTTCTCGACTACAAACCATTTTTCGGAATCTACGATACTCAAGATCAAAATTCGATGGTGAAAAAAGTCGTGCTCGGCCTCGGCATCGACGAGAAAACTCATCCAGCTAAGGCATTCGCCGCTCGCATTAATGCAGCGAAAACCGATGGCTACACGCCCGAAGATGTTCGCAAACGACCGCGTCTGATGGACGAGCGTTCCTTACAAGTTTACGAAGCGTACGAAGTCGAGATGAAACGCTCCAACTCTCTCGATTTCGGAGACCTGTTACTGAAGACTCACCAGCTCTTCTGCGATTATCCCGTGGTCCTTGAGTCTTACCAAAACAAGTTTAAGTACATCATGGTCGATGAGTACCAGGACACCAACCGCATCCAGTATCTGCTCGTGCAGAAGCTAGCCAGCGCTCACCGCAATCTTTGCGTGGTCGGCGACGAAGATCAGTCGATCTATTCTTGGCGGGGCGCCGATATCCGCAACATCCTCGATTTTGAAAAGGATTTTAACGGCGCCAAAGTGGTGAAGCTTGAGCAGAACTATCGTTCTAGCCAAACTATCATCTCGGCCGCAACGCACGTGATCCGCAACAATTCGCAGCGGAAAGATAAAACTCTTTTTACCGAAAACCCGATGGGCGATCCAATTATCGTTCGCGAAGAGGGCAATGAATACGACGAGGCACGCTACGTCGTCGGCGAAATTCATAAACTTCTTTCGATGGGTGATGGCGCGAGCCAAGTGACAGCTGACCAAGTCGCGATTTTCTATCGCACCAACGCACAGTCGCGCGTGCTCGAGGAGCAATTTCGAACTCGCAATCTTCCCTACCGCATCGTCGGCGGCATGAAGTTCTACGAGCGCATGGAGATCAAAGACATCCTCGGCTACATGAAATTGATTTTGAATCCGACTGATGACATTGCTTTCAAACGAATCGTCAACGTTCCAGCCCGAGGAATCGGAAAAACCACCATCGATCGTGTCGAAGAGTTTTCAGCTGCTCGCAAACTCTCGATGGTCGAAGGAACTGCCGAGGCGGTCGATCATCGCGAATTCAACCCAGCGGCGACTCGCAAACTGCGCGAGTTTTTGACCCTGCTCGACAGCTTGCGTGAAAAAGCGAAACAACTATCTTTGCCTGAAATTTATCACGCCATCTTGGATGCCACCGGTTACGTGCAAAAACTCAAAGAAGAAGACTCGACCGAAAGCGAAAGCCGCATCGAGAACTTAGAAGAGTTTGACAATGCCATCGCCAAGTTTACAGAAGAGCGCGGCGAAGACGGCAACCTGCAAACTTTCCTTGAAGAGATGTCTCTTGTGTCCGATCAAGACGCGCTCGACGACGCGCAAACGCAAGCAGTGACAATGATGACCCTGCACATTTCAAAAGGCCTCGAGTATCCAGTGGTGTTCATGGTGGGCCTTGAGGAAAATCTATTTCCGAGTGGGCGATCCACCGAAGAGTCGAGCGATCCGACCGCGATCGAAGAAGAGCGTAGGCTTTGCTACGTCGGCATGACTCGAGCAGAGAAAAAACTCACGCTCACCTACACCCGTAGCCGGCGCGTCTGGGGCTACGAACAACAAAATCCGCCGAGTCGCTTTCTGAAGGAACTTCCCACCCAGGGCATCGTTCACCAAACGAGCCAAGGTGGCTCAAGCTTTGTCGACCGCGCAAGGCAGCGGATGCAGCAAGGCGGCTCGGGCTCATACCAGGCTCATCCTTTGGTGGATGAGATGCCGAGCTACGACGACTTTTCAGATTCGTTTGGTAGCGACGAGTTTGACTCGGATGCAGATGTTGCCTCTGGCGGCTTGAAAAAAGGCATGCGCGTTCGCCATCCTACTTATGGCATCGGAAGTGTGTTGAGCACCGAAGGCTCAGGCGGTGATCTTAAAGTGAATGTCGTCTTTAACGACAATACCGTAAAGAAATTCGTCGCCAAGTACGCTCGCCTGGAGAAGGTTTGAACCGCGTGAGGCGCTTCAAAAAATCAGCTTTCGCGCGCCGATTTTAATTGCTCCCACTCTGCTAGGTAAGCCTCCGTGTCGACCGGTATCTCGTGCGAAGCACTTACACCGTCGCGCGGATCAACATAGGTTGCGCGAACTCCGTCCCAGCCGACATAAGTTCGCTCGCCTGGTCGACTCGCCACTTCGAAATTGGGAACAAGCCCAGCCTTTCCTCCGCCGTCGGGAATATCGAGCGATAGGCTCGGCATCGCGAGGCCCGAGAGTCGCCCCCAGAGCTCGCGTTGGATTTCGAGTGACTCATCGACTGAGGTCCGCAAATGGTCTGTACCTTCGCTCGGATCGCACTGAAACATATAGTAGGGCTTCACGCGTAAAAAGAGCAGGCGCCGAGAGAGAGCTTGGACAATGGCCGGATGATTGTTAACTCCATTGAGCAGAACCATCTGATTGAAAACCGGAATTCCGTGATCGACGAAGAGCCCGAGCGCCACTGCGGCTTCGGCGGTGATTTCGCGTGGATGATTAAAATGCGTCATCATAAAAACCGGCTGATAGCGCCTCAACATCTGCACGAGCTCCGGCGTCACGCGCATCGGGCACACCACCGGCATGCGCGAGCCGATACGGATGATTTCAACGTGATCGATGGCGCGCAAATCCGCCAGTACCCGATCGAGCGCAGAATCCGCAAGGGTTAGGGGGTCGCCGCCTGAGAGAATCACTTCTCGAATCCCTAAGTGGCTTCGAATGTAATTCAGAGCGTTTTCGTAATCCGCTCCACGCACCATCGCCACGTCACCGCCCGTAAAATGTTTGCGCGTGCAGTAGCGGCAGTAAACAGAACAAGTATCAGTCAAAAGAAACAGCACGCGGTCTGGATAACGATGAATAATTCGTGGTGTGGGCTGATTTTTCTTCTCACCTAAAGGATCGAGCAAAGCCTGCGCCGGCTGTAAGTTGAGTTCGCGAGATGTCGGCATGAGGATTTTGCGAATCGGATCGCGCGGATCGGTCCGCGATGCCACGGCTGCATAATAAGGAGTGGTACGAATCTGAAAGAGCGAACCAGCCCCCTTAAGGCCCAGAACCTCATCTTGAGAGAGCTCATAGGCCGCGCGAAAGTCGGCTTCCGACTTTAAGGAGTGGCGCATTTGCCACTGCCAATTCAACCAATCATGACCCGAAACATCGGGCGGCCGCGGAGCCATTGCAAAATTCAACTTCACGCTCGCCTAGAAATCAGGGCTGGGCTGTCTTTTCAAGTGTTTTGTCTGACGCTTCCGTTTTTGGGCCGTAAATCGTCTTTCACCCGCAAGCCACAAGACACCTGCTAGCACCACGAATTGACAAGGATTTCACGAGCTGGCCAGCAACCCCGCCTAGGATCTTCGACAGCTGTCGAACTTTTGCTCGCTTGACTTGAGTTGGTAATATTCATTGTTTTCAATATCTTACCGCGATAGCCAGCGAGCCCGCTTGTGGACCCATTCTTGGATTGTACCTGAGTTGGAGGATCGTGTTTCGACCCTCATTTGGCTCTCACTTGGCTCTCACTCGATCAGACGGAGGATTCAAATATGAAACCACAGCCCGGCAACACACGCCTGCTGAAGGGGCTTTTGCTCCTGGCTGTACTCGCCCAGCTTTCCTGGCAGCCGAGTCTGAGAACTTTGAGTCTCTCATCAGAAACCGTCGGCTCAAACGGCGGACCGAATGCGGGCACAAACAACAACGCGCCACCGGCAGCTCCGGCTGATTCTGCTTCGCCGGCACCGGCCGCACCTGCAGCACCACCCGCAGCTCCCGTTGTCAATCAACAGCCCCAATCTCCCCATATTGAACTTCCGAAGATTTGCGGAATGCGTTTTTATGTGACCTATACCGAATACGCAAACGCCGATGGTGTATTACGTACGCGTATGCAAATTGCGCTTCACACAGGCGAAATTAGCAATTTTAAAACAATTACGATCGAAAAGATTGGAAGTCTGTCGACAAATCTAACCAACACTGATGTGAAACAGGACAACGACAATACGATCGCTCTCGCGGTCAAACGCCATATCAGCAATTGCGTCGATGACTCGGTCCCTTCGGTCCCAACCATCGGCACCTCGCCAAATGATCGCGAGCAAGCCAAAAAAGAAAAAGAAGATATCAAGACGGGAATGTCTGCGTGCCGACTCAATTCACATGGCAACCCGCTGACGGAAGTTGAACAGAACGAGTGCCAGCTGCGCAAACTGGGCGATCTTGAAACCAGCGACAGCACCGATTTCAATACTTACAACGGCCGTCAGAAAGCCATGAACAAAATTGAGCAAGTCGTAGGTGGAACTTTGCGCAAGAGCATCAAGAATCGCTTGATGAGCAAAGATGATTCAAAAGTCGACGAGGGCGAAAGTCTTCTTCAAGAAACTCTCGATACAGTCAACGAACTGACTTCGTCGCTCAACCTCGACACTTTTCGGATGAGTCGCTTAACTCTGGGTCTCGAGGCCCTGCGCTCGGGCGGCGAAACTTACCGTCGTTCGGTCTCGCTCGAAGACACTGTGAAGGATTCGCGCAATAATCTTCGCGATCAACTGATGCAAGCAACTCTAGCTGTACAACAAAATCCCGGCAATATGCTCGCGCAAAACCAGCTGATGCAAATTAAATTTCAGATCATGCAGCAGGAGCAACAACTGATGTTGCAAGCGCAGTCGCAAATCGGTCAGCCTTACGGCCAAATGCTGGCAGCCAACCGTCTCGGCTATTTGCCGTCGACTGACTTTAGCCAATTCTCGATGCCCTACCAGCAGGTTCAAAACGACATTCTGGGAATGTTGAATACAAACCAACTGCTGTACGGAAACAACTACCCAATGGTCGGCTCTCTCGGAGCCCTGGGCGGTTTGGGCACTCTCGGCGGAGGCGGAACTCTTGGCAATTATCCCGGTAACTTTCTGCAGGTTCGCACCAACCTCGCCAACAACCTTCCGGTCAGCTACTCTCGGCTCAGTCAGCCTGTAACAAACATGACGACGAACTCGGCTGTTCCCAATTTAACTCTTGGCAACCTCAATACGACTTACGTTCCTGGTCAGCTGCCGCAAGGCTTGCAACTCGGAGTCGCGCCGCACTAATCCGCCGCAATGGTGGCCTCGTTTCGCGCCATTTCCCCGAGACCTTGAAAATGCCCCCGACCCCCCGACCCCCGCGGGCCATGATGGCCCGCTTTTTTTTGCCTTCGCCACCAGCTTCTTGCTCCTGAATTAACCTGTAAGATTTATGCGTCAATACTTTCAACAGCAAGATTACAGAAAGCCGAATTTTCCATTGAGAAGCCGGGACTTGGGAAATTAAACTCTTTCAATTCATTTGCGAAATGCCAAATTTTGTCCCAGCAATTGATTCGTCCGTGTGCCTTGAGAAGCTTTTCGGGCGAAAAAAGTGTATCATGTCAACTGAACTTGCGCGTAAGGGATGCCATGATCAATTTGTTTGCCGCCTTCGCTGTCGCATTCTCGGCCGCTCCTAGCCAGGCCCAAGAAGCCTGCTATTTGGCCGCCAGCGATCCGGTTCTGGTCAAGGCCTTGCGGCCCGTGGCCGCTTACCACGAAACGGAAGAGATCATTGCGGCTATCCACCAGGAAATCTGGAATCATCGCAAAGATCTTGACCCGCGCTTGGTTTATTACCGCATACTCGGTGAATCACATGGCAATCCGAACGCCGTCAATCGCAGTTCTGGAGCCTACGGACTCTTTCAACTTTTAGGTAAGCCGTACGGCTCGTCACGGACATATCGGCAAATTCTGCATGGCTTGCAGGCGGCTCAGCCCGATGTCAGTCCTCGTTTGATCCAAGTTCGTTACTACCTCAACAACTATCTTTCAGCCTTTGCTCGCGCAGCGAACGCGGGCTACGGCTGCAATCATAAAAAGTTTAGGCAAATGAGTAATCTCGAGCGGGCGGCTTACCTCGGATGGGGCGGCTGCAAGGTATCCCAACTCAAGAAAGAACTGAGTCTCTGTCACCATAACGCAAGCTACATGCAAATGGGAGCTTGCAAAGTGGCTGGTGCGGCTCTTCGCGGAAACGCGGTTCCGATTTGCTCAGCCGCCGTACAGACCAACAACTCCGATAACTCCGACAACGCCGACAACGCCAACTTGGCTGAAGCTCCTCTTAACAATGCTGAAGATGAGTTGTAGCTCAAAAAAACCGGGGGAAAGTTTCCCTCCCCCCGGGGCCCTGCTCCGCCACTTTAATCGAGCTGCTCATCACGATGCTACTCTCGAGAGGCAATCAAAGATGCCGTACGTGTTGCACTTAAAATGAAATGGCGGCCTTGGATTCAAGTCCGAAAGCCATTTTGTTTTCAAAGCTATCAGCCGGAGTTGTACTCAGGCCATTGTTGTAGGCGCTGGTCGCCCCTCGCCAAGCGTTTCCTGGCAGAAGTGCGCCAATTCCTGATACCCAGGTGAGGCGTTCCATGGGCTTCCAGGTCACCGAGAAGTCGCCTTCGTAACCTAGGTCCATCGCCGTGTTCGCGCCAGGTCCCATCGGATCTTTATTCAGGCGAGCGTAAACAAGAGTCCACATAAACGAAATATTGTCGCGAAGCTGGTAATTCAAACTTGGCGCGATATAAATGGCGTTGCTGACCGCCTCCGTGTCGAGCTGAGCCGACGGCGCGATGTTCGTGTTGCGAACCAGACCCGTGCGCAGGATATCGGCTTGGCCTAAGGGTTGGTGGAACATCAACTGCGCAATTTGATAATTGCGATTAAATTGGAAACCTTCATCGACATCGTAAGTGCCGGGGTCATCACCGGTCGCTAAACCGAACTTCAATTTGCCGCTCCACTTTGAATTATCATGCGGAAGCCAAGCGAGCTCCGTCGCTAAACCGTACGCGTTGAGCCCTGTCGAAGCTCCGGGAGCCCATTGAATACCAGTTGAGCCCTGGGCCAGATCAAATTCGACACTAGCACGCAGTGAGGGTAGGGGTTTTTCAGAGAAGAAAAACGACATCAGAGTGTTGGTGTAACTTCCCGTTCTTGCCTGGGGGCCCGCAAAAGCTGGGCTACCCAAAAACGGCGCGCCGCCGCTGGCGGCACCACCCGATGGTCCGACAGGGCTATCGTTACCGGTCACCACGTGCAGGTCGTACATGAAGCCCAATGACAGTTCCGTGTCGGGATTGTCGTACCCAACTTGCACCATGTAATCGTCAACGTCGGCAAACGTGTTGAGCGCACCTTCGTTAACCTTGGCCTTGATCGGCATCACATACAGATTTCCAAACACCAACTTGTAAGCAACCAAGTCTTTGGTTGTGATGTAGTGATCGAAAAGGCCGTTGCCAGCGCTGTAGGCAACACCCAAGCCGAACTGGAGCGGAACGCGGCCAACGATGAACTGACCAAATTCGTGTGACCAGCTTAAGTAAAGTTCGGTGATCGCAATGGCTCCCGCCGCCTGTGTACTGCCCGAGGAATTCGAGTCTGTGCCGTTTTGCGGACCATACGGAGTGGTCGTCGAGACAGGTGTTCCGGGTCCATCGCCGAGAACGTCACCGGCCACGGAGGTCACCTGGTGGGAATTATTGATTCCGTAAGCGGTACTGTTGAGGATGTCGAGGCGTGAGTAAATATTCAAACCGTCGCCGAGAGTCATCTTCGGATTTAAGATCAAGTGATGAAGAACGTAAGCTTTGTCGGTGTTGGCGCTACTCAATTCAGAATCTTGAATTTGATCGGCTTCCACCCGATAAATGCCGCCCCAAGTGATGTCGGCCGAGTGAGCCACGGCTCCAGATACGAACAACCCAACCGAAATTACTAGGAGACACGCAACCCGCGCTCCGAAACCCTGAGCCATGAATCTCTCCTTGAAAAACCCAGAACTAGCACGGCGATGACCTGAGTCAACGAAAACATCGCGTGTAAGCATGCGGCACAACTCACTATTGAGGAGCCTGACGACAAGTCAGGCCTCCCGCGCAAAAGCTACTTTAAAACGGCTAGAATTTCGTTTTCGCGCAACAGCAACCAGGATTGGTCGGCCATATTCACTTCCGAACCTGAGTTCATCGAAAACAGGACCGTGTCGCCAATCTGGACATCGAGCGGCTTTAACCGACCCTTTTTATCGCGATGACCGCGACCCACAGAGACGACTTTACCTTGCTTGGGACGGTCTGAGTCAGAAGCCGTCTCCGGAATGTAGAGTCCACCCGGAGTGCGATCCGAAACCTCGGCGCGCTCCACCATAACTCGGTCATCGAGTGGAGTAAACATATTCGCCATGACTTGAGCCGATTTCTTCACTGCCGGCTTCAACGGTAGTTTTGCCGCCGCCTGAGCCTTTGATTGCGACGTCGATCGAGCCGCAGATTTTGCTGCTGCTTTCCCAACCAGTTTTAAGACCGGCTTTGCGGCCAGCTTTGTTTTCGCCGACTTCGCGGCGGCTTTTGGCTTCGCGATGACTTTCGTTTTTGCGACTGTTTTTGCCTTTGTCGCGACTGATTTTGGCTTGGCCGCAGACTTCGCTGATTTCGGTGATTTCGCTGTATTCGCTGATTTCGGTTTCGCCTTAGACTTTGCGGCGGATTTATTTTTGCGCATGTTTCTCGATTCCTCCAACGCCTTTGACTAAACGGATCGCGGCTCCTAAAGTCAAGGCCAGCGAGACATTTCGAGAAAAGGCATCTTGTGACCGAAAAGCGACAGTCAAAACCCGGCATGTGGCTCAAACGCGTTTTTCTGATCCTCTTTCTGCTGCTTTGCTGTGCAGGCGTTGGTGTCGGGACTTGGCTCCTGCGCCTCGATCGCGACATTAAAACAAGATTTGCTGAAAAGCGCTTTGCTCCTCCCGTTGAGTTTTTGTCAGCGCCTGAATTTGTCTCCGGTGGAGAGAAATTTCCGCACGGTTATTTCGCAAAACTCTTCACTCGGAAAAACTATCGCAGCCGCGAATTCGGCCAGCCACTTCAGCCGGGCGACGTCTCTTTCTGGACAGGCGAAGAGTGTCTTTCGGTTATTTCCGCTGCCCTACCTCCCCTGCTGAGCAACGCGCCGCCACCGGAGATTCGGCGTTGTGTCAGTTTTCACAGCTTTCCGACGACCAAGAGTGCGACGACAGAAAATCCAGAGACCGTACAGATCATCGCAATTTCGACCGACGAAAAAGCAGACGACTCCATCGCTGCCGTTTTTGCTGGGACCAACCCCCACCTTGTCAATCAAGTCTCGATTGAACCTGAACTCTTTGCCCAATATTACGGCGACGTGCCGATTTTACGGCGGGTGGTGAACCTGGGAACGGTGCCGACCAGTTGTCTCAACGGCCTCATTGCCATCGAAGACGCCAAATTTCTTGAGCATCCGGGAATCAGCTACACGGGCCTCGCTCGCGCCATGCTGACTGTCATTCAACCCGGCCGCCGCGCCCAGGGTGGCAGCACGCTCACTCAGCAGCTGGTTAAAAATTATTTCCTCACGGACGAACGAACCCTGAAACGTAAACTTATCGAGCTTCCCATGGCACTGCTCGTTGAGCGCCATGCCAGTAAAGACGAAATTCTCGAGACGTACATCAATTTGATTTACATGGGGCAAAATGGGCCTTTTCAGGTGCGCGGTCTGGCGGCGGCGAGCCAGCATTACTTCGCCAAGCCGATCGAGGATCTCGACCTCAGCCAATGCGCCCTGCTGGTGGGCCTCCTGAACAACCCAGGGTACTTCAATCCTTTTCACGCGGCAGAGCGCGCGCTCAAGCGTCGCGCCATGGTTCTAGACCGCATGCTCGAACTTAAAATGATCGACGGAGATCAGGCCAAGCTGGCCAAAGCCGAACCGCTGCCGAACCGTCCCGAGCGCAACCTGACTGAGCCAGCGCCTTACTTCATTCAGGCAGTTCGCAGGCAATTGATCGCGCTCGGCATCGACGAGGCCCAGGGACTTCGAGTCTTCACGACGCTCAACCTTCGCGCTCAAGAGACAGCCCACCAAGTCGTGCGCGCTGGCCTGGATCGGCTTGAAACAACCCGCCCGGCTTTGAGCAAACTTAAAAGCGCGGGCAAGAATCTAGAAGCCGTCTTGCTGTCCGCAAACCCTGCCACCGGCGCAATCGAAGCGATGGTTGGCGGGCGCGGATTTCAGATCACCCAATTCAATCGCGCCACCGACAGCCGCCGCCAAGTCGGCTCGATCATGAAACCCTTCGTCTATCTGACGGCCTTTGAATCGCGCACACCAGAGGGCAAGCCTTACACGCCGCTGTCGCGACTTCCCGACAAGCCGACCACGTTAAAATTCGAGGGCCAGGTGTGGACTCCGCACAACTTCGAACCCGAATTTTTCGGCGATATTCCGATCTTTTGGGCCCTGAAAGAGTCAATCAACGTAGCGACCGTAAATCTAGGAATGGAAGTTGGACTCGGAAACATCATCGACACAGCAAGACGGCTCGGCCTGACTTCGACGATTTCGCCACTGCCGTCCTTGACCCTCGGCGCATTTGAGCTGAGTCCCCTCGAAGTTTTGCAGTCTTATTCGACCATCGCTCAACTCGGTTCCCACGTTGATCTCACCATGCTTGATCACATCGAAGATCTTGTCGGAACTCAGCTCTACCGCTACGAAAAAAAACCGCTGCAGGTGACAAGCCCGCAGTCGGCCGCCGAGTTGGTGGGCGTGATGAAACAAACTGTGGTCAATGGCACGGCCAAAGCCGTCGGCGCGCTTGGCTTCACACATCCTGCAGCAGGAAAAACCGGAACAACCAACGACAAAAAGGACTCGTGGTTTGCCGGCTTCACTCCGCACCACGCGGCGCTCGTTTGGGTCGGCTATGACGACAACACAATCCACGGTCTCACTGGCGCGATCGGCGCCGTGCCGATCTGGACAGAGTACATGAAAGCCTACGCTAGCACTTTTCCGCCCGATGACTTCAATTGGCCACCAGGTGTGGAAAAAGTTGTGGTTTCACCTGAAAAGCAAATCGACTACGGCGTGCCAGCCAAGGGTGAGGCTCAGCTCAAACCGATCGAACTGGTTTTTAAGTCGGGCGAATCTCCTCTTTAAACTTGCACGGAAAACTTGCACGGAGTCACTGGGGCCACCCGGCGGGGCTCCTGGTGGGTCACTGAAGAGCTACAGATTATATTTTTTTCAGTTTAATTTCGCGAATTTAGAGCCGCTTTGACTCCAAAATCTCCGCCAAAGTTGGCGCTAAAGTTGCTTACTAAGCTGGAGACAACGATTGTGGCCTCAAAACTGGGAACTTTCTGACGCCGGTATGAGATCAGATAGCTTGGGCCTGGCTGCGGAATTAACGGGAATACTGTGGAAATTCGAAGACTCAATGATATCGCGGCCTTTTCTACCCTCGCTGGGCGCCGCATCGGATTTCACAGTCGTAATCTCGACGTCGCTCAGTTGACCGAAGAGGCCTGGCAGGCGATTGAGACGAGCGACAAAATTCCCTCCGCTGTCGAAAGCGCCTTGGCAGGTGAAGCGCGCCTCGAATTAGAAACTTGGAGCCGCGAAGAAGACCTGAGCACGGTTGACGCCGACTTGAGCTCAAAAATCCGAAGTCTCATGATCAACGTTGCACAGATCTGCAACTTGAAATGCTCCTACTGCGCGGCAGGCGGCGATGGAACTTTTGGCGAGCCTGTTCGCCATCTTGAAATTGAAACAATATACGAACAAATTCGTATGTTCCTCCACGACGTCCCGGCCGGCGAAACGTTTTCGATTACGTTCTTTGGCGGTGAGCCTTTGCTCAATCCAGAGGCCATCTCTCAACTGGCCCGGTTTGCCCGCTTGCAAGTCGCAGGACGAGAAATTCGCTTGCGCTTTTGCGTGATCACAAACGCGACCCTCGTGACTCCAGACATCGCCGAGCTCCTCGCTTCGATCAATTGCCACGTCACTGTGAGCCTCGATGGGCCGCCCGAAATCAATGACAAGTTCCGCGTCAGTGCCGGGGGACGTGGCTCGACCGCAAAAGCCCTCGTCGGACTTCAACATCTTCTGCACGTGCGCCCGCGTCTTGGCTCACTATCTTCGGGATCTGTCTTTGGCTCGCACCACACGGCCGTGCAAAAAACATATGAATTTCTCAAGCCCTTTGGCTTTGACTCACTGAAGTTTGATTTCGCCGCCGAAGCCGGAAGCAGCGAAGCCGAATCTCAAGCCAGCCGCGAATATGCACGTGAACTCGCAGCAACAGCAGATTTGGCGTACCGCGAAGGTGGCGAACAGGAACTGCGGCGCATCGGTCATTTTGAAACCTATTTTCAGGCTCTCGACTCTAAAAGGCGCCTCAACAACCACTGCGGCGCTGGAAAGAGCATGCTCTCGATTGACAGCAAAGGCGCGGTCACGACTTGCCAATGGTTTGTCGGCCGCAAGGAGGAGCGAATTGGCGCAGGCAATCGAATCGACCATTCCAAACTTCAGGCGTTCTCCGATCGTTTGATCGACCTCAATGATTGCGGCTCCTGCTGGGCTCGCCATCTCTGCGGCGGCGGCTGTATGTACGTCAATGATTTGAAAAATGGCACGAAACACAAAAAAGACCCGCTATTTTGTCAGAGAACTCGAGCAACAATAGCAAAGGCAATTGAACACTACGCGGAGGCAAGGTATGAAAAACAGACAGGAGACAAGTGTGAAACACATCAAGAAAATTAAACCCGCACCGGAGAAATCTGCAACCGGCAAGGATGGGAATCCCCGTCCGATCGCGCATTCACGTCCCTGCATCCCGGTCGATGGCTAATGATTTTAACAAAGGTCCGTATCTCGTCTTTCTGCGCGTTGCATTCGCGCTGATCGTCGCGTTTCTCATCAGTCAATTTCGATTCGATTACATCGAATCGATGATGTATGACGGAATGGTACGAATCAAACCGACCTCGTCTGTCTCGGGTCAAATTGAGCTGATTGCAGTTGATGCTGAAACAGTGCAAAAGCTCGGTCGGGTTCCCAACGCTGCTGATCATTTGCGCTTAATTGAAAATCTCAAAAACAGCGGCGCGCGGGCGATTATTTATCTGATCAACCCGAGCGAAATCGTAGGGAGCTTCGACGAGCTTACGGCTCTCGCCAGCGCTATGGCCGAGGTGGGAAACTTCTACGTCGCAGTTCAAGATGTCGCACTTAAGGGCGAAGAAGATGTCTTTAAGCTGCTTCCGCCATTTGAGAAAATTACCGCGATGAGCGCCCCGAAGACTTCGGATCGAAACATCTTTGCCAGTGACGATGTCACCCGGCGAATGTTTGTCTCCTATCAGGATCAACCGACGCTTCACCCGGTGATCGCAAGGCTGTACAATCCTAAGATTGCCGATGAACGAAATATTCACGGAGTTTTTGATTACCTCCAGGCTAACCAGGTCTACATCGATTTTCGCCCTTCGCGAACCTATCCGACCCGAAGTTTTACTAAGGTTGCGGTTCCTGCCAATGATCCGGATGAGATGAACGCGGGCGGAAGTTTTGCCGGCAAAGTTGTGTTCATCGGCCGCGACATCCAGACCACTTCAAAAGACTACGTTCGGACGCCGTTTTCGCGCGACATCGTGGCGATGACCGTGCTCGAACTTCACGCCAACATGCTCGACACGCTGATTTTAAATTCCGCGCCGATTCGTTCTCCGGCTTGGCTGGATTTAGCGATCACAGGCCTGATTTCGATTCTTACGGTGTACGTGGTTTTGGCTCTCAAACCGACCCAAGGGCTCGTCATTCTGGGCAGCACTATTGTTGGTTTTTTCCTGATCGATTTCTTTGCTTTTTGGCTCGGTCATTTCTGGCTTGGAATGGCAAAGCCGTTTTTGGCCGTCTTCATTAGCTATTACTTCTTTATACCCTACCGGCTCATCATGGAAAACCGCCGCAGCTGGGAATATCTGCAGAAAAACAAACTCTTAACTCAAGTTGAAGAACTCAAAACCAACTTTTTGAGCATGATGTCCCATGATCTCAAAACCCCGATCGCCCGGATTCAGGGGATGACGGATGTGGTGCGAAATGACCCCAATCCGCTCTCGCCGCGCCAATTTGAGGCCCTTGAAACTCTTTCCAAATCGTCGACGGAACTGCTTGATTTCATTAGTTCAATCTTGAACTTGGGGCGGATTGAATCCAAAGAGCTGCGGCTAGATTACAAAAGTCGCGATCCCAATAGCTTACTCATCGAAGTGATCACGAAGCTCGAGTATTTAACAAAACCCAAGAATATCAATATTAAATCGGAATTTGAGCCTCTCTTTAGCGTCAAGATGGACGTCGATCTGATGCGCCAAGTTTTTTCAAATCTGATTGAGAACGCGATCAAATACAGTCCGGATAATTCGCGAATTCTGGTCACGACGGAAGAGCAAGAAGGCAAAATCATCATCCAGGTTGCCGACCAGGGCCAAGGAATTCCAGAAGCCGAAATCGCTAATATTTTCATGAAGTTCTACCGCGCCAAGGCCGCCAAAAACTCAACTACAAAGGGATCGGGTCTTGGCTTGTATCTTGCTAAGTACTTCGTCGAGTTGCATAACGGCACCATCTCGGTTGATAGCCGACCCGGTGTCGGTTCGACTTTCACGGTTGAACTCCCGACGGATCGAAGGGCAACTCCAGACGGTTAATCTTGGAGGAATCAGCATGCGTGTTTTGGTAGTGGACGATGATTTAGGCCTTCGTTTTTCCGTCCGTGAAACCCTGGCCCAACACGGCTCCTTTGAAATCGAAGAAGCTTCAGACGGAATGGAGGCGGTCGAAAAAGTTCGCGCGTTGCACTTTGACCTCGTCCTTCTCGATGTCGATATGCCGAGACTCAACGGCATGGACACACTCAAGCTGATCAAAGAACATGATCCATCGATCGTGGTTTTAATCATGACCGCGTTTGCGACCATTGATGACGCAGTTCGTGCCGTCAAAGAAGGCGCCTACAACTACGTTTCAAAACCCGTCAAAGGCGACGAACTTTTGAAGCTCGTCGACCGTGCATTATCTGCGCAAGCGATGATTTCAAGTGTCGCGGCAAGCGCGCCCATCCTGATGGAAGCCGGCCGCAAAATCATCGGAAACACCGCCGAGATGCAAAAGGTTTTCAACATTATCAACCGACTTTCTAAGGTCGACACGCCTGTGTTGATTCGCGGCGCTTCGGGTACCGGTAAGGAACTTGTCGCCCGCGCGATCCATTACAACTCGGGCCGCAAAGACGAAAAGTTCGTGGCAATCAACTGTTCGGCTATTCCAGAAAATCTTTTTGAGAGCGAACTCTTCGGCCACGAAAAAGGCTCGTTCACGGGCGCTCACGAACGTAAAATCGGTCGCTTTCAATTTGCCGAAGGCGGCACGTTGTTCTTGGACGAACTTGGCGACATGCCGGTTATGATGCAAGTGAAACTCTTGCGAGTTTTGCAAGAGAAGCTGTTTACGCCCGTCGGCTCCAACCGCGAAATTGATTCTAACGTTCGCGTGATTGCCGCCACAAACCGTCCGCTTGAGCAAATGATTCAGGACGGCCGCTTTCGCGAAGATTTGTTCTACCGCCTCAACGTCGTTCCGATATTCTTGCCGGCGCTTGCCGATCGCAAAAACGACATCGATACGTTGATTACGGGCTTCATCAAAAAATTCAACAAACAGCATGGCAAACGCGTGATCGGCATGGCTCCTGAAGCTTTGAACGTGATGAAAAAATATGCTTGGCCCGGCAATATTCGTGAGCTTGAAAATGTGATTGAGCATTCGTTCATCTTGGAAAATTCCAATATGCTCACACTCGCTGCGGTTCCAGAAAACGTACTAACCGCAACCGGGACGACTCTCTCGAGTCAAGCCCTCAAAGGCCTTGGCGCGATAGCCGCTCGAGGCCTGCCGGCCGCGGGGATCGAACTTTCAGGCGTCGAGGGTGGTGGTGACTTGGATGAGTCACTCGGCGGAACCCAAGATGATCTCGATGAAATAGCCACCGAGGGCGCAGCACCGGCCCCCTTCGAAATGGTTTCGATCAACGGTGAAACTTTGGATTTTAACAAACACAAAGAAGCCTTCGAACGTGAATTCATCCTCAAAGCGTTGAAGATGTTCAAGGGCCGCATCAACCAAACCGCCTTGCACGCTAATATTCCCAAGAAGACTCTCTTACGCAAAATTGAAAAGTACGGCATTATCGCGCGCGACTACGCGGATAAGTGAGAGGTACCCGGTTCCCATTGCATATGCGCCGCAGCGTTGCGGCGAATATCCGGCATCCGGTGATGCGCCGATGTCGAATCACAAGTACTGAGTCTTTCCAGGATTTTTTCTTGATACATGGCGCCAGAGGCTACTTTTGGTAAATAGGGATAGGCAATCCTTGGCGTTTAGCGACATGAGGAAGAAAGCTTTTCATAAAAAGGACTCCGCAACGGCTGAAGTCGATCTAAGATGGCCGTTATTTCCATGATTTTCTTGAAACCCGCGACACGACCCATTACTTTA
>JAYTRM010000253.1:0-13396 GCA_043746165.1 Bdellovibrionales bacterium | reverse complement strand
TTGAGTGTCCGGCCAGAAGTCGCGGCAAACACTCTGCAGGAACGGCGCTCAATTCACGTCGAAGACGGAATTAAGCCGGACGGCAGTGGAGCCAAACATCAAAATTGCAGATGGGGGCCTCGTTTAAAATCTTAGCGATGCTAGCCATCCACGACATGATTGATATTAAAAAAGTGATTTCTGCTCCGCATGTCGGATGCGGCAGCCCGCATTCAAAAACTCGGCATCGGCTTTTGTCAGCCGAAGTACTTTATCTTCAACATGCGAGCCGATGGACACATTATTCCCAAGGGACGTCTCGCAAACCCGGATGCCAAATAAAATTCAGGCCCAACGACGCGTCACCGCATTGGCAAGTGTTGATCCTTTTCCCCCGCCGCCTTACTTTCGGTGAAAGGGGTTTAAATGAAAGTCACGCTTTTGATTGCACTTCGGCTTAACCAGGTATGCCTTCGGCGTCTTTCGTTTTGAAAAAAGATGAGTTATAGAGCAGACATTGATGGCCTGCGGGCCATCGCCATCTTGGCCGTCTTGTGTTTTCATTTCGAACTTGGATTTCATGGTGGCTACGCGGGCGTTGATATATTTTTTGTTATATCCGGATTTCTGATCGCGGGATCAAGCCTTCACGAGCTTCGAACGTTTGCCGACGTCGGCATTTTTTATCGTCGGCGCATTGCCCGCGTTTTCCCGATGGCGGCTCTTACCTGTGCTGCCTGCGCGGTGATCGCACCGTTTGTCTATAGCCCCAAGGCCCTCCGCGATGCCATGGCGGCGGCGCTGCCGGCGGCGTTATTCTTTGGAAACTTTTATTTCTGGCAAACTCACGACTATTTTAGTTCGGCTAAAAGCTTAAATCCATTTTTGCATTTGTGGTCACTCGCAATTGAGGAGCAGTTTTATCTGCTATTTCCCTTTTTACTTCTTTGGGCTCGACGGCCTAGGTTATTCATCTCTGTGCTCACTCTCGTCTCTATGATTGCGATGACCTACGAAAAGCCAACAGGAGCTTTTTATCTATTACCCTCCCGAATGTGGGAGTTTTGTATCGGCATCTTTCTCGCACTGACAAATCGACGTCTCTCCTCCCCTGCTGCAACCTGCGCCAGCACTCTCGGAGCCTGCATCGTTATTGCTGCAATTTTATTTCTGCCGGCCGGAGAAATCATTTCGCCGTATTGGCGACTTGCTCCCGCAGTCGGCTCAGCGCTTATTATTTGGGGTGGCACAACGCCCAATATTTTGAGTGAAAGGATATTGGGTAACACCACACTCTCATACTTGGGACGATTATCGTTTTCTGCCTATCTCATTCATTGGCCGATCTGGACCTTCTTAAATTATAAATATCCACTTTTAGACCGAACAACGACCGGAGCGATGTTGGTTCCAATTATTTTCATCTTGGCATTTATATTGTATCGCTTCATCGAAAAACCTGCACAGAAGTACTTGCGTGCGCAGCCCTTAATGAAAAGTGGGGCCTTCGGACTCGGACTTCTCAGCGCAGCTGCCTTGACGGTGGTTGCGGTCAGCCGCTTCTATCACATTGAGAATAGTATTTCTGGCATCCCACTCCGCAACTACACAGATCTTTACGAACTCAGTCGTTGTTTCTTAAATGCCGATCAACCGATTGAACAGTACGACATTACCGGATGCGACGGCAACCTCGCAATTAGCTCACCTAAAATCATGATCTGGGGCGATAGCATGGCCGCTCATCTTCTCCCCGGTTTGAAACAAAATGAATTGCTGACGAACGACTCAGTTTTTCAGGCGACCGCCGCCACTTGCTCCCCACTTCATTTCGAAACCGCATCGCCTTGGTGTGCCCGTTTCAATCACCTGGTCGTAAATACGGTTTTACCTCGCTCAAAACCGAATTTAGTTGTTCTCGCGTCAAAATGGGTTCGCGACTACGAGACCCTCGGCGAGGCGGGATTAACGAAGTCTTTGGAAAAAAGATTTCGGCTCTTGGCAAAAAGAAATATTGCGGTGTTGCTTGTTGGACAAGGCCCAAATTTCTTAAAAGAACTTTCAGAACTCATCCGAGTCGGCAGTTCAGACGCGCTTTATCTACCGGCTAAAGACTTCAGAATTTTAAATTCGCTACTCCGTTCGGTCGCGGCAAGAAACAACGTTTCTTTTGTCGATCCTGCTGCGGAATTTTGTCGCGTCAATGAATGCATGGAAGTTGAAAATGGAATTCCGCTATTTTGGGACTACGCCCACCTGACTGCCCAGGGTTCGAAACGGCTGAGCAAGTTCATTGCGCCTGAGATCTTACGAAGATTAGCGAGGTCAGCTGTAGATGCCGCGTCGATTATGGACTCACGGACTGATGGCCAGTCAATCAAGAAGGCTGTCGGTTTGAACCGACTCCAATTTGAGAAACCATCGCGCTAGAGCTAAATGGACATAGGCTCGCGATGTTTGTTGCGGGCCGTGACATGATCAATCGCAGATTTGAGCACTTCGAGGTCGTTTTCAAACTTCGATCGCAGCCAACTGGGGGCATTGAGGACTTCCGGATAACCGAGCATCTTCACAAGTTCTCGAGGCACGACGAGTCCTGCGGAGCCGCGAATTCCAATTCGTGTAAGCACGACGCAGGCGGTGTCGCCGTTTTGTTTGAAATTGTGAATGGCGTAGAATCATTTTTCATCCCAGCCCGCCAACTGGATTTCAAGCTGAACCCTGCGAAAGATTTTTACCGGCCGGCGATGAATTATCTTCTGCCCGCCGAGAATCGTCCACCAACGTTTTCGCAGCGAAAGGCCAAAAAATCCCATGCGTATAATAAATCCCCACCGGGCGGCGTCGGCATAGGTGAGAAATCCTCCCGCGTATGTGGAGTTCATCCAGTCGGAGTCAAAAGGATTAGCGACAAAGGTCTGCCGCAAAACTTCGTCGGCCGCGCGCATTCGGGGTTTTAAAAAAGCCGCCAGCATGCACTGCAGGCAGCGAACGTGCCAATATAACATCAGTGCTTACCTACAGAAACCGCCTAAAGCCGTCTCAAGCGCGCGTCCCGGTTCCGATGACGGCTTCGAGATCCTTCACTTCTTTCGGCGCAAGTGAGGTGAGGTTCTCGTAGCCATTGGCGGTGACCACGATGTTATCTTCGATGCGAATGCCGATACCGCGGTACTCGGCCGGCGCCGATTGATCATCCGCTGGTATGTAGAGGCCCGGCTCGACCGTGAAGGACATGCCCGGTTCAAGCAATCGCGATTCAGAATTCTTGGCGTAGAGACCTGCATCGTGGACGTCCATACCGAGCCAATGGCTCACGCCGTGCGGGTAATATTTTCGAAAAGACTGATCTTCGATTCGCTCTTTGCGCGAACCTTTGAGAAGCCCAAGTTCGATCATCGTATCGCTCAAGACCTCGATCGTTTTATCCTGCAGCGACTTAAATGCTAAACCAGGTTTAACACTCGCGATAAGATCCTTTTGCAGTTCCAAAATCCGCTCGTAAACTTTTCGTTGAGGTGCGGTGAATTTTCCGTTTACGGGGAAAGTTCGTGTGATGTCGCCGGTATAGAACTGAAATTCGGCGCCGGCGTCAATGAGGAGTAAGTCGCCGTCGCGGCAAGGCTGGTCGTTAAAAACGTAATGCAAAGTCGTCGCGTTCGCACCCGAAGCGACGATCGAGCCGTAGCCTTCACGCTCGGCGTTCTCGCCGAAGAAGCTTCCGAGAATGGTTCCGAACACTTGTCTTTCGTTAACGCCCGGGTGAGTGAATTTCATAGCCGCGATGTGACCGCGGGCCGAGATTTCGCACGCTTGGCGCATCGACTTGACGTCATCGGCCGACTTGAAAAGTCTGAACTCGCCGATCAGTTCGCTCGAGTCATAGATTGGTAAATTTCCGCGTCCCGTTCGGCCGTGAGCCACGCGAACGTGACCAAGAATTTCGATGATTTGTTGATCGAACTCAGGATTGATCGACCAGCGATGGTAAAGGCGATCACATGGCTTCAGCAAATCGACGATCATGCGATCAAAATCAGAAAGGAGATAGCTTTTGTCGATTTTGAATTCTCGCTCGGTGGCCTCGGGCCCGTAGCGAAAGCCATCCCAGGTTTCGCGAACAATGTCTTTGGGGCGCACGAAGAGAACCGTCTCGGGGGTTTGTCCCGGGCGAAAAACCAAAATCGATTCGGGCTCCTCAAATCCAGTTAAATAAAAAAGATTTGAGTCTTGGCGATATGGATAATGAACGTCGTGATTGCGAATCATTTCAGGATGCGCGTGGAGAATCAGCGCTCCACCCTTCATTTTGCCAGCCAGGGCCTGACGGCGGTCTTTAAAAATCTGCATGTTGTAGGCGGGTCGACGCATATTTGCTCCTAAAATCCGTACTGGGACGATAAACGATTGATCACATCCAACGAGGCTTTGGCGCCTATTTCAAGTAACTGCCTGCGGCCGGCGTAATCCGTGATCGGATGACCGCTCGTGTTGACGTTGATTGTGAATTGCACAAAGTTGGTGTGCGGGCGCATCAGCTCGCGGCGAATTTCACTCCACAATAAATTATCCGAAGGCTGAGCCGCCGCGATCTTGGCCGGCAAGAACTCGCCTTGGCCGAGCACGTTCACCAATATAACGAGATTGGCTCCGCGACTGCGCAGATAGTTGCTGGCTTCCTCGACCGAATTCGGGGCCGCGCGCACCCCTGCATTTTCTGCAATCATCGGTGGATAAGGCAAACAAGCACGCAACGCCGTCTTTACAGGACCGCGGCTCATGAAACCAAACTGGTCGGTCTTTGACCAGTAGGCTGGACAGGCAAAATCCACCTTACCATTTTCAATTTCGGCTGAACCATAAACAATGTCAAAGAATTCGCCCAGCGTGCCGACCGCCTCAGACTTTAGCCCAGACGAGAGAAACCCACCCGAACCGTCAGGTAAATCTGTTTCTTTTAGCTTAAAGCTCTTCCATTCAGCTTCGTTGGCTTGACCCTGTTGGGCGTAGAGTGAACCGATAACCGCGCCCCATTCAAGACCGACGATCGCCCGAATCGGAACCTTGGCGCGCATCAGTTCGCGCAACACTCCGATTTCGGCGAAGGTTTTCATCCCGCCCGGCCCCAGAATAAGACCAACGCGCGGAAGCTCTTTGGCCAAGAATCCTGGCCGTGGCGTCGAAACTGGCGGAGGTGTCGGTTGCATCCCGGGAGGCGGGCTTGTCTGTGCGGAGGTGATGGGAGTTTCAAACGGAGTTGACCTTGCCTCAGGAGCCACCGGGCGTTTCGCCGGCTGCTCTTCTCGAGTTTGCAGAACATTACAAGCTGCCAGGAGAAAAATCAGTGCGGCGGCAGCGATCGGCCCGTGGGCGCGCGAAGAGAAAAAATTCTTTGTTGCCATCGGTTCCCTCGATTGAACTAGCGAAATAATCCATCACTTCAAAGCCCGCAGAGTCGGCCGCCACCCGAATCTTATCTTCGACGAGGGCATAGAGATTTACGTCTTTAACGAGACCATCTTTACCAACCCCGGCACGTCCGACCTCAAACTGTGGCTTAACCAATGCTAAGCAAAATCCGCTCTCCAACAGATACTGGATCCCTTGAGAAAGAACAAGGGTGAGCGAAATAAACGAGACGTCGATCACCACGAGGTCAAATTCCCGGCTGGCGTCTGGCGGAAGGCGAAGATCGCGGGCGTTGATGCCCTCAAAATGCCTGACGCGAGGGTCCTTGAGCAATGATTCAGCGAGCTGCCCGTGCCCGACGTCAACCCCAACAACTGAACGCGCACCCGCCCGAAGAAGGCAATCGGTGAAGCCTCCGGTGGAGATTCCGATATCGAGAGCATGCAAGCCCTGAACTTGAAGCCCCGTATGACCTAAGGCGCCCGCAAGCTTCATCCCCCCACGCGAAACATACTGGTTGGCATGACTACTTGCGACTTCAATCTGGCTTGAGGGATCGAGATCGAGACCCGCCTTCGCGACGACCGTCTTTTTGCCATCCCGGCACACGGACACCTCGCCGCGGGTGATCATATCTTGAGCGCGACTTCTAGTTTTGGCCAATCCGAGTTGAACAAGCAACAAATCAGCGCGCATCACATGGTTCGGTCGCGATTGAAAGTGGCGATCGCGCGGAGGAGATCCGCTTTCGAAGACCAACTCGCAAGGTTTGCGAGTGCTGAATCGGTGAGCTCGAGCAGTTGCGAGCGGGTTTCTTTTACGCCGAGGAGCGAAGCGTAGCTTCCACTCTCCGGTTTCTCTGGATTGAAATCCAAGAGGTCATCGGCCACTTGAAAAGCGAGACCGAGATCCTCGGCAAAGGCAGTTACTTGCTCGACTTGGTCCCCCGTCGCGCGACACAAAAGAGCAGCGCCCCGAGCGCTCACTCGGATCAGCGCTCCCGTCTTAAGACGGTGAAGAGCTTTTAATTCATCAAAGCCGAAATTCGTGCCTTTTGCGGCCAGATCGATCGCCTGGCCACCGACCATTCCTTGCTCACCCGAAGCGCGAGAGAGTTCGCGGGTCACCGCGACCGCAAGGTCGGGTTCACTGGTGTAGGCATCGGCAAGGATCGCAAAGGCTTCAGTGAGAAGCGCATCGCCCGCCAAGATCGCCGTCGCTTCATCAAACGCCTTGTGATTTGTCGGCTCGCCGCGCCGAAAATCATCGTTATCCATTGCCGGCAGATCATCGTGGATCAATGAATAAGTGTGAATACATTCGACTGCCCCAGCAAACGGTACAACTTTCTGAAAATCGTGCGCCAGCGCCTCGGCGGTCAAACAGCTCAAAGTAGGGCGAAATCTTTTGCCGCCTTTCTGCAGCAGCGAATAGCGGATCGAACGAACCAAACGGTCGCGCCCAGGCGCTAGGGCTTGATCAATCGGAAACCTGCGGTCGAGAAAATTTTCGACTGCGGCGATATGGATGGCATGAACGGCATGCACCCGGTGCCTCGGATTCACAGGATTCGCGGGATTCGGAACATCTTTCACAAGCTCTTTCACAACATCTTTCACAACATCTTTCACAAAGTCTTTCACAGTCCGTCGCCGTCAAACTGGCGCGTGACGGCCTCGCCACTTTCGCTCACGCCGAGAAGCACTTTCACTTTTTGTTCGGCTTCGTTGAGTTGGGCCGTGCAGTCGCGCGACAGCTTCACGCCCTCTTCAAAGAGTTTCAGTGATTCCTCAAGTGGAAGTTCACCAGTCTCCATTTTGCCGACGATATCCTCGAGGCGGCCCAGCTTCTTTTCAAAGTCCATGATTGTTCCTTCCTGCAAGATCTATTTCTTCAATTTTAACTTTGAGAGAGCCGTGGCCGAGTCGGACGCTGAGCGACTGTCTGACGCTCAATCCGTCGGCGCGATTCACCACACGACCATCGAAAGTCACCACGGCGTAACCGCGCTCGAGAACGCGCAGCGGGCTCAACGAATCGATGACCGACATCAGGCGCAAGAGTTGCTCGCGACGACTTGTGAGCGCGTTTTGTGTCTTAAGACGAATCAATCCATTGAGCCTAACGAGGTCGGCGCGGCTCTTATCTATCTGCACCTGGGGCGAACCGAGCTGCTCGCGCGCGAGTGCCACGCGCATCCGATCGCGTTCGATTCGGCCGAGTGTCGCGAGCTGGAGGCGCTGGATAAGCTCGTCGCAGCGCTGGGCTGAATCCTGAAGGCGCCTCTGGGGATCGATGAGGCGCCGGGCTACCGCGATTGCCGCCTGCCTGGAATCATTTATTCGGCGCAAGATGGAGAGGCGCAGACCGCGCTCGAGCTGCCCAAGTCGATCGCTCAGTTCTTGCGCATTCTTAACCACCAACTCGGCCGCAGCTGAAGGTGTAGGCGCGCGCAGATCCGCTACGAAATCGGCGATCGTAAAATCGACTTCGTGACCGACCGCAGAGACAATCGGAATTCGCGAGCCCGCAATTGCCCGCGCCACGATTTCTTCATTGAAGGCCCAGAGATCTTCGATCGATCCGCCGCCGCGGCCGACGATCATCACGTCGACATCGGTGAGTCGATTGGCCAGGGCAATAGCGGCCGCAATTTCTCCCGCCGCCTGCACACCCTGAACTTTACAGGGCAGCAGCGTGATTCTTGCACCCTTAAACCTTCGCGCTAGGACATTGAGCATATCGCGAATCGCCGCGCCCGTGGGCGAGGTTACGATGGCGATATGTCGCGGCAGTTGCGGAAGTTGGCGTTTTCGTTCTGCCGCGAACAACCCTTCGCGCTCGAGCTTCGCCTTGAGCTGCTCGAAAGCTTTTTGCAAAGCGCCGGCACCGACGGGCTCCATCAATTCGCAGAAAATTTGATAGTTGCCGCGCGGCTCGTAAACGGTGACTTTGCCGCGAATGATAACTTCCATGCCGTCTTCAGGACGAAACTTGAGCTGGGTATTGAAACCCCGAAACATCACGGCACTGATTTGGGCCTTGGCATCTTTAAGGCTAAAGTAAAAGTGCCCGGAGGTGTGGGCTTTAAAGTTTGAAATCTCACCCTTGACCCAAAGAAGCGGAAACTCCCCCTCGAGCAGGTCGCGAATCTGTTTGTTGAGTTGCGAAACCGTGATGATCGCAGGACCGACTTCCACCAGCTCATCAGACGGTTCATGAGCCAGTTCATGAGCCAGCTTTTGATACGAAGTTTTCGCTTCGGGCTCGCGGATCAGGGAGTTCTCCACCGCATCACCCGCTCCCGCCGGCGATTTCTGGCCTCCCAGCTCGAGCGCGCGCCAATCTTTCTTGGCGAAAACTTCAGCCTCCGCGATCAGCGCCGCTTTCGCCTTGGTTTTGGTAGCGGGCTTGGACTTTGTCGCCGGCTCCGATGCCAACTCCGACTCAACAATGATCTTCGTTGAAACCTCCGCTGCAGTCCCTTCCTTGGTACCAGCGCTGGTTTCAGCACTGGCTCCTGGAGCGGATCCTGAAGCTGACTCGGATTTTAGAATTTGCTCCCAACTCAGTTGGTCTTTTGACATTGCGGGCGAAGTTACTTTCCCGCGGGCCTTCCGTCAAGTGAGCCAAAGATTCTGAAGAATCCAGGCCGCGCCGACCACCAGGCATCCGGCCGCCAGGCCCCGATGCCCCTGCACCTGGAGCAGAAGATTCTGCGGCAGGCGCTCTTCGGCCAATTTATCGAGCCAGGAAATGTTCAAAAACAGGGTCATGACCGCGCCATAGATGAAGCAGAGGTAAGGGAAAACTAAATCGAGCTCGTGAATGGTCATGGCTTTTCAATCCTCGGCAAAAGTGATGTCCAGATATCGGAAAAAACCGAGGCAACCTGCACAGGACCAAGGCACTGGCAAGAACGAAAATCACCTCCTGATTGCAAGCGAATTTTTCTTTGGCAAGCGCAGCATCTCTCATTTTGCTGACAATTTTCGGACAATTGGCGGACATCAATCCTAAGCTCATGAGAATTTTCGTCTCTTGACGATAAACAAGGTCGCGAGACAATTGCGAGAGCGCACCAGCTCTGGTAGTGTAGGAGCTGGGGTTCGTGGCAATGCTCAGAAAAAAGAAACCCTACAAGTCTTAGAATTGGGGGCTGTCCCTGGTGATGGTGTGCAAGCTCGGCCTGCGGGATCCGAGAAGCCTAAAGTCGCTATCATGGCCACCCACCTTAAAGAACATGGGTTTCTCTATCTGTTAGCGCCACGAAACCTTTTTTAGATTCTGGACCCCCACGCCTCAAAGCCGTGGGGTTTTTTTTAAGTCTCAATCTGAGACAATCCACCATCTCGAAATGCAACCCGACCCCGGGAAACTGAAGCGCTTGCGCCATTTTGCCGATAATCCTTGAGGCGACGTTGAGGCCCAGAAGTGGCATCCATGTTGCTTTGTTAGACAGCAAGAGGAGCAAAATCAAATGCAAACACTTCCGGTGTTAAAGCTTCAGTCACGTGCCGTGAAACTTGTTTACATGGCACTTTTAGTGAGCACCACGGCCTTTGCTGATGGCGGGACAACAACCCTTCAAATCGCATCTCCGAACAACGACACACTCTACACTGGCCCTTGCGCTCTCGAAGAAAAGAGGCTGCTAGAAGCCACCGATAAAATTGCAGAAAACTGTCAAGCCTCGGCCTCATCATCGGGCGGGATTGATCGTGCATTGGTCAAGAGTTGCATGGATGAGATTCTGGCTTGCAACAACCAAGAGAGCACACTTTCCGACGCTTTAACTGGTGGTGACGACGGCAAAGTCGATGCTGATTCGGTTAAGGCGTCATGCAAAGTGCTTGCTGACAAGGGCTGTTCTGACGTCGGTGGGACGAAAAAAGATCTTCAATCCGACGCCGACAGTGCAGATAAAGATCTCAATTCGCTAACCAACCAAAGAAATAAGCTCGCCAATGACAACCAAACCAATGCTCAGAATCAGCAGTCTTCAGGCGCCGACGCCGCATCCGAAGCTCAAAAAACCCAGATGGAAATGATGCAAAATCAGATGAAGGCCAGTCAAGATTTGCAGACCCAATTGGCGAAATTAAAAACAGATGAGGCCCAGCGCCTGATGGATACCCAAAAAAAATTCGATGAGTACAATCAGCAAATTATCCAGATGCGTTCACAAATTCGCCAAGAGAGCTCCGCCATAGCCCACAAGACCCTAGAATGGAATGTGAGGTGTCGGAACTCCGCTCAGAACGGGGCTCAAACACTTCAGGACACCCTCGATGCACAAAACCAAGCGCTCATGGATAATCACACAGTCTTGAACTACCAGATGGGTAGCTCAGCCTATGGAGACAACCAGCGCCTCGCCGTCGAACGGCAAAGGATTTTAAATAAGTATAATGCTGTTCTCAGCGCGTGTTTAAAAGGTGAATCGGACATCGGATCTCAAATTCAGCTTGATTTGAACGACACAAAAAATAAATTGGCCAACGACACGCTCGAGGCTAACGACAAAGTGGCTCGCTTGAATGGGTTGCAACAAACTCAACTGAACGACCTCGCCATGCTTCAAGGAAGCGACGCGACCCAAGCGGCCATGCTGACCGCGCAAACGAACCAACAGATCGCGATGATGCAGCAACAAGCGACCTTGGCCAATAACCAGGCCATGATGAAAGCCATGCAGGGAGCGGCCCAAGGCGCGCAGGGTCAGCAAAGCAATAATCAGCAGCTCAAACAAATTGATGATCAGATTGATAAGGCGAGCACCCGCTCCGTCAACGCCAACACCCGCTTACTCTGCGGAGCGAATATGTCAAATGAAGAGGCCCAAACGAAACGAACAGACCGCAAAGCGACTCTTGGCGCCCTGCAAACCCTCGACGCGAAATGCACCGCTTACCGCAATCAAGCACAATCGGCCAAGGGCCAATCCCAAAGTTGTAAGCCCACTCCTTCAATCTGCGACGACGTTGACCGGTCAATGCACAAGCACGGGCTCACCCCCGCAGATGCGCAAGTGCAGGCCCAGGCTGCTAATGATCCGGCGGCCTATAAACCTGTTACTCCAACCGGTGCGGTCAGACCAGCTGGTCAGGGCCAGCCCATTAACTATTCAACGAGACCTGCGGCGAACACCACTTGCCCCGCCAACACCACTTGCCCAACTCTGGGCACAGCCGGTGGCACTGTCCGTTGATTGCCACTCCGCTCCCTATACTTCTCAAAGCCCGCGCGCGACTTGAATCCCCCGTCGCGTCGAGCTAGGATCAGCCGATCAAATACCGCACTTGTCTGATTGCGTTATCACACGCTGATTTGTCGGGTGCGGCCGAATGGCAAATCGACCTTTTTGGGGGCTGCTCACAGCATGCGCTTTTTGCAAACAAGACACACAAGATACCTTTTGCTCTCAGTGTTGACCTTGATTTTTCTCGGCGCCATTGGCGTGACCGTGGCGATGATCTCGGTCTCGAGCGGGCTTCCGCAAATGATCAAGGTTGAAGACTACGAGCCTCTTCTCGTTTCTGAAGTCTACGCCAGAGGCGGCGAAAAGATCGGCCAGTTCTCGCGCGAAAATCGCACGCTTGTGGCTTACAAAGATGTTCCGGAAGCTCTCGTAAAAGCTTTTCTCGCGGCTGAAGACGATAAGTTCTTCGAGCACGGTGGAGTCAATTACCTGGCAATTATTCGCGCCTTCGTCGTAAATCTTACAAGCGGCGAAAAACGCCAAGGTGCTTCGACGATCACCCAGCAGGTGGCCCGCGCGCTGCTTCTCTCAAGCGAGAAAACCTACACTCGTAAAATTAAAGAGATCCTGCTCGCTCACAAGATGGAAGACAACCTTTCGAAAGAAGAGATCCTCTATCTGTACCTAAACCAAATTTATTTTGGAGAAGGCGCGTACGGTGTGGTTGCTGCCGCAGATACATACTTCCGCAAACCAATCTCAAAGCTAACTCTCGCCGAAATGGCGATTCTCGCTGGCCTGCCGCAAGCCCCAAGTAGTTACTCACCGACCGAGCATCCCGGCAAAGCCAAAGCCCGTCAAAAGTACGTCCTCGAACGAATGGCGACCGTTGGTTTCATCACCCAGGAAGATCGCAAGAAAGCGCTCGAAGAGCCCGTTACCGTCTACATGGGTAAGGAATATAAGCAGGTCGCGCCCTATTTCGTCGAAACGCTAAGGCAACTGCTCGTGCAAGATTTGGGAGAGAGCGCCGTTCTCGACGAGGGTCTGCGAATTTACACGAGCATTGACTACAAAGCGCAGCAAGAAGCCACGAGCGATGTGCTCGAAGGCTTGCGCGAACTCGATAAGCGTCAGGGCTGGCGCGGTCCGCAGAAGAATCTCGCCAACCCCGCCGATCAAGATCAATTTCTGCTGGCCACTCGCAAGCGCCTCAAGAGCGACAAGGCCCCGATTCGCATTATCAAGCCAGACGGCAACGTCGTCGCAGAAGCACCACTGACCATCTATCATAAAAAAGACGCCAAGGGCGCGATCGTCAGCAACATTCCCGATTACATCAACAAGGGTGACATCGTCGAAGGCATCGTGAGTGCGGTCGATGATACGCGTGGGCTCACGGTCGTTCGCTTTGCCGACGGCCAAGGTCTGATCGATATTGGCGAGATGGGCTGGGCGAGAAAACCTGACCCGTCTGTCAATCCGCTCTGGGCACCGAAGATTAGTAAACCTTCAACCGCTTTGAAAGTTGGCGACGTTATACAAGTTAGAGTCAAGGGCGATAAGTTTCAGTCCGAACGCCTTTTGAAACTCAACGCCGAACTCAAGCGCGCCAAGAAGGCGCCGGTCGAAGCCGAGAGCGACACCTACGCGCAGCTAGCGCTCGAGCAAGAGCCACTCGTCGAAGGCGCGCTACTTTCATTTGATCAAAAAACCGGCGATGTCATCGCGATGGTCGGCGGCCGGAAGTTTGTGCGCAACGAAAATGAGTTCAACCGCACCATTCAGGCCAAACGACAAACGGGA
>JAYTRM010000252.1:0-3864 GCA_043746165.1 Bdellovibrionales bacterium | reverse complement strand
CCTTGGTGCTAACCGAGTTGGTGCCGCTGGGTTTCTTTGCCCTTCAGGCCAAACATCCTCAAACAATTGGGAAAACTATTTTCGGCGGGAATTGCTGACCAATCATCCGGCAAGTTGACCTAGAGCAAATTGACAAGACAGTCAAATCGGCCGTTGCAGCCGGCGCGAAACTCAACCTCGGCGGGCACATCATGAACAAGACATGTTTCGAACCGACAGTTTTGATGGAGGTCCCGGCGGCAGCACGCGCAATGAGCGAAGAACTTTTCGGGCCCGTCGTCTGCGTAAGCTCCTTTGCCGATCTAGACAGCGCCATAACGCTCGCCAACGGTGTTTCTTGGCAATTTCAGGCTAGTATCTACACGAGTGACCTCGACCGCGCTTTAAAAGCGGGGCTTAAGCTTCACGCCAGTGCGGTGATGATCAATGAAAGCACGAGCTTTCGCGTCGACTGGATGCCGTTTCGCGGCGATGGTCCCTCGGGCTTCGGCACAGGTGGCATTGGCTTTTCCATCAAAGACTTGATTCGCGAGAAAATGCTGGTAATGAAGAGTGCGGAAGTACAATTTTAATAGGGGAGAATCCAGATGCCGCTCAAGGTTTTAGTCTTTTTGGGCTTACTTGCTAGCCTACCTGCAAACGCAGATAGTTTAACTTTTGAAGCGGCGCTCATCACAAAATCCTCCGCATCGGGAGATTGGCATTCGATGCTCAACCGCTCCACTGGCGAGTGGTGCGCGAATTTGCATCACAACCTGCAGTTTTCAACTTACGACGCGGCGACCGTGTTTCAAAATCTGCCAGACGGCCTTTGGCAGTGCTCCGGAAAATACGTGGCCGTTCCGTACCAGCCGGTTGCACAGGCGTTTGAAATCTCAAACTGCGTGAGCGTCGACCCAGTTGCGTTAAGAAAAACTTGCCACTGATCACCAAGGGGTCCCGACTGATTCCTCGGACCAAGTGAATTTCGCTAGGCATGAACTAGATTCAAGGTGGGCAAGTCCTAGGGCCAGAACTATTTGTGTCCGAGACAGAAGAGTGGAGATGTGGGAACCTAGAGTGAGCGCTTGCTCGACTCGACCGATTCTCTAGAGGTGGTGAGGCCACTTGGACGTACACTCCGACGGTAACAACACGCTCCTGATACTTAAATCGCAAGCAAATGCGCTTACGCCGGTTGAGCAATATCTCAGAAAGCGCGGCTGGAGACTCACATCGACTCACCAGCTTCGTGAAGCTCTCGTGATAATTTTTCGCGATCGCCCGAGTCTTGTCATGGTGAGTGTCAATCATAGCAATAAAAAGGTCCGCAGCCTGCACGAGGTTCTCTCGCAAATGGTTCCCGAGTCGGTGGTGGTGCCGTTTGCCGAAAGCAAATCGTCGGCATCTTTTGCTGCATTAGCGTTGCATCGCGACCGCATCGTCATTTTTCCGCCCGTGACAGGACCTTCTGTTGAACGGGCCTTCTTCCGCGTCAGTAGTGAAAAACAGCGCAAGCACGAGGAGAAGCTTCAAGAGCTTGAAAATGCGAGCACGATCGAACGGATCCAGACGGCGGCTCGTCAGCAAAGAGAAGCCGAAGGCAAAGAACAAGTTCCGCCAGCTCAGGCGACTAAGGCGGGCGGCGCTCAACGAGAAAGTCAACGAGAAGGTCAACCGGAAAGTCGACCAGACGAGCCGCCAACGTTTGCTCCTGGTCCGAGGCCAGGGTCATACGTCGTCAAGGGTGCCAGCACAAAAATTCAATCGCTCTTTAACGATCTGCTCAACGATAGCGATGAAGATGAGAGCGTCGGCATTCCATTTGACCTCGATCTGCTGGCCGCTGATATGGCTTCGAGCTCGGCTGCATCCAGCGAAATCATTACTGAAGCCGATACTGGGGCGGCCGAAATTAATCCTCTGGGGATCGCGACTCTCGCAACTTGCATCGAGCTCGAGACGGCAGACTTTTCCGGATACTTAATGGTCGCGATGGGTACAAATTGTAATATCGGCGCGGAGTTTTTCTCGCAACTGCGCGAACGGTTGACCGTGTTTTTAATCGATCATAGTGACGTGCCCGACACGAGCGAGCGCAATCTTGTTTTACGAGTGCGACCGGTTCCGAATGAAGAGTGGGCTCTCGAGAGCACTCGCAGTCTCAGAAGATTTATTCATCACCTCAATGAAGTTGCCATGGCTTTCTTTTCAGACCAAGATATCGAGGCAAAATTCGGCGACTCGATTGACAAAGACATGGTCTCGGTGGCGTTGAGTCAAATTCGCGGCGACAAGGTTGTGGAGTGCAATCTTTACATCTACATGCCCATCAACAACAAGTACCTCCTTTACACCCGGAGGGGCTCAAAGTTTTATCAAAATCAAAGAGAAAGACTTCAGGGTCATGGAGTTTCAGAGCTGCATTTGCAGAAAGATGAAGTGCCGGATTTCGTTCGCTACCGAACGCAAACGATTGTTGAAGACAAAGTCGAGAAGTTTGAAGTTGAAAGCCGCGTAAGTCCAGACACGGTGGCTGATTTTGCAACAGACGAGGCACTGAGCGATGCAACTCCTGCGTCACATGGGGCAGCAAAACCCGTTACGCCAGCAACGAAAATCAGAAAAAAACCAGTTAGCTGAAAACTCCGAAGCCTTTGAGTAAGTAATTGACGCCGGCAAGGATGAGCAGAACTCCACTGGTTTTTTGTACGTAGTGCATCCACTGTCCCGCGCGCGGAAGCCGGCTGAGGCCGAGACCAACCACGATAAACAAAAAAGATAAACCTACGGCAAAAGAAAACATCAGGCTAATACCCTTGAGGCGTTCTTCCGACTGCGAAATCGCCGCTAACACTCCGCCGATGACCGGACTCGTGCAGGGAGAGGCGATCGCAGCAGACGAAGCTCCGAGAACCAGGGCGCCGCCGACACCGTTTACTTTTGCTGGAGTAAAGCGATTGAAGCGATATAAAAAATCTGGCAAACGGTCAAAAAGAGAAACTGCGGCAAAAGTCAGGAGCAAAATGCCGGTCGCGATCTGGATGCTTGGCATATCGGACGAGAAGCCAAGAATTTCGCCAAGCGAGACAGCGAGCACGCCCAGAGCGGTAAAGGTCAGAATTTGTCCTGTGGCAAACGCAATGATTCGAGTTCGCGAGCGGCTCTCGGGAGCAGAGGAGCTAGAGCCCAGAAATCCCACGGTGATAGGAATCATAGGGTAGACGCACGGGCTGAGCGAGGTACCGAGACCGGCTGTAAAAGCCGATGCGGCTTGCAAGGGAAAATTGAGCATCTTACTTCCTCAGTTCAATTTCAATTGAGGCCAAATCGGCGCCGGTCGACGCCATGCGCGCCTGCCATGTGCCAGCTTGCGATTTTTCTAGTACAGCCCAGGCTGGAACCGCAAAAAGCTTCAAACTTTTAGTGAGAGATTTGTCATCATCGCGGTAAATTGGAAGCTTTAGTTTTTCACTCTCGGCAAACAGCAGACCTTTAGCGGGATCGCGATCGGCATTGACCGTGATGAATTTAAATTTCGGATAATTCGCCTGAAGCCGTTGTAAATCACCCGAAAGTTTTTCGCGGCATTCGGGGCACCAAGAGGCCCAGAAGTAAACAAAAACTTTATCGCCGGCTCGCAAATTTTCGATCAAATTGTCGGCGTTGGCGAGGGCCTTGAGCTTTTCGACGGAAATGGATTCGTCTGCATGCGTGGTCACCAGAGAAAATAAAATAAGAGGCAAGATCAGCCATTTCATTTTTCGATTTCCCACTTTCCGGTTGTTTCCCCCGGTTTCAGGTGCCATTGCAGTCGCTGGTTAGTGTAAAAAACTTTTACAGCATTGGTGAATTTTTACAAATTCCCAAGTTTAGTACCTAAAA
>JAYTRM010000251.1:0-15231 GCA_043746165.1 Bdellovibrionales bacterium | reverse complement strand
GCATGGGCATTGAGTGTCCGGCCAGAAGTGGCGGCAAACACTCTGCAGGACCGGCGCTCAATTCACGTCGAAGACGGAATTAAGCCGGACGGCAGTGCGTCTCAGATATTAAATCGGCAATCGAGAAATTGCATGAGTCGAAAATTTTTTACGGACCGGCGATTCATAGTCTCGAAATGTCGATCGTTGATCCAAGGCAGGTCCTGCTTTTTTCAGCACGTTTGAAGGCCTTAAAGGAAACTCTAACGGTTTTGGGAAAATTTGATGCGAAAAACGATGCTCAGCTCTTCGTTCGTGAAGGTCTGATTGATTTTCAAGCTTTAGCCAGAACCATGGGCGCACTGGGAGACTTTTTAAGTCTGCGCAATGCCTCGGCGGATGCTGTTAAAAGTTTCCAAAGCTTCATGAACACGTGCTCTGCGATTTCGCCCGGGCGCAACTGGTTTGAAATCACTAAATTAAATCCATCCTGCGAAACGATGCTCGATGAGGCCTTCAATCGTTATTTTGCTACCTATCCTTGGAACAATGATTCACGGATTTATGAGACTATCGGTGCCCATCACATGGCGATCGTCGCCACTGCGGTCGTCGACGGGGCGTCACGCGATCGCCTGCGCCAGTTGCGCCAGAAATATTTGACAACTTATAGTCCGGCTATCGGTTCAGATTACCATGTTGACGACGCGGATTTGCGTTTTGGCTACTGGGGAAAAAACTTAGATAAAATCCAGGCAAATCTGCAAGATCCAAGAAATCCGATGTCGGCTCTAGATAAATCGCAGAGATTTATGTCTTTAGGCCAAGCGACTTGGCTGCAAATTCTTTCACTTTCTCCTGCGGAGCCCGGCCTAGCGTCGGCACAGGAATTTTCCTCAGTCGGTCTCAAACAGGATCTCATCTCTGTTGGCGGTTGGGCCGATCTCCACCCGATTCCTGTGTTGAAGGCCGCTGGCTGCGAGAAGGTTATCTACGTGCAGCGACGTACCGGCGACGCGATGTTTTCAGAAGGCGTCGTGAAACGACTTCTCAATTTCAGCAAACCTGACTGGGCTCATCTCGATCCCTACGAGCAGGGCACCCACCTCAGCGAAACTCTCAATAACAACGGCGACCCAACAGATATGACATCAACCTGGTCGAAGCTCTACAACCTGCGTAACCCGATGAGTTCTTATGCAGCTTCACTGAAGGCCGCGGATGCTGTGATTTGCACAGATTGGAACGCCTACGACTCAGAAATGCAATTTAATGATCTGATCGAAAACTCCTACGGCGCTCCGATCTTTGAGGCACCCGGAGGTTCGATGGTGCGTAACCCAGGAGCGCAACCTACGATGATCACTGAGAAAGATAATGTTGTCGATCCGAAGCTAGGCTATTCGCCCTATGCGGGCTGTATTCCGCTTCAGTGACGGCTCGGGATAATGTTCGTTGTTTATTTTCCCCCATTTTTTGAGCCGGGAACTTTCACGTCCATTGTCTCGGTTTCTGGCGTGTCGTTTGGACCTTTAAGCGTCACGTTCAATTTCCATTCACCTTCTTTAGGAAATTCGATCGGGCCAGCGATGAAAGAGCCCACCACCGGCTGGCCCTGTTCATCAAGAACGGGCTTAATCTGCACGGAAGGGCTCGTGGCCGGATTGAGCCCGACAGTAACGGTACCAACAGGATCAACCGGATTGTGGTTCGTTCCGTTTTTCCACTCAATTTGTAAAACTGAATCGTGACCAACGGCTGGCCCTTTTTGCCATTTGCAGTGAGCGTGAATTTTACCGTTGTTAAATTTCAGATGCACCATGCCCGCGTGACCTTCGGGATGAGCGAAAACTACCGAACAAGAAAATAAAACCATAGTTAATAATCCTGAGAGCCATCTCATTTAGAATTCCTTTCGCGGAAAAAGAACATATTAGATCAAAAATTTGCCGAGGTCCAGTTCGATCACGCTCGGTTTGATCAGAGAGAGAATTAGAGTAATTCCCTTAAAACGAGTGGTGAATGCTCGTCGGTGTTATTGATCGCAAGAATTCCAAATTCACTAAAAAGTTTCCCCTGCAAATCAGAAGTTTCGCGTTCAGAAAACTTGAAGCTGGTCGGAGTGATACCCTTACCTGCGAGTTTGGGATCAATGCCGGTGAATCGTAACCCATTTTGAAACTCCTTTTGCTTTGCAAGTTAAAATCGCGGTTTCCTGACCCAGGACTTAAGACTGCAATCTCGCGGCCAAAGCACCTACTCAAAATGTTTAAAAAACTTAATTAATCGAGTTTGTAATTGAGGGATACTGAGTTGGGCTGAAGCCAGGTTCCGGCGATTCCGCAGGCCATCCAGATGAGACCGCAGCACGAGATGGTCGTTCCTACTCCGAGCAATTGAAATAGCCAGGGTGAGACCAGCATCAGAATGAGAGTTGAAGCCGTTTCGAGCGCCGTGCGGAGACGATAGATACGAACGATGTTGGTCACGTCGTATTCACGTTGCACAAGATCGGCAAAGGCAAGATCACCGAGCGGACCAAAAAATCCCGTGAGGGGGGCGAAAATTAAAAGCCAGAAAATTGATGTTGATAGGCCGATGGCAACAAATCCCAAGCCTAAAATAAAATGCCCACGGTTAATTAAGGCGTAGGAATTTTCTCTTCTGAAATTAGCAAAAGTCAGCGCGCCACAGAAGTTACCGAGTCCATAAGAGGCAATCGCGATTCCAAACGACTGGGCGTTTCCCCCAGTCAACTGATGGACAAGCAGCGCAAAGCCCATCGTCACAGCGAGATTCCAGGTGCCGCCCGTAATGGCTTTAGTCCACATAACAAAAGAAAAGCCCTGGACGGTGCGTGTCGCCTTGAAACCCGAGACGATGGCCTCACAGAGCGTGCTCTGAGAGTTTGGGCGATCGGGAGCAGGTGCGAGTGCGTGTGCCTTTTTGCCGCGAGTGAGGGAGTGGACACAATAAGCCGATATGCCAAAGCTGATCGCGTCTAAAGTAAAGAAATGAATCATCGGAATCAGGCCCGAAAACAGTCCGACAATCGCGGGTCCCGCGAGTCTCGCCATTCGTATCGTCGTGCTCATCAGACCATTTGCTGCTTTGAGAGTCTTTCTATCGGAAGAAATGCGCGGTAAGCAACTATGTAGCGCGGGATCAAAGAAAGCCGACAACCCTGAAATCGCCAGCGCTACGACAAAGAGCAGTGGCAAATTCACCTGGGTAAAATATGAAGCCACCACGGGGATCAGAACAATCAACATGCGGAGCAAATCGATTCTGATCATCGCCCGCAGCGGATGCCAATGATCAGCCCATTTTCCCCCGACGAAACTAAAGATCATCAGCGCTGCCGCCTGGCCGGCCGCCAGGTAACCGGTATTTAGGCCGATGAGACCAATGGCAAGCCAGGTGAGGCCAACCCGATAAATTTCGTCTCCGATGGAAGAGAGAGCTTGTCCAATCCAAAGCCGCGACAGCGCTCGATGCCGCAAAGCCACGAGAATGAGCATGTTGCCTTCAGGCGAAAAGTTTCTTCATTCACGATGAAGGAAAACGGAAAACTCGGCAACTGGATCTTGTGAAAAAAAATCTCGACCTTACTTCAAACGCAGTATGGGCAAGGCTAATGGCGAAGCTGGACAAAGAACTGGGCGTGGTGTTCCAAGCTCTTTGGAGAATTTTTGTACCGCTGGTTTGCCAAAGTCTCTAAGCCGAGTTGGGAGGCTGCCGCAGGGACCGCCGGCCGTCTTCTGGGGGCTCGTCGCGTCATAGGGGAATGGGTCCACAGCAGATGAAGCAAATCTCCTCATATCTGAGGGCGAGCTCGGCTTGCTTCGAAAGCGGATTGAATGCATACTCAGCGCCCAAACTGCGACAGGAGACCACGCCATTTTTCCGCAAAATGAATTTAATTTCGGGGCTCATTTTTATAAATTTCGTTCCTTCGCACCCGAGGTGGCTCAATGAAGACCTGTGAACGGTGTGGCGACCGGTTCTCTTGTGGCATGGATGAAAAAAGCGGCCCATGCTGGTGTGCTTCGATGCCACCACTAGAAATCATTGGCCAAACGTACGTTGATTGCCTCTGCCCCAAATGTCTCGGTGGATTCGCAAAACCTGAAAATCCCGTATTGCGAGATTTGACAGAGCTTTTGAAGTCGCGGATCGTTTTTCTCGACGGCGCGATGGGCACAATGATTCAAAGATACAAACTCGAGGAAGCGGACTTTCGGGGCGAGCTTTTTAAGAACCACAGCAGAGACCTCAAGGGCAACAACGACCTCTTGAGCATGACTCGCCCCGACGTCATCAGTGAGATTCACCGCCAATATTTGGCTGCCGGCTCAGATATCATCGAAACCAATACCTTCAGCGCCACGCGAGTCGCACAAGCCGACTATGGTCTCGAAGATGTCGTGTTTGAACTCAATCGTAAATCGGCAGAAATCGCCAGGCAAGCTTGCGCGGAGGCGATGCGGGCCAATCCTGGGCGCAAGTGTTTTGTGGCGGGAGCCATCGGGCCAACCAATCGAACCTGCTCGCTTTCGCCCGACGTGAATGACCCCGGCTATCGTGCGGTGACCTTCGATCAGCTCGTTGAAACCTACCTCGAGCAAATCCGCGGGCTTGTGGCTGGCGGAGCCGATCTTCTGCTGCCTGAGACGACATTCGACACCTTGAATTTAAAAGCCGCGATCTTTGCCATTGAAAAGTTTCATGACGAATCATCTGTGCGCTTGCCGGTCATGCTTTCGGTGACCATCACAGATGCTTCGGGAAGAACGCTTTCGGGACAAACGGTCGAAGCCTTCTGGAATTCGGTTCGTCACGCTCGGCCAATCAGCGTCGGTATCAACTGCGCCCTCGGCGCCATTGAGATGCGACCCTATATCGCTGAGCTCGCAAAGATCGCCGATTGTTTTGTCAGTTGCTATCCGAACGCGGGACTGCCCAATCCGCTGAGCGAAACTGGCTACGATGAAACCCCCAAAGACACCGCCGGTTTCCTCGAAGAGTTTGCTGAGGCTGGTTTCATCAATCTGGTCGGTGGCTGTTGCGGTACGACCCCTGCGCACATTGCTGCGATTGTCGAGCGGGTCAAAGGCGCTTCGCCGCGAAAACTTCCTCAACCTGACCGCGCCATGCGCCTGAGCGGTCTTGAACCGCTGACTGTTAAAAATGAAACCGGTAAACCATTTTTGATGGTCGGCGAGCGCACCAACGTCACCGGTTCACCCCAGTTTCGCAAGCTTATCGAGCAAGGAAATTTCGATCAAGCCCTTGTGGTGGCAAGACAGCAAGTTGAAAACGGTGCTAACGTTATCGACGTCAACTTCGACGAGGGGCTTCTTGACAGCGAAGCTTGCATGGCTCGGTTTCTGAACCTTATAGCCAGCGAACCCGATATCTGCCGCGTACCGGTCATGATTGACAGTTCGAAATGGTCGGTCATCGAAGCAGGCTTAAAATGCGTTCAGGGTAAAGGCATCGTCAACTCAATAAGCCTTAAAGAAGGCGAGGCGATGTTTCTGAAAAACGCCGAACTCGCCAGACGTTATGGCGCAGCCGTCGTCGTCATGGCTTTCGATGAGCAGGGGCAGGCGGCAACAAAAACTGATAAGGTTCGGATTTGTAAACGCGCTTACGATCTGCTTGTGCAAAAGGCAGGGTTTGATCCTGCGGATATCATTTTTGATCCCAATATCTTAACCGTTGCAACGGGCATGGACGAGCACAATAACTACGCTGTCGATTTCATCGAAGCCGTACGCGAAATTAAACAGGTTTGCCCGGGCGCTCTCACGAGCGGCGGAGTGAGCAATATTTCCTTTTCGTTTCGCGGAAACAACGCCGTTCGCGAAGCCATGCACAGCGCCTTCCTCTACCACGCCATCCGGGCTGGTCTCGACATGGGTATCGTCAACGCGGGGATGCTCGCGGTGTACGAAGACATCGAAAAAGAACTTCTCGAGCGCGTCGAAGATGTACTTCTCAATCGCCGCGCGGATGCCACCGAACGGCTTATTGAGTACGCCGAACTGGTCAAGGGCAAGGGTCAAAAGAAAGACGATAAGACTGAAGATGCATGGCGAAGGGAACCTCTCGAGGCCCGCCTCGCGCACGCTCTCGTTAAGGGCATCGTCACTCACATCGATGAAGATACCGAAGAAGCGCGGCTGAAATACGGCGCGCCGCTCGATGTGATCGAGGGCCCTCTCATGGATGGTATGAAGGTCGTCGGCGAACTTTTCGGCGCGGGCAAAATGTTCTTACCTCAGGTCGTAAAAAGCGCACGGGTCATGAAAAAAGCGGTTGCTTACCTGAATCCATTCATGGAGGAAGAAAAAGCAAAAAACGGAAATGCACGCAAACAAGGCGTGTTTGTGATCGCGACCGTCAAGGGCGACGTGCACGATATCGGCAAAAATATCGTCGGTGTGGTACTCGCCTGCAACGGCTATGAAGTCATCGATCTCGGCGTCATGGCATCATGCGAGAAAATTCTCGACGCGGCAAAGGAACACGAGGCCGACATCATCGGCATGAGCGGGTTAATCACCCCGTCACTTGACGAGATGATTTACAATGCCAAAGAAATGGAGCGACGGGGTTTTAAGGTTCCACTTTTAATTGGTGGAGCCACGACCAGCCGGATTCACACGGCTGTAAAAATTGCTCCCCACTACAGCCAGGCGGTTGCGCGCGTAGGCGATGCATCTCTGGTCGTAGGGGTTTGCAACAGACTTCTGAATCCCGCCACCCGCACTCAGTATGTCTCCGAAGTCAAATCTGAGAACGACAAAGCGAGGCTGAAATATCAAGAGTCACTCACCAATCGCGCAAAGCTGGCTTCAATCGAAGCCGCGCGTGCGGGAGGAACGAAGACAGATTGGGCAACAGTGGAAATCGCCACTCCAGGAAAGCTAGGTGTGCAAGTCTTTGACGAGATTCCCCTAGAGGAGGTCGCCAAGTACATCGACTGGTCACCGTTTTTCTGGACTTGGGAACTTAAAGGCGTCTATCCCAAAATCCTAAGCCACGAGAAATGGGGGAGCCAGGCATCTGAGCTATTTAGCGACGCACAGATCATGCTGAAAGAAATTTGCGCTTTGAAACATTTCCGCGTTCGCGCCGTGGTCGGCTTTTGGCCGGCAAACAGCGTCGGCGACGATGTCGAACTTTATTCAGAGAGTAAAAAAAGTTTTGCAGAGTTTCATTTCCTCAGGCAGCAAAAAGAAAAAGTGCAGAGCGAAAAAGGCTATCAATGCCTTTCCGATTACATCGCTCCGAAATCCAGCGGTCGCACCGATTATATCGGAGGCTTCGTTGTTACCTCGGGTTACGAAGTGGAGAATTTCGCGCATAAGTTTATAGAAAAAAATGACGACTATTCTTCAATCATGGCCAAAGCTCTAGGCGATCGTTTCGCAGAAGCTGCGGCTGAGCTGCTGCATAAGAAAGTGCGCGAGCAGTGGGGATTTGGTCTCAGCGAAAATCTTTCTCCCGAAGAACTTATTAACGAAAAGTATCGCGGGATCAGGCCGGCACCAGGATATCCCGCCTGCCCGGATCACACCGAAAAAGCGCTTCTCTGGAAACTTCTCGATGCCGAGAAGAACACGGGCGTGAGTTTAACCGAGAACTTCGCGATGAACCCACCGAGTTCAGTGTCGGGACTTTACTTTGCCCATCCGCAAGCGACATATTTTCAAGTTGGCAATATAGGCAAGGATCAAGTCGAAGACTATGCGCGCCGTAAAGATCGCCCCCTCGCCGAGGTCGAGAAGTGGCTCTCGCCGAATCTCGACTACGAGCCGGCGGCGACGAGATGAGTTTTGCCAATGAGTTTTGCCAATGAGTTTTGACAGTGGCGCACTTGCCAAGCGCAGACATGGGTCTACGGGTCACGACGAAGCGGATTGGCAAAAAGCGCTAGAAAACGCGAGGGTTAGCCTTAAAGTTATCGATGTCGACAGCCAGACTCTGACACACATTGCGCTGGGATGTCGGGAGCCTGCAAAACTCACGCTGATGACAAGACTCATTTATCAGTACGCAAAGGCACACCCGAGCGGAGAGCCAATCAGCGATTTGCTTTTTAAGAGCGTCAATACTTCACCGTTTGGATTGTCCGATTGGATCGACGCCATTGATTATTTTCACCGGTGGCTCACTGATCGGAATAGAAAGATCGATCTGCTCCCCATGATTAAATATCTCGACTGCTGCGGTGAGTCTGGTGACGCCAAGAAGACTGGCCAAACCCTCGCAGCGCTGGTTGAGCACATGCTCGACACTTTTGGCTACGAAGCGGGCTAAACTCGTGCGGCCGATCGAACTAGCAGAGCTTTTCACAAAAGTCGTGCGAACGCCGTGCGCAAGGAGGGCAATGACACGGCTGGTGGACCGATTTAGCGACGTGAATTGAATTTAGGAGCAGAAGTGGGGTACCGTTAGTTGCCTGGGAGGCGTCGTGGTTCATTCAGTTCATTCAGTTCATTCAGTTCATTCAATTGAGATCACCCATATTTACATCGCGAGCGAGCACAATTTCTTTACGGTCAGTGACAAGGGGCCCGAGCGCTGCCCCGCCCTGGATCTGGACGAGGTCGATGTCGTTCAGGATACCGGTCTTCGCGGTGATCGATTTTTCAAACATGATCCTTTTTCGAGCGCTCAGGTCACTCTATTTCAGCAAGAAGTTCACGATGAACTCATCGCAACTTTTGATCTGCCACATCTGAAGGCCGACCGCTACCGGCGAAATATCTGTGTGCGCGGCTTTGATGTTCAATCACTGGCAGGGCGGGAGTTCTCTATTGGTGGAATCAGCTTTGTCGGTGGCGAAATTGCGCAGCCGTGCAAATGGATGGAGGTTTCGGTCTGTTTGGGAGCGAAGGCATTTCTTAAAGACCGCAGTGGAATTCGGGCGCGCCCTCTCACAAGTGGAGTTTTACGTAAAGGCTCTGTGGAGCTGACGATTGGAAACTAGCCGGATTGCGCTCTGGCGTGATAAACTCAGCTCAATCGCATCATGTCGAGGTAGACAATCAACAGTCAACATTCGACCTAGCCACCAGTCACGCTATAAAAAATGTTTGGTCATTTTCTAATTCGTTTTGCAATTTAAGTTAGCTGAGAGTTGTCTGAGGGCAGGCGCTGGCTTTGATTTTGCCCTTGAATATTTCCAAATTCTGGAAAATCTTTCTAGATGCCGAAATTTATCTCTTTTTTATCTGCCTTATCTCTCTGCCTAACGCTTCAAGCCCGTGCACAATCGCCGCCGTCTTCGGTACCAGTGCCTTACGATATCGAGCATACCCCATTCAGTCTGGACGACTATTCGTGGATGAACGCAACAAATCGCCAGCCAAACAGTTTACTTGGCGTTGGTCCGCTGACCTACCAGCTCTACATCGACACCTACTACGCGTATCAATTTTCAAATCCGAAGGACCACACGATCTTTCCGACGATGGAGGCGCCTCGGCATAACGAGGTGGGCATCAACCTTGCGAGTCTCGGGGTTGAAGTGACTGGACTCGACGGACCGATCGGGCGCATTTACATTCAGTACGGGAATTTTACCGAAACCGTGAACGGGCAAGACTCATCCACTTCACGCGGGTATTATCTTCAGCAGCGCTCGATGATTGGCCTTCAGGAAGCAGCTGCCGGCTGGCACTTGCACGCGCTCGACGGCGTGAATTTTGAGGTTGGACTTTTTCCTTCCTACGTTGGACTCGAAAGCTCATTTTCGCAGGAAAATTGGAACTACCTCAAACCCTTCGTTTCAGACTTTACGCCGTTTTATTTCTCGGGGAGTCGAACAGAGATTTACTTTACTCAGAGGACCAAACTTGAAATTTGGGTTGTGAATGGCTGGCAAACTTATGGCAAGACCAATGATGCGTTCGGGCTCGGTTACCTTTTCAATTGGCGCCCCAACGCAGACTGGAGCTTTTCTAACTGCGCCTACGATGGCAGCGAAGACACTTCCGATCCAGGATCCAGCCGGTTTTTCACCGACAATAATTTTCAGTGGCATTACTATAAAGACGGCCAGGGCTGGATCAAAAGTTCTGCGCTCGCTGTGGTACTCGATTGGGGCTACGAATCTCGAAGCAGCAATGATCTGGGCGGCGCAAACGGCCCTATGTACGGGACCTCGATTTCAAACCGGGTTGTGTACTCGAGCCAGTGGGCCTCAGCGTTTCGCTATGATTATTACTACGATAAAACTCAAGCCCTCCTGATTCAGCCACCGCGCTCTTCTGACGGAGCGACACCCGCACCGATCAATTATCCGCCGGGAGCGTTCGTAGGCGCTGGGTGGACCGCGACACTCGATTTTACGCCGAGTCCTTGGTTGGTATACCGCTTGGAGTACATGCACCGGGACGCCAGTTTTCCGTATTTCAGCGGCGGGGGAGGTATCACGTCGTCAAATGGGCTCAAGACTACGAGTTCAGTCGGGTTTACACCGGATCTTCGCAACTCAGATGACCGCGTGGTCGCCAATGTCACACTGCGACTGTGAGTTAATTGCTTTTTAAGATCGTCTTGCGAACACCGCTTGCGTACTTATCGTCAGGAGAAGCAATTAACCTATATTTATCCTGAATCTGCGTCGTGAGCACATCGAGAAGGTAGAGTTTTTTCGCAGCTTCTTTTGCCGACGTCTGACTGAGATCGTCGATCACTTCGATTTCCACAAGGCGTTCTGAAGCTTTATTTTTCTCACCGATGAGTGCTTTGTAGTTAACCTTGTCGAGTGAGAGATAAAAAGATGGCGCGCCGTCGTTTTTCTTACCAACCGGTGAAATTTTCATAAAATACCGTTCTTGGTAGACAGAGAGCACGGGTTGAAATGGTTTTTTGCTAGCGACAAGTTCTCTTGCAAATCTGATCGCGCGATCTTTGGATTTTTTTTTATCGCTCATGCGTTTTTCGATCTTATCTTGAAACTCTTCGAAATCGTCCGTCTTATCCCCGCGAATTTCGTTTCTGGCGTAAATTGATTCGTTAAGCCCTAGATTTCGCGTAGTGCCGTCTTTTGCTTGAATGTTTACGTATCGCGCGGTGAATTTCTTTTCGCCCTCGTTGCGGTCGTATCGTTTGCGTTGTCGTAAGACCGCGTTTTGCGCAAAGAGAAGCAGTTCATCACCTTTTTTGACGTCAAAGTAAGTGTCCTCGTAGATGTGTTCCTTGTTAAACTCGACCTGATAGGCGATCCTGTTTCCGTCTGCGTCTAAGAGTTGCAGCTTTTTACCGACAAGATCTTTCAAAGATTTAAAGTTCACAGAATCGGGAACCAGGAGTTTAGCTTCAACCTCTGGCTCATCGAGGTCCATGTCTTCGAGCGCCTGAGCCAGGGGCTTTTCAGAGGGACCTTTAAATAAATCAGTGCATTGCTTCGCGGCTCGGGGCGCAGCTAGAGTTTGAAAAGGCGTCGCTGAAAGCAACAGCACAAGCACAATCGTGAAGAATTTGATCATACCTCATCTTAGCTTTTGGTAACCCGCACGCCTAGGGACGAAGGTCTCGTGGCAGCTAACCTAACAGAAACCTAACGTGCTAGGGGGCCGGAGAGATGCCGACCCAATCGGCAACCGCTTTTTTATAAACTGATGCGGTTTGCGTATCTGCGAATGCCGGATCATTCTTCTTAAGCTGCTCAATGACTGCATCGTACAGTGCCTGTCTCGTATCGTTTTTGGGAAGAAACTGGGTAAAGATCATATTGATTGTGCGAACCACATCAGCGTCATCCGGACCGGGACTGACTTCCGGATAGAATTTGCGAATTTTCATCGCGACTGTTGCGAGCCGCGCTGCCGCCCGGGGAATGCCGCCTTTTGACGGATCCGAAGAGAGAATTCCTTCAAGTGCCGAATTGAAGGTCGAATCGATCATATTGAGCAGAGAGAATATCCGGCTGGTTTCTTCCTGCTCTTGCTGAGTCATTTTTTCTTTCAGAATAAAATTGCGCTCTCGGTAGTGACCCATCTCTGAGCCATCGCGCAGAAAACTTTTACCATCTCTCACTCGAAAAGCACCGCGATAAAAGATAGATCCCATGTGATCCCAGAGAGGCGCGCCCAGTTTATAGAGCACGACGGGCGTAGCCACGGTGATGAAGTCGTTGAGCCACTGTTCGTTCACCGGCACGCTGCCTTTTGCGAAATGACCGGTCACTGCAATTCCGATTGAAACTCCAGCCAAAATTGCATAACCCCGAATTTGTTTAGCCTGAAGCTTGAGCTCATCAACTTTTTCCAATGAATTAATAATAGAAGTCTCAACGATTCGGGCCCCATCTTGTTCCGTGCAGCCGTCTGCGCATTCTTCGGCCATTTTTTTCTGAATCGACTTTTTGATCATCCACAGGGCAATTCGACCGGGTGGCGTTTCGTGCTTCTCGAGCTCGGCCGCCAGCGAATTTTTAATAGTTTCTTCGAGCCTAAGCTGACTTAAACGAGGGCCTGCAAACAGATCACGGCAAGTGGGTTCAGTTGCGTATGCCTTTAGGCTCGCAATTGTAACCACGCCGATCATGGCGGCGTTCGTGGTCAGTTTGTAGAAATTGATTCGCATGAGTACCCTCATTGGCCGCCAAAGTTTTCGACAGGACGTGACAAATTGCAGCCCTTGAGCCGCCGGTGCGATTGAGCTCTGCACTCAATCAATTTGAAACGAGGCCACCAAGCTCTGTCACATTCCACCAGCTAACCTAGCCAAATCCATGCCGGGCGATTGTGCTTCTAATGGTTTTGGCGACGCAGGAAAGGACCAGCTTTCAGCAAGCGAATTCAACCAGGCGCTTTGTCATAACCAACTGAACTTCAATGACTTTTGACCTTGTGATCTAAGACTGTCGAAAATTCGAAGGTGCCCTGTTGAAATCGTACGTTGCACCTGTCAGCTTTATACCGTTGTTCACAAGGTTCGATTTCAGCGGAGAAAAAATCGATGGAATTCGAAAAAGATAGGAAACAAAGGGTGGGGTACGCTTCAGTTTCAAATCGCCGGTCTCAGTGAATTCAAAGCCGAGCACGCCAGACGGGCAGAGGTAGCTTTAGAGCGCACTCATTTTCTGACTTGAAGCAGGTAAAATACACTCCAAGGGCGCGAAGCGATTCAAGGAGAAAAAACGCGACCGTTGGCTCTTGGCTCGCCCAGAATGGCATGAGTTTGCATTTTATAGGTCGCGTGCCGAATCACGCTTCCAGTGACACCACGAAAATCTATGCCAGATTTGGACAGGACACGGTTAGGGACGCTCTTGAGAGCCACGGTACACGGCTGCTTGAGAGCGCTTCTATAACGACGACGCGAGAGGAGGGTGACATTGAGGTACTTGCGAACGCATAAGATATTGAATTCTATCGAGAAATTACCGCGAATTGCCATGACCACCTATAAGTGGTATTCTGGACTAGATCGAGGATTGTGCAATGCCGATCAGCGGTAAGGAAATGCTGAGACGCTATCTTGCGGACGGATGGATCGAGTTGAGGCAAAAAGGTTCGCACGTTACTGTTGGTAAAGGTGATAAGCGAGAAACGATTCCAATTCATGGGAACCGCGATCTCCCCAAGGGTCTTGAACGGAAACTTTTGAAACGGCTTAACGAGGATTGAGATGGTTTATCACTTTCGAGTTCACAAGGAAAAAAATGGCTATTGGGCCGAATGTATTGAGATCGAGGGCTGCAACACCCAAGGAGATTCCCTCGAGAATCTTAAAGCAAATACGGCCGAAGCCTTAAATCTACATCTCTCCGAGCCGGAAAATTCTTCGGTGATTTTCCCGAACCCAAAGAAGAAACCAAATGGTCAGAATTTGTTTGCCGTGAAGGTTGATCCCCGGGTAGCTATGGCGATGAGAATTCGGCAAGAGCGGCTAAAACTTGGCCTTACACAGCGAAAGACGGCAACTTTGCTAGGAATAAACCACGTCTCTGCTTATCAAAAATTTGAATCGTCAAAGACCTGCAACCCCGGTCTTGAAATGCTTGTTAGGCTAAAGAAAGTTTTCCCCGGCCTAGCTGTCGACGAGCTTCTCTAAACTCTCTTCAATAAAAGTCTGCAAATTGTCGAGACTGACAGTGGTAGCATTCAGACATGCCTTGCAGCTTGGGTCTAAGTTTAGAGTCACTTGCGTACTCAATTCTGACTCTGCAATTTTTCAGTTTTGAGGGATTCGCGTAGGTACTTAAAAAGATGGTGGAGGCCGCCTTAAGGTGGCCGAACACCAGGAGCTCACAATTTCGAGATGGTACGAGATTCAGCGGCGCAAGCAAGAGATTGATCTGACGGCGCTGGCGTTGCGATTCTGGCACTCCCGAATATGGCAGTCTTGGTTGAGTTAAATTCCGCAGGGCTCCGGTCAAATAAGCCAGCCCAAAGCGGTAGCGATTAAGCAACTTCGACGTGAAAATCAAGACGAAGGCGCTCCGCCAAATCCATCAGCTTATCGACAGTATAAAGATCGATTCGATATTTTACGATCTCATTGATTCGCGAAGGATCGACCTTAAGCTTTTTGGCCAGTTGCACCTGCGACATCTCATGCTCGGTTAAATAAATGACAAACTTTTCGCAGAGCTTGTACTTGATTTGATCTGCCTTCGACGCATTCTTCGGCAAAAGTCGCGAGGGCTCCGCTTTTTCGAGTTTTGAGCGCATCGATTTCAACGCTTTTTCACTTGGAAATCCCATTTTTCTATCTCCTTCGACGGTCTCGGTACGCATTTACGACACCGATATAAATCGCATGATCTTCCAAAAGCCAAATCAACCGGTACTGTTTGCCATTACCAAGTTCAATTAAGGTCGCAAAGTAGGCATATTGCCCGGACTTGCTCTCGGGCAGCTCTCGCCGCCCGTCCAATTCCGCGACTAGCGTCAAAATCAACTCGTCATTCATGTGGTCGAGATGTCTCTCGGCATAATGAGAGTCAATCACGACTTCATTGATCCTGATTTCATTCACTGTAATAGGATCAATTTTATAAGTCGTAAGCCGTGTTTTCACGATTTCATTATAATCAAACTTGCGAAATTTCGCAATTAATTTTCCTATGGAATCGCGATGCTTAACCCGAAGCATGGCTTAAAGCAAAGCGTTTGGGGGCTAGTCAGCAATTCCCGCCGAAAATAGTTTTCCCAATTGTTTGAGGATGTTTGGCCTGAAGGGCAAAGAAACCCAGCGGCACCAACTCGGTTAGCACCAAGG
>JAYTRM010000250.1:0-6786 GCA_043746165.1 Bdellovibrionales bacterium | reverse complement strand
TACTTCCATTCTGGTCGTATTCACACTGGCTTGCTGTGGCTTAGCGCCCCAGCGCACATGCCCTCAGTATATCCTAATAGGTGTACAATGTACACCTATTAGGAGACCTCATTGCATTTCATGACATAGCTGAGAAATCGCGGATTGCACAAGGCCAACGATCTCATCTTGAAAAAGCTGAATACGCCTCTTGAGCTCGGTAAGAGCGGACGGTTCCCGCCAGCACTTCCAGGGAAGGGCCCAAACATAAGCTCTCGAGATTGCTCACTTAACTGAAATTCCATGAAGACATTGAGCACACAAACGGCAGACCGGCCAATTTTATGAAATCGAGCAAATTAAGATGCTGAAATCATTGACAATCACTCATGCGCCGTGGCAGTAATCTGCGTTCTCACTGGATCAATTTCGGAGGATATCGATGTACGCGATCATTCGCGCTGGCGGCAAGCAGTATAAAGTTGAAGCTGGCGACACAGTTCGGGTCGAAAAGATGGAAAAAAACCTGGGTGACACTTTTGACCTCACTGAAGTGCTCATGGTCGGTGGCGACAAGACATATGTCGGCGCACCCCTCGTTCAAAATGCAAAAGTAACAGCGGTTGTGACTCGGCAAACTAAGGCAGCCAAGGTGATCGTCTTCAAAAAGAAGCGTCGTCAAGGCTACCGTCGTATGGCCGGTCATCGTCAGCTCTTCACTGAGCTCTTCATTAAATCGATCACGACTCCGGAAGGCCAAAAAGCTGAAACCGAGAAGACCGCGATGATTATCGATCCAGTGAAAATACTGGCTCGCAAAGAAGCGAACGCGAAATTAAATAAAGAGCGCAAACGCGCGCGGGCTAAGGCTGGCAATGACGACGCACAAGTCGCCGCTCCGAAAAAAACCGCAGCTAAGAAGAAAACAGTGAAAAAAGCTTCTGCTGGCGGCGCGAAGAAATCGGCAGCAAAGAGCGCAACGAAGAAAACAGCGACCAAAAGCGCTGCTAAAAAAAGTAAATAAGACATCTTAAGGCGAGGTAGACAATGGCAAGTAAGAAGGCCGCAGGTAGTACACGAAACGGACGCGACAGTGCCGGAAAACGCTTAGGCTTAAAGCGCTTCGGTGGAGAAACCGTGAAAGCGGGCACAATCATCGTGCGTCAGCGTGGCACCAAATTCCACGTCGGCAACAACGTTGGTATCGGTCGTGATTTCACGATCTATGCTCTGATTGAAGGGCAAGTGAAGTTCGAGCGTCTGAACAAAGAACGCCTCAAAATCAGCGTTTATCCTCCGACCAAAAAAGTCGGCTGAATCTAAAGCTCCACTGAGAAGCTACGATTCTGTGAAAGTTGTCAGAAAAATCTAAAGGTGTCTGCCAAAGAGGGCGGATATCGCGGGTAAAGTGCCGGCATCTTTTGCCGGTTTTTTTTTGGGCTTAAAGAACGAAAACAGGACCAATGAAGTTTGTTGACGAAGTGACGATCACAGTTCGATCTGGAAAAGGCGGCGCCGGTTGCGTGAGTTTTCGCTCTGAATCGAAGGCAGCCCGGGGCGGACCCGACGGTGGTGATGGCGGACGAGGTGCCGATGTCGTTTTTCGCGTGACTCATCAGATCAATTCGCTGCTCGACTATCGCTTTAAGACCAAATATTTTGCACCTGATGGCAAGCCGGGCGCCGGCAGCAACATGTCGGGTCCGTCGGGTGAAACAATGATCTTGCCGGTTCCGCTCGGAACTATCCTCAAAGATGGCGAGACCGGCGAGCTGATCGTCGACCTCAGTGATCCTGGCGACTTTGTCTTTTTGAAAGGTGGACGCGGCGGAAAAGGAAACCACTTTTTCCGCACTGCCGTTAACCAAGCTCCTGAACATGCTCAACCTGGCGAGATGGGGGAAGCGCGCACCATCCAAATGGAGTTAAAGCTGATCGCCGACGTCGGCGTGATCGGTTACCCCAATGCTGGTAAATCGACGTTGATTTCATCCATTTCCGCGGCGCGACCGAAAATTGCTGATTATCCGTTCACCACACTTGCGCCCAATCTCGGCGTCGTGAAAGTGGATGAGTCGCGAACATTCGTCGTCGCCGATATTCCGGGGCTGGTTCCGGGCGCACACAAAGGTATTGGTCTTGGCACTCAGTTTTTGCGGCATATCGAGCGCACCAACGTCTTCATTCATATGGTCGACGCCAGTGAAAACGAAGGGCGACAGGCGCTGCAGGATTATCGCGACATTCTTCACGAACTCGCCGAGTACGACAAAACAAAAAGTGACGAGGCGGATTACCAGCCCTTGAGCTCGCGACCGCAGTTCGTCGTTCTCAACAAAATTGATGTTTTGTCGCGTGAGCGCCAGTTGGAAATGACCGAAATCTTTCGGAGAGAAAAAGTCGCAACGATGGCGGTTTCGGCGGCGACTCGCCAAGGGATTCGCGAATTGATTTTCGCGGTGGCCGAAGCGATTGATACGGCAAAGAAAAAACAAAGTCAGTAAATTTAAGAAGACGGTGATGAGATGAGTGTTGAGACGGGTAATGACAGGTCGCGGGTTGGTATTTTCGGTGGAACTTTCAATCCGCTCCACATGGGTCATATCAACTGCCTGGTGACAGTCCACGGCCGTTTGAATCTCGATCATATCGCCGTGGTGCCGGCGGCGCGCAATCCGAAGAAATCTCCAGTTGAAGGCCCGTCGCCCGAACAAAGAGTTGAAATGCTCGAGCGCGGACTTTCTGAATATCCATTCGCCGTGATTGATGACCAAGAACTCAAACGGGGCGGAGTCAGTTATGCGATCGACACGATTCGCTCGTATGCCAAGACCGTGCAGCCGCAAGATCTTTATCTTATCGTCGGACTTGATCAATTCGAAGAATTTGATCAGTGGAAAGACTTCACCGAGATCTTAAACCTCGCAAACCTCGTTGTTGTCACTCGCCCGAATCATCAACTGCCGTTTACCGAAGATGATATGCCGACAGGGCTCAAAAGTATGGTTGCGGTCTTTGATCGACAGTTTGTCGCGCTTCACTCGGGGCGCTCGATTGAATTTTTGCGGCTCCAGGACGTCGACGTTTCGTCGACCGAAGTGCGCAAGCGTCTCCGCACTGGCCGCAATGTCGACCGACAGGTGAGCATCACCGTCGAGGAGTACATTCGCGAGCAAGGTCTCTACGCGCCACTCGGCCCGCGCATTGGTGACTACGAAGTTTTCACGAATTTCTGCGCGCAAGCGTTGTTTGGCAAGAAGGCCGTCAACGTGCGCGGCTTTGACGTCCGCGAAATTGAAGCGCCGACTGAATTCACACTGATCGCTTCGGGAACAAGCACGCGCCACGCGAGTTCGCTCGCTGAGGCCGTCAGTCGCGCGGTGAAGGACGAATTCAACGTTTTTCCGCAAAATATTGAAGGTCAGGGCGAAGGTCGCTGGGTCGTGCTCGACTACGGCTCGCTGATCATTCATGTTTTTTACGATTTCTTGCGCCAAGAGTATCGCCTCGAAGACCTTTGGAAAAAAGGCCGGGATCTCGGACTTAAGGAGGAAACCCCCCACCATCGGTCGCTCGCGCCGTGAAGCTTGTCTTTGTTTTTGTTGGCGGGGCTAAAGAGTCTTGGCTTCAGGAGCTGACAGAGCAGTATCAGAAAAAAATTGGCTATTTTTGCCCGACGGAGGTCATTCGCCTCCGTCCATCTTCGAAAGACCGCTCTTCGGCCGATCAAAAGCTCGCAGACGAAACCGCGGGCCTGCTCAGGCTGATAAAAAAAGATGACCTAGTGATCGTCTGTGACGAGCAAGGCGAAGAACTCGGCTCAAAAGCACTGAGTGGTAAACTCGTGAAATTTTTTGAGCGCGGAAAACCCAGGGTTGTCATCGTTATCGGCGGCGCCTTCGGCTTTGGCGAGGAAATCCGCATTCGTGCCGATTGGACTTGGTCGCTTTCTAAACTCACTTTCAATCATCACCTTGCGCAAGCCGTCGTTCTTGAGCAGACCTATCGCGCTTTCACCATCTGGAAAAATCTGCCGTATCACAACGAATAGGCGAATTCCGGATCTGCTCACACCTAGGTGAAGTCTAGTGGCTTGTGACCTGGGCCCGCAAAGTGCTCCCGCGCACTTCGGGGAGATGGCGATGCACGATCAGAATCTTGCAAATCTCGAAAAGGCCGAGCAGATTTTGCGTTGGTTTCGCACCTGCGCCGTCTGCCGATCAATTTGGCCACCAATCGACACCGTTTGCGAGAGATGTGCTCATCAACTCTTTCGCTCCATAAACCGTGGCCCGAGACTTTCTCAACCGGGCTATCCCTTTCCCGTTTATTCGTTGTGGACATGGACCCGTGAAAATGAGCACTTAATCCGACCTTTTCTCCATGCGTTCAAAGGTGGGCGCGGGGTGCGTCGTGGTCGCGAGCTCGTCCAGATTTTACTTTTTGAACGGGGCAAAGAAAGCCGTAAGCCGCATTACCTTCATCCCCCAGCTGGAAGCCGTAAGAGAGACCACGCATGGCTTCTGGCACACTGCTTTGCTGAGATTTCTGGTGCGGAAGGAATTGAAGCGCTGGAAGATCAAACCCCGAGACCAGGAGGGCAAAAACACCTTTCTGCCGTAGAGCGAGCAGAGCGTAGGCTATCGCTGAGCGGTGACCGCCATGAAATTTGTACAACGACCAACTCGTCGTGGATCTTCGTTGATGATGTCATTACCTCGGGCGCGACCGCTATGGCTGCCTATATGGCATTAGGAGACCCTGCGCGCTTCGAGGTCTGGACTCTGGTCTGTCGACCAAAACTTGCAGTAAAATCGAGCTTTTGATAGGGTGCGCTGCAGATCATGGTGGCGGTTAGCGGTTCGAGAAATGGGGCTCATGTTGGTAAAGGTTCTATCGCAATTCGACCGACGGTTTTTCAAGCTCAGATTTTTCGCTATCAGCGGTGCGAAGAGACTATTCTTGTTTACTTGCGCGGTTATTTTGCTGTGTCCTGCCGATGTCATTTTTGCGTCAGCACTCGGCTTTATTTTTCCTAGTGTTTTGTCGAAGCAGTCAAGCCCAACTTTGGCATACGCGTACTCGTCAGGGGCACGACATCAGATAATTGTCGCGCAAGCTTCAGAGATTTCGCTCGACACCCCGCCCACTGCGGCAAGCAAAGCTCCGGTTGAGTCCACTACAGGAAAAGCGAAAGCAGGGGTCGTCACGGCCGTGAGTAAGGACGAGCTCGCCTTGCTCAAAAAGCTCGATGCCAACTATCAAAAACAATCGTCAAAAATGTCCGTTAAGCGCGTCACTAAGGAGACTTTGCTCGAAAGGACGCGAACCGAAGAAGGAACGCTCTGGCTTTCCGCTGGCCGGCTCCGGATGGAGCTCAATGGCGAACACAAATCGGTTCTCATCGTAAATAAAAAGCGTTTGTGGGCCATCACTTATCCGCCCGCCGAATTCAAGGATGCTAAAATTCAAGTGATCACGGGTGAGACTACAAACTCGAAGAGCCGGTCGCAGAGTTTCATTACTCTCCTCAGTCAAGGTGGGTTTCTCAAATTTTTCATGGCGACAGGCGCGCGCAAAGACAAAAATGGCCAAGTGGTATTCTTCCTCTCGCCTAAAGAGGCGCAAACAGCGTTCCGCCGTGCGGAGCTAACACTTTCATTTAACGGAAAAAATCTCGAGTCACTGATCTACTGGGACGATCGAGACAACGAAACTCGAATGGATTTTACCAACGCGAAGGCGACAGCTATCGCTAACGATCTTTTTACTTACGATCCGCCAGCAGATGCGGATTTGATGAAACTTTGAAGGGAGAGCAAGATGGCATCGTTTGACATCGTTTCAGAAATAAATATGCAAGAAGTCGACAATGCGGTTAACCAAGCAAAAAAAGAGCTCGTCAATCGCTATGATTTGCGCGGAGGCTCTTGTGAGATAATTTGCGAAAAAGAAGTTGTCACGCTTAAGGCCAACGACGAAATGAAAATCAACGCCATCCGCGATATTCTCCAAGGTAAGCTTCATAAACGGGGCGTTGAAATCTCCTCCCTGAAATTCGAAAAGCCAGAAGCGATCGGCGGAATGATGCTGAAGCAGGTTGGCAAACTCATTCAGGGCATCGATAAAGAAAAAGCCAAAGAAATCGTCAAGTCGATCAAAGAGTCAAAGGCCAAAGTCCAAGCACAAATCATGGATGAACAGATTCGTGTCACCTCAAAAAACATCGACGATTTGCAAGAAACTATTAGTCACTGCAAGCAGCAAACTTTTGGTTTGCCCCTGCAATTTACAAACATGAGATCTTAAATCCATACCTTTATGGTGGAATATATAAAATGAGCGTCGTTCAGACTGAAACCCAGGTCGTAAAGCAACAACCAAAAGTGAAACCTCATGCAGAGGCTCCTTTGGCCAAGAAAGTTCACTTCGTCAGCCTAGGCTGTCCTAAGAACTTGGTCGACAGCGAAATCATGCTCGGGCAGCTCCTCAAAGAGGGCTACGTCGTAACGGATAACTCCGAAGAGGCCGACACGGTCGTCGTCAACACTTGTGGATTCATTGACGATGCGAAAAAAGAATCGATCGCCAAGATCATGGAGATGTCTGAGCTCAAGAAAACGGGCGAGCTCAAAAAACTCGTCGTCGCCGGTTGCCTGACCCAGCGCTACAAGGACGATCTTGTTGATGGCCTGCCAGAAGCCGATTTGTTCATCGGTTCAGGCGAATTTCAAAACATTGCAAAGATCCTCAAGAACCACGAAAATGGTGATGCCAACAAACGCTTTTTCAATTTACCGACTTATT
>JAYTRM010000249.1:0-40800 GCA_043746165.1 Bdellovibrionales bacterium | reverse complement strand
CCTTGGTGCTAACCGAGTTGGTGCCGCTGGGTTTCTTTGCCCTTCAGGCCAAACATCCTCAAACAATTGGGAAAACTATTTTCGGCGGGAATTGCTGGCAACCTTAAGTCGTCATTGACATCATATTCTATCCGTCCAATTCTATCCGTCAAAGACGGTGGTTGACGGCTAGGAGATGTCGCAATGGAATTCTTTGATCATGCATGGGCAGTATGGATCATCGCGGCTGTGATCGCGGCGATCTTTGAAATGATCGTCCCATCATTTTCATTTAGTTTTGCGAGCATCGGTGCCATGGTCGCGGCCTTGGCCTCGATGCAATTCGGCTGGCAAATTCAAGCTATCATCTTCGCTGCGACTACGGTGATTTCGATGGCGCTTTTGCGCACTCGGCTGCTGCGGACTTTCCTCGTCAAAAACACACAAGGTGTGAGTAAGGTAGGTTCGCGAACGGACTCGCTGATAGGTGCGCACGCCGAAGTGACCGAGGCGATCGACGTCGCCCGCAATATGGGACGTGTGACCGTTGATGGTCAAGACTGGGCTGCCAAAAGTGATCGTCCGATCGCCATAGGACAACGAGTTACCGTGCACAAATCCGACGGCATTTTTTTAATTGTCAAAGAAGAGAATCAAGAAAACATAAGGGAAAATTGAAGATGGAATCATTTTTCGCGGTCATTTCGCTTTTGATCATCGTGTTCGCGCTGGTCGTAGTTTTTAAAACCATCAAAATCGTGCCACAGAAACAGGCGATGATTATTGAGCGCCTAGGACGTTTCCACAAAGCGGCAGAGCCCGGACTCAATATCATCATACCATTTTTCGATTCGATCCGTGCTACTCTGGATCTCAGAGAGCAGATCACGCCGATCGAACCGCAGTCCGTGATCTCGCGCGACAACGTTACCATGGAAGTCGATGCAGTCATCTATTACGTGATCATGGACCCGGTTCGCGCGGTGTACGAAGTGCAGAATCTGAAGTGGGGCATTGAACAGCTCACGTTAAGTGCGCTCCGAAACGTCATCGGCTCGCTCGATCTCGATCACACATTGTCATCGCGAGATAATATCAACACCCAGATTCGTGCAGCGCTTGATGTCTCGACCGCACCTTGGGGAATCAAAGTACTTCGCGTCGAGTTAAAGAACATTAATCCACCATCTGAAATTAAGTTAACCATGGAAAAACAAATGACTGCTGAACGAACGCGTCGGGCGGTCGTCACTACGGCTGAAGGCGACAAGTCTTCGGCAATTTTGCGCGCCGAAGGTGAAAAGCAATCTAAGATCGTCAGTGCCGAAGGTGCTAAGCAATCGGCGATCTTGTCGGCAGAAGGCCTCGCCGAAGCTAAGCTCAAAGTTGCGAGTGCCGAGGCGCAGGCTATTCAGATGATCACCGCAGCCATCGGCAGCGCCGGTCAGCCTACCCAGTATCTTATCGCTCAAAAGTATCTCGATGCATTAGGGCAGATCGCGGCCAATGCAGATAAGACCGTGTTTTTGCCATACGAGGCATCTGGCGTCATGGCTTCGCTCGGCGGAATGAAAGAGTTGTTTAAAGCTTCGAATGGAAAAGGTTAGGCTATGTCGATTTACGAAATTCCTTTTAGAACTTCTAAGGGGACTAAGTCGACGCTTTCTTCTTACAAGGGCCAGGTCATTCTCGTTGTCAACGTGGCGAGTAAATGCGGGTTCACTCAGCAGTATGAAGGTCTGCAGAAGCTGTACGAAAAGTACAAAGGTCAGGGTTTCATGATCATCGGTTTTCCTTGTAACCAATTCGGAGGCCAAGAACCCGGTAGCGATACTGAGATTCAAGGGTTCTGCCAGCTCAACTACGGAGTGTCGTTTCCCGTCGAGGCTAAAATCGATGTCAATGGGTCTGATGCGCATCCGCTTTACGAGGAGCTCAAGAGTCAGGCCCCTGGCTTGCTCGGAACTCGTAAGATCAAATGGAACTTTACGAAATTCTTGATTGGGCGTGATGGTCAGATAGTTCGACGATTCGCGCCTGTTTCCAAGCCTGAACAGCTCGAGGGAGCGATCCAAGAGGCCCTCAAGGCTAATCAGTAAGACGTAGCTCAGGAGCGTAAAAGGACTTAAGGTGAAATTTAAGGTTCGCTCCAATTTTATCTCCTGGGAATTTTACTTTCTTCTCTTCTCAATGGTGACGGCTGTCGAGTCAGTCGCCATGGGCGGGCTCTCTTGGACGCCCGAATTTCCGGCGTTCAATATTGGCTATCCTTATTTTCTTTGGCTTGTGAGCCTTCTCACTCGCCTTCTTGCACCGTTGATCTTTATCTGGTTTCGTCGCTTGGCACTCTTGATGGTGCTCATCTCGTGGCTGCTTTTCCTCGCTCTTTTTCACGGCGTCAATGCAGAGCTCGCTCAGCTCGAGCCGCTCATAGCTTTTGTTTTGCTCGCAGCCGGCTTGAAATCAGACGATCGCCGCCGGTGTGCGATTTTATTTCTCGCACTGCTTTTCTTCTTCTCAGGGCTCTCGAAACTTAATGGGTCATTTCTCGGCGGAGAGGAGTGGCGAGCCGGCGAAATGATTTATCCCGCGATGTCGTTCGTGCGACGCGCGTTGACGGCTTTGCCGAACCCATGGACCGGCCTTGCAATCGCTGGGGGCGAAATTTCGCTCGGAATTCTATGGATTCTATCACCCCGCCGCGCTTTGTTTTTCACCGCCGGCTTTATCTGTTTCATTTTAGGAACATTTGCGGGTCGAGTAACGGCTTTGCAAATCTTTGCAGTATTTTTTGCGATGATTTTTACGGCCCGCTGGGCGTGGAAGAGTTGGGTCGATTGGTTGTTTCTGCTGCCGCCGTTTCTCACTTTTGGAGTCGAAAAGCAGCATGAGTTGATTTATACGCCGGTCTTTATCATCCAGGCGCTTGCGATGCTTTTCTGGCTTCGCTCAAAAGCGCGTGAAAACCCGCAGGCGCTCGAGCCGATTCTCAATCGGGGTCTCAGTCGAAGAGTCGCCGCCATCGGCGTGGCCCTGCTCGCCTTACCAGTACTGTTCTTTGTCAACTTTTTGCCGGTTCCGTACGGATTTTCGATTTTTTCTGGGTATGAACTCAAAGGTCACAATTATCTGAAAATCGGATTTGCCGAAAGATGCGCACTCATGCCGAAAAATCTTCGGCACGGCTATCGCGTCAAGATTGATCAAGGATGGTGCTGTTTACAAGTTCCTAACGAATCTGCAGGCCGTTATCAAGAAAATCGCCTTGGTTTGGACGAGAAGCTCTACCCTGACCTCGAGTCATGTCTCTCGACCTACAACTAACCGCCAATTAATCGTCCTCTATTCGTCGCTCAAAAACCGAATCTCGTGACCTAAATTGACCTCGAGAAATTCTTCGAATTGTTTGGTGAAATGCCATCGGCAAGGCTTACCACTTGGCGTGCGCAATTCGCGACTTGAGAAAAGTATGAATTTTGGTCTTAGATTTGGCGAAAATCCTCGGGCGAGAATATCCTTCAAAGAATTATCGTTCTCCGTGTTCCAGGCTGCTTCGCGCTTAAGGACGAGGGCAATCTCTTCACCGCTCCACTTATTTGGAAAAGTAACAGCGATCACGTCGCTAATACCAAGTTCTTTCAGCGCCAATTTTTGTGCAAGATCGTCGATCTCTCGCAATGAAATCGTGAGGCCGTTGCGCTTGACGGTATCTTTGCTGCGTCCAGAGATAAAGAAGTAGCGAGTTCCGTAAGGGTCACAGTGAAAGAGTCCGAGATCTCCTGTGTGCAGGTAAGAATGTCGAAAAATCGTGCCCTCAGCGTCGCCGCGGTATCTTTGCATCACGGTTGGTCCGCGAATGACGATTTCTCCCACCTCACCCTCAGAGAGTTCTTGGCCATCCGAATCAAGAACCGAAACTTTTGAACTCCGCAGGCTCGTGCCGATCGAAGGCCACGCAAAACCCGTCATCCAGTGACGATATTCGTCTTCGCTCAGGCGAGTTGGCAATAAACATGAAAAGTTTATTGCTTCGGATAGACCATAACCCTGAACAATGCGGACCTTGAGTTGGTTCAATGTCGCCTGCACGAGATCAACACTCAATGGTGCGGCAGCCGTCACGATGTAGCGCAGGCTGAGCAGGTTCAGCTGCCGCCAGTCCGCGCTCCTTTCGATAAAAATCCTGAGAATCGTGGGCACGACACTCAAGATGGTGCATTTTTCAGCCTGTAGGCCTCGCAGCATGACGGGCAGTACGGCGCGCTCGAAGAGAACAAGTTTGGCCCCACTCAGCAGAGTGCAACAAAGAGCAAACTCTAGGGCATTGACGTGGAAGATGGGTAGCGGCGTGGCCACGACTTCGCCCGGTTTCAGATCGTGACGTTCAATCAGGTCGTCAATATTGGTCAGAAGTCCGATCTCGGTCTGCTCGACAACTTTTGAGTATCCAGTCGAGCCGCTCGTGAAAATCAAGACGCAGGGTTGCCCCGGTGCAAATTCTGAAAGCTCAAGCACTGCTGGTGCTGTTGATAAAGTGAGATTGAACTCGTTTACGCCCGTCAGCGCTGAGGCCGGCTCGCCGGCTGGCAAGTCATTCTCGGGCCATACCCAACTGCGGAATTCAGCATCGTGCCAAACCGAATAGCTGGATAAAAGAAGCGCGCACTTCTCAGAAATTCGCTCCGGGCCATCGTCGGGATTCATCGGCGCAAGAGTTCGACCCGTCATCAAGGCCGCGATGCTGTAGACGACAGTCTCGTAGCGGTTTCGGCCAAGAATTACGACCACATCTTGAGGGCGGCTCCGCTCGGTGATTTGTTTTGCTGCAATTCTGACGTCAAGGTCAAATTCCCGGTAAGTCGCTCTGCGAATTTGCCCTTTATTACCGAGGCAAACAACGAATTCTAGCTCAGGATAATTTTCGATGGCGCTCCGGTAAGACAAACTCAACGTCGATTTGAGTTTTTCAAGTCTGATCCCTTTCGGACGCTCCCACAAAGCCGGGTCGGGCCGAAATTCACTCACGGCTCACCAAGCTGGAGTCAAGCAGATGTTCATTTGCAATCGACCTGGCCAACAACCGAGAGAGTTTTTCGCGGCCTTCGAGGTTGAGGTGAAAGAGGTCAAAGAAGTCGCTTGAATTTAGCTGTTGAAATTGGCCCAAGTCGATGACGGGATCGCCGCTAGTTTGATGGATCTCATTGACCGCCTTCGCTCTTCGAAGCATCGCTTCACGCGGACGTCCTATTTTTTCTGAGTCGGGCCAGTCCAGAATCACAACTTTTTTTGCCACGCTCGACAACTCCTTAAGTGCCATGGAGAACTCAACGAGTAGACGAGGATCAAAGTGAAGATAGTACGCGTCGCTGGAGCTGGCGAATCGATCGAGCATGGCCTTCTGAATTTCCAGTGAGCTGATTTTTGAAATGAGACTATGCGCGTAGTCTTTGTTATTTGGATAGCCGAAGAAAAATGAGCCCCGCGAAGCTTGATCCCAAGCAATCTCTGGATTGAGATCCGGATTTTTCCAAAGTTCGTCCCAGGTTGTGGTGAGAGTTACGAGTGCCTGGTCGAGGCCCACGCCCCACGGAACACTTTTGTAATAAAGTCCTAGAAGACTAGCCTGAGCGGAAGGCGGTGAGATGCCGGCAAAGAGATCTTTGCTCGCCCAGACCTGCAATATCTTGCTGGGATTAAGCTGCGCATCCTCGTACATCATCGCAGGGGAGTAGATCGCGGTTTCGCAATCATCAATGTGCGTGAAGATGCGATTGGCAAGACTCTTGCTGTAAGCAAGGGTTGCGCGCAATGGAGTGAACTTAACGAAAATAATGTCGGCGATTTGATTTTGTCTGCTCAAAGCCTCACGTAGTCGTCGGCTCATGAGGTGAAGCAGCTCAGGGTCAAAGTTGCGAAAACCAAGGTTGTAAGAGGTCGACTTGATTCCGATCTGTGCCATCTCGGTGTCAAAGGATTCGGGGTCAAAACCGGTTTCTACATCCGACGCGCCGATGACCATAATGAGCTTGTCGTTCTTTGCGGGAAGGTGGTCAAGCTGGTCTAAAGCAAGCTGCAATCTTTTTCTTACCCAGCGAGTACTCCCTCGATAACTGTCGTCGAGCGAAGTAAAGAGGAGACGAGCGCTGCCGAGAGTTAACATCACGAGCAAGATGAGGAGCAGTATGAATTTCCACGAAGTTAAGCGAGACTTCACCATTTCATCGTAAGCCAAAGCCCCGAGAACCGAAATAGCTATTTGTGCATCTTTAGGTCATCGCGATAACTTCTTGGAACTAATTGCTAGATGCGTTCGTAAAGAAATGGTCGTCCCTGGCTTCCGAATAGCAACGCGAAGAGCAACAGAAAAAGGGATAGGGCAAAAAGAACAGTGAAACGCAGCCGAGGCCGTGCCGACTCAGGGTTTTGGAAAAACCGCAAATACCAGTAATCAAAAACGTGAGGGACGATGATTGCACAAAGAATACTTCCTAGAACTCCAATTCCGTAGATCGAGTAATTTTTTGCATCCGAAATGAGGTGAAGTTCGTAAATTGTTGTCGCAATCTCGCTCAGGCTTTTTGGGAGAGTCAGCAGTCGTCCGATAGCCATGAGATAAAATGTGACGAGAATTAGAATCCATTTGAGACCTGGAAAATTAAATTTGGCACGATTATTTTTCGAGGAAAATCGACGGCCAATGAGCACGCTCATAAGGATAAGAAATCCATTGTACCAAGCCCAAAGCAGATAATTTAAAGTGGCGGCATGCCAGAGGCCAATCAAGGTCACGGTGATCGCCAGAGCCAAGACTACGCGCCAAGAGACGGCTCGCCTCAATTTTGACGGAAGAAAAGGAACGCGCCCGAGCCAGAGGCAAAGCGGAAAAAAAACGAAATCCCGAAACCATTCGCAGAGCGACATATGCCAGCGTCGCCAATGATCGGCCGGGGACGTTGCAAGAAAAGGCAGGTTGAAATTTTCAGGCAGCTGGATTCCCAAGAGCTGGCCGAGGCCGATCGCGATGTCCGTGTAGCCCGAGAAATCGACATAATACTGGGCCGTTAACGCTAGGGTCGCAGTCCATGCCGGCCAAAATCCTGAAGAAACTGAATGGTAGAGATAGTACGAATCGACATCAATTCCGAGCAGATCACCAAAAGATTTTTTTGCAAGTCCAAGGCAAATTCGAAACATTGCGATTTGACCGGTGACCAAGTGAAACTCATTTTGCTGGCGCATCTGCGGCAGCATCTTGATCGCGCGCACTACTGGACCAGAAGAAAGATAGAGAAAGCACGAACTCGAGGTCAAAAATACCAACAAGTTTTTCTCGGGCGCGAGTGCTCCTCGAGAAATGTCGATGGTGTAACTGATGAGCTGGAAACTAAAAAACGAAACGCCAAACAACGGCCATCCTGGGAGAGTCTTGCAGAGGCCCAGATTTACGACTGTGAGTAAAATCGGCAAGCACGTAAGTAAGGTTTTTTGTCGGGGCAAAGCTTGAGGCCAACGAAGGCCGCAGTAAAAGGTGATGTTCGATAAGACGAGCAAATCGACCAAGGCCCATTTTTCTTTGACAAAGAGAAAACCTAGGCTAGGAATTAAAAGCCAAAACCATTTTTTAGAAACGAACGAATTCCAAAAAATAAAGAACAAGACGAAAAGGCAGAGAAAAAACGGTGAGTCTAGGCTCATTTAGAAATTCACGTCAGTCGAAAAGTTCCATTAAACATCGGATGTTGATTTTCCACGCCTGGAGTAGAACTCCAAACATGCACGGGCAGAGCGACAAGATTAGAATCTGAAGTTTCAAAGTGATGCGGGCACATTCTCTGCAAGACGCAGATAGTTCCGGGAGTTAGGGGCGAAGAGACGGTCTTTTTATCCATTCCGACCACGCTTCGACCTTCGCCTGAAAGAATGTAGACACAACGAACCGTCGAATGGATGTGGTGCGCTTGTTCCGAAGAGTAGGGTGGAATATTCAACATTTGAAAAGTCGGATCGCCAGGACGGTCGGGTGGAAAAATTTGTTTCGTCGAACAACCGTTGACGTAAGGAAGAACCGTGCGGTTCGTGATGGTGCTCGTTCGATTTTCCGGAGAAAAGCCGCGCACCAACGTCGCAAAACTGGGACTCTCGAGTTGAAAAGGACCGCGAGTGAGCAAGGCGCTCTTCCGATCGTGACTGATTGAAAATGCGCAGTCTCCACGTTGAATCGCGATGCTGTGCGTGCCAGCGTAAACCTCATAGTAATAGGGGTCGTCTTCAGCAGCAAAGATGACTTCTCGAGCGCCGGGTGGAAGATAAAGAGCTCCGAATTCGCGAATGACTTTTTCATCATTCGAGGCGGGAGTCTCTTTTCTCAACTGAATGTGTGCCATAATTTATGCTCCTCGTATCAGTTAAGCATTGAACTCAAACCTTGGAAAGAGCTTGATGCGCAATGCCATCCGCGGCTTCAGCGGACCCTCTGAACGATCCAGTTTGCAAACCAGCTAAAAAGGCAGAGCAAAAAGACTCCTGCGTGCACATCTAGGAGGTTCGAATTGTCCCAAGCGCGCCAAATGAAGTTGCCGATGCCGTCTCGGCTCGCAGTCATTTCACTCACGACCACAAGGGTGAACCCGTACCCCAGAGCCAGTCTTAAGCCGACTAAGGCATCGGGTAATAAACCACGCCAATAAAAATCTCGAAAGAGTGGCCAGCCTCGAATTCGATAGACTTTGACCACATCAAATTGCGCCGAGCTTCGCAGCTGCTGCAGTCCGCTTGCGATGCTGAAATACAGCGGAAAAAAAATACCGACGGCGATCAGGATAACTTTAGCAAAATCTCCAATTCCGAAAAAGACGAGCGCGAGCGGAAAAAGCGCGGCTTTTGGCACCGGATAACTGAATTCAATAAAAGGAGAGATGGCCGCGCGAACGACCTCAGATGAAGACGTCATAAAAGCTACAAGTAATGCAAAAGGACAAGCGATACAACAAGCAGCCATGAGCCGAAGGAGACTCGGAAGGATGGCGCCTTGCTGAAAATCGGAATCAACGCAAAGTGAGCCTGCGCGCAAGATAATCCGGCTGATAGGCGGAAGCACCTCTGAATTCCACCAAGCGAAGCGACTAGCCAACTCTGCAAGAAGGACGATCACGCCGACCGAAAAAATACCGATGCTCAGCTGCCGGCCGCGATTCACTGTTTCGGCACCGGCGATTCAAAAAGCTGCGCGAAAGTTTTGAGCAGCGACTGGTAAGAAGGATCGCTGAGGACTTCTGCGTTGCCTAAAATGCCGCCAAAATTGCCCTGAAAAGGATTTTCCCTCGAGCACTCAATACGACCAGTTTTCTTCGATAGAAAAACGAGGCGGTGGCAGAGAAGTAAGGCTTCAGGCAAATCGTGGGTGACGAAAATAACGCTATTTTTGACTTGTGATTGGAGCTTTAAAAAATCAATCTGCAGAGCTCGTCGTTCGCCGGGATCAAGTGCGGAAAAGGGTTCGTCCATCAGAACGACCTGATCGTGGTTCATGAAGCCCCGAGCTAGGTTGACTCTCTGGCGCATTCCACCCGAGAGCTGCGCGGGCTTGAGCGCGAGCCAAGACTCTTCGATTGAACCTAGAGTGACTGATCTGTCTGAACGCCGGCACAGTTTGAGAGTCTCGCGGATCGTGAGCCAAGGAATTAAATTGTCTTCTTGAAACACGTAACCGACTTGCCTTTCACCGGGCGAGCCTAGCCAGACGGAGCCGGATTGCGGCTCGCTTAGCCCCGCGATTGCCCGCAACAGTTGGGTTTTTCCAGAACCGACTTTTCCGATCAGGCCGAGAATTTCGTCGCGTTTCAATTGCAGACTAAAATCCTGCAAAACGCGCCGGCCGGGAAAGCCGAGATGCAGCGACTCGACCTTTAAGGCGACCGACTCAACCAGCGTCATGGATGCTTTTTTGCTTGGTCCGCATCGAGCCGGCTGGCCGCTGTCGTCGCGAATTGTGGTTCGACAATGTCTTTTGCCGCTACGACCTTTTTCATCTTGCCATTCTTTACGTACCAGTTGAGGTCGGAGTCAATCGAGGCGAGCTCTAGGTGGCCATCGGCTGCGATTCCAATCGGAATCATTTTGTTCCAGACGTTCTCCGAGAGCGGAAATTGGCGCTTTAAACGTTCGGCAATTTCGTGTTTTAGTTTATCATCCGTCTGACTCTTGATGTACAGGCGCACGCCTTTTAAATACGCCGTCATGAACTGAACGCCCTGTTCTGTGCGTTCGAGAAGCGACGGTCCGTAAATGACCGCAGCACTTTGCTGCTGCGGATAAACTGAGTCACCGGTAGCTACGGATTGGGCGAAGCCTTCGATGAGAGCCTGGGTGAGATAAGGCTCGATTTGCACGGCGCCGTCGATAGCGCCGCTCTTGAGTGCGGCGTTGATTTCAGGGTAAGTGAGTTTTACGAACTCTACTTGCTTGTCAGATAAGCCGACCTGGTGCAGAAATCGATCAAACAAAACATGTTGAGAGACGCCTTCGAGTGTTGTCAGGCCGAACTTGAGGCCTTTGAGATCCTGGAGATGTTTATATCTACCGTTTTTGATCAAGTCGGTGCGAACCAGTAACTGAATGTAGTCATGCTGAGCGTCGAGGTGTCCCTTGTCGGCGACAAGGCGCAATTTTTTACCTTCGCCGATGGCCTCGAAAAGCGCGGCCGTTAAGTTGCCCGCACCGACGTCAAGCTGGCGATTTTCTAGAAGGAGCGTCATCGGCGCACCGGACCCAGCGAAATCCGTAATTTCAACATTGAGACCGGCGTCACGGAAGTAGCCTTCTTCGGCGGCGAGGTAAATGCCAATGGAGCTGAGAACAGGTGAACAACCAACTTTGATCACCTTGAGCGGTTGGGAAGCCGAATCGGAAGACACCGAGAATCCCGTTGCCAAAATGGCGAGCAAAAGAAGTGAGCGAACGCCCGAAAACAAAGACATTATAACCTCCGCAGATGAGCTGTGGCTGCATTTTCCCATTTACCTTGAAAACCTGGCAAGTCCTAAAATAGAGTTCAGAGAGGAAGAATATGAATCACCCAAGGGAAATGACTCAAAAGGCCAAATTGTCTCTCGTTGCGGGCGGTATCCTTTTGCCAATCTGTTTGATTTATTTCATATATCAGAATTTACTCGATCGCTATACTCAGTCGACATTTAACTTTGCCGATCTCACGTTTGCTTACGAGCACCAAGTCATCCGCGAGACGGATGGCTCGCGTGAAGACGTGGTCATTCTCGGCGACTCAACAGGCAAGTCGGCTCTCAATCCCGAAGAACTTCATTCGACGACTTCGATCAACCTGGCTACCAATGTCGGAAATGCGCTCTCCTCTTTCTACATCATGAATGGGTATCTGCGCCATCATCCGGCTCCGCAGTGTTTTGTGCTCAGCTTTCAGTACAACTGGAAACACAGCTATCAGCACTTTTTTGAGTGGATGCCATACTACGATGTCCTCTCTTTGAGCGACCTCGTGAGCGTTTGGAGTCGATCGGTTGGAAAAGATTTCTTTCCCGCTGATCGCATGGGTTTTTTTCCTTATTTGGCAAAATCGTTGATGAGCTACTTGCGTCTTAACGACTTGCACCTGGCCGAGTTGCAAAGTGCGCTTGGAAGGCAGGTTGAGTTTTCTGCCGATGAAGTTCGAAGTCGATTTATCGCAGAAAAAGGTTTTCAAGACAACTCGGTGAGAAGACATCTTGCTGGAGAGGATTTTTTCAATTTAGATTTTCATATTCCGTACTTCAAAAATTTCGAAGCCAGCCCAGCCGAAGATTATTACCTCCAGCAAATGGCCGAGCTTACTCGCGCACATCACGCCAATTTACTGATTGTCGCGACACCGGCCGCCGAATCCGAAGAAGCGACTCGGAGCTCGGCATTTTTTTCTGGCCGCCATGAGCACTTGCAAAAAATATTCGCAGGCAAGGCTGATGTTGAGGTTTTCAATGAAGAGCCCGTTCGGCCGCGTTCTGAATATTTCGATTTTACCCACATGAACCGTGAAGGGGCGCTGGCATTTTCGCGTCGCCTGGATCTGGAGTTAGCCAAGAGATGTCTCGGGAGAAAAGCGATATGAAGTTTCTCAATCCTGAAATTCGATCCCGAATTGATCAGCAGACACCATTGCTCTTGCCCCGTGCGAAAGAATTCTTCTTGAACCAAGGCGTTCTGGAAGGGGAGACGAGTTGAAAGAAAGCGAAGATTTTCAACTCCGTGTTTATTGGGAAATCCGCCCGGAGATGACTTTTCATATCGATCGCGCCCTCGAATTGGCGGCGAAAAGCGGTCAGAAACCTCCGGGTCATTCACGGCTTAAAATGGCCAGTCTGATCGCCTACGATCGAGTGGGACTTTTTGCAGGTGCTGCTCTTTACGCGAACTTCGATTTTATAGTGATCGATTCGATTTGGGTCGATACAGTCAGACAAAAGCAGGGAATCGGAAAAATTTTGATTAGAAAAATCGAAGAGCTCACCCTTGAGGTGAACTGCAACCGCGTCATCACCTCGACTTTGACTTTTCATGGATCGATCGAGTTCTGGCTGAAGATGGGGTTTAAGGAATACGCACGACTCGACAACAGCCCCCGCGGTGGGGCGATTATTTATTTAGAAAAATCTTTGGCTAATAACGAAGGTAAATGAAGTGATGGCTTTCTCCTGAAGCCAGGGCCGCCAATGCAAAAAGGAGGAGAAAAAAAAGCAGCAGTGGTGCCTGTCTGAAATTCAATAGCGGTGCTCGCTTGAAATTCACCATGAAGCTTTCAGCTATTATCACGACGACACAAGAAGCGAAAACGGGTAAACCTTGAAGTGAAGTTTGCTCGGCTCGCAAAATGAGCGATTCAAAATCATGGACTGAAAAAGTGAGAGCTCTCATCCAGACCTGCAAGTAGTCGCCAAGACTATCAGACATGAAAACCAAAGTGCTGAGTGATGAAACGATGAGGGTGACGGCGATCGAAAGAACTGTGATTGGGCCACGCCACCCGAATAATGCGGGCGGTCTTCGGCGCGCGCGTATTCGGTAAAAGAGGTAGATCCAATAGGCTAAGGTCCAGGAGATGGCCCAGAGGGCGAATCTCCACGACAGGCCATGCCAAATGCCCGAAAGCGCCATCACGGCCGCAGCACTCAAATAGAGATTTTTCGTTTTTAAAATGAGTGGAAGATAGACGAACTCGTTGAACCACGACATCAACGAAATATTCCAGCGGCGCCAGACGTCGCCGATGTTGCGCGCCAAGTAGGGCTGGATAAAATTCTCGGTGATTTCAAAACCGAGTAAAACGGAAATGCCCCTGGCAATATCGATATACCCCGAGAAATCGGCATAAACCTGAACGAACGAAGTCAGGGAGTAAACCCACAGTGCGCCTCCAGTGAGCAGACTGAGAGAGGGAGTAGCAGAAAAAGTAAAGTTTGAAAGTGGATCAGCGATCGCCAATTTTTTGATTAAGCCAAGGACAATGAGATTGAGACCTCGGGTCCAATCCGTTGAAGGCTGGCGGAGCTCGAACTGTGGATAAAGATGTTCAAAACGCTCGATCGGACCCATCTGCGCGATTGGAAAAAAAGTGGCAAACAGGAGAAATCCAAAAGAATCGCGGCTCGGGGCTTGCTGAAGTCTGTAGACAGAAATGAAATAGCCGAGAAGCTGCAACGAAATAAAAGATACGCCTGTGAATGCCGCAGTTGTCGGCGTCAGTTGCCCGGGGCTTTGCCATTTCAAAAGACGTAGAGCTAAGAGCAGGCCGACAACGACAGCGGTTACCGCCCAGAGTAAGTCGCGGCGCTTGGTTTGAGCTTTCTCAAGTCGAAGGGCAAGAAAAAAAATGAATAAGGCCAGCGCTGAGATCACTCCCGGTAGCCAAGGGTTCCAAAGCGCCATCATCACGAAGTTGGCGAGCAGCAGCAACGCATTTTGACCACGTCGCGGAAGGCATTTGTAAATGATCAAAAAACCAGTGAATGAAATCCAGAATGTCAGTGTATTGAAGGCCATGGCTTTTCCTTCAAAAAGACGGAGGTCCGATTGGGTCTAAAAAGTCGTTTCGGCCGAGTAAAGCTTTGATTGAATTGGTCGCTCCGTAAGCCAAGGCTTCGCGGTCGTAACCACCCTCGAGCGCGAAAACGATTTTTCCTCCACTGACGTCTTCGGCCACTCGGACGAGCTGGCGGGAGATTTGCGCAAAGCCGCTCAGGGTGATTCCGAGACTGGCCATGTAATCGGTCCAGTGGCCATCGTAGCCTGCCGAAACAAAGATCAATTCTGGTTGAAACGCCACTACGGCAGGAATGACGGTTTTCTGCATAGCTTCGAAGTACATCGGGTCGCCGGCAGTGACGGGCATCGGGATATTAATCACAGAGCCATCACGACCGCCCTTTTCGCCGCCGATTTCATTTCCGCTGTACGGCCAAAAATCTTTTTCATGCATTGAAATATAGAGAACTCTACTGTCTGAATGAAAAATCGCATCCGTGCCGTTGCCGTGATGTGCATCGAAGTCGACGATTGCGATGCGCTTAAAGTGACGCTCGCGAAAGAGCGCTTCGGTTGCAATGGCCACATTATTAAAAATGCAGTAACCTTTGGCAAAGTCTCGACCCGCGTGATGCCCAGGCGGGCGGATAATGGCAAAACCATTTTTGAATCGGCCACTCGCCACGGCGAGCGAGAGGTCAATCAAACTGCCCGCGGCCGACTTGGCGGCGTCGAAAACGACGGGCGAAAAATAAGGTGCATACTTTTCGCGACTGAGAGGCTGAGTTCCGCCGCGGGCCCAGCGTTCGACTCGGTCGACGTATTCCCGTGAATGAACGTATTCGAGCTCCTGCCGAGTGGCGGCACGGGGCGGAATTTGACCGAGTTGGCGCCACAGATCTTGCTCTTTTAGGCGGCGGATGATCGCGGTCGTTCTCGAGGGTGAGTCAGGAGAGCCTGGGAGGTCATGGAGCTGTTCAATTTCGTTCCACACGATGCCCGTCGCCGGCCGAGGGTCTGAACAGTCGCCGCTGCCCGAGCAGGTAAGGCGATGAGAAATGAACAGAACCGTTGCGAGCAAAGTGAGCAACGCGAACAGGCCGGCGAAGAACGAATGGGGCGATATGAATAAGTGAGGGCGCTTCAATTGATCGGCCACCATTTGATCTGAACCCAGGAAGATACAGCTCGTCAAATGATTGTGTCTGTTTCGGATTCGGAGAGCGTCTGGTAGCGTAGAGGTGTGAGAGAAAAGCTTTTAGCTGGTGAACCAGCTCTCTATCCACTGCTCTATTGGAGATTGCCCTGGGATCTCCTCATGTGTTTCGTCCCCATGGCGCTAGCCGTGGTACTGGTCACGCACGTGAGTTATTGGTTTTATCCGGTCAGCTCCTTATTGATTGCCAATCGATTGCTTGCGCTCTCACTTCTGGGTCACGAGGGTGTTCATGGAACTCTATTTATTCAAAAAGGATCGAACGATTTCATTGCTCGTTGGATTTGCTGCTATCCGACCTTCATGTCGCTTACGGAGTATCGAAAAAAACACTTCATGCATCATGGGGGCCTCGGCTCCCGCAATTGGGATCCCGATCGGCACCTCTATGATTTCTATCCTTTAAATTGGCTTCACTTCGTCGGCAGGCTATTTCTCGAGTTAGCTACCCTGCGCCTTACGGTTTCATTCTATCGTTACTACGTCAAACCTCCGACCAACGTCTTACAAAGAGCATTGCAAATGAATGCAAAAAGTGAGCGCGACTTTGTTGGTTTTTGGATATTTCATCTCGTGCTCATAGGAGCTGCGATCGCGTTTCATTTCTGGGCCGAATACCTCATATTTTACTCGATCCCGCTGTTTTGCCTCATGCAGCCGTATATTATCTTGATGGGTGGTCTGCAGCACGGGGCTCTCTTTGAAAGGCCGAGCGAATATAAGAGTCGGAGCATCGTAGGAAAAAAAGCGCTGATCGAAGTCTTACTCCCCTGCGACATCGGTTTTCATGCCGAACATCATCTCGACCCTGGCGTTCCTCATTACCAGCTCTCGCGATTTGCGCAAGATTTAACGGCTCAAAATAGCGGGCTGCATCGAACAACCTACGTTCAAGCCTTGGTTGAGCTTTTTGCCAAAGCAGAAAGCCGCCGGTCATAGCGAATCTATGTACTTAACCAACACTTCGATTTTAACGATTTTTATCTTGAGCTTCTGTCTCTTTGTTTTTTTGCCGTCTCGGTTTCGCTGGCTTTTGCTGTTGTTTTTAAGCGTGGTTGTGCTGGCGGGAAATGGTTGGAGTTCCCTAATTTTTTCTGCGCTTCAGGTGCTGACGACATTCGCTATGGGACTGTCGCTCGCGCAAGAGAAACATCGAGGTCGGCTGAGTATCTTTGTCGCTTTACAGCTCATACCTCTCGTGATCATGAAACTCCAGGCGCCAGTCGGCTTTACCTTAGCGGGGTTGCCAATCGGACTTTCCTATACGACCTTTCAAGTTCTCTCCTATCTCATCGACGTGAGCCGGGGAAAAAGAAAGGCCGAAAGCCGCTTAGGCCACTTCGGGCTGTTCGTGATCTTTTTTGCAACAAAAGAAGTTGGGCCGATCGAGCGAGCTTCGCTCATCGATCAATTTCGAGAGATCGCTCTGCCGACTGCGGATGAACTATTTCGCTCGATGCTGATTCTAAGTGCGGGCTTTGTGCAGAAATTTGTGATCGCCGATCAGCTGAGAGTTTACGTAGAGACGGTTTTTCAGAAGCCTGAAGCCTACGCGGGCGCGCCGGTCTGGATTGCGGTGTTGCTTTCGAAATATCAAATTTTCGCCGATTTCGCTGGTGGGTCGAGCATCGCGATCGGCATCGGCGGCGTATTCGGCCTCACCTTAAGAAAAAATTTCGATCGGCCGTTTTCGGCCCTTAGCCTCGCTGAGTTCTGGCGTCGTTGGCACATGAGCTTGCAATCATGGATTCGCGATTATGTTTTTTACCCACTTCTGGCCACTCCCATCTCACGTTTCGGACTTTTTCTTCCTGTCTTGGCGACGTATCTGACTTTTGCTCTCTGGCACGGCTTTCGATTGCCCTTGGTGATTTATGGATGCTTGCAAGCCGTAATCGTCATAGTTTCACCGGAGCGTTTTCTAATGCCTCGCGACTTGCGAGCGAAGATCGGCATTCCTCGCAGGACGATGATTCTGATTTTTAATTACATCGTCTTGATTTGTCTGCCGAGTGTACTTTTTCGCATGGCAACACTAAGTGAAGTCTGGTCGGTGTGGACTCATTTGGGTCTGAGTTGGGTGCGCGGTACGCAATTTCTCGCGCTCGGTGAGTGGCCTCTTATTTTGCTTATCACTTTTATTTTCGCTAGTGAAGTCGGGCTTTGGGCAGAGTCTCGATATGGCATTTCGAGGGTACTGAGCAGATCTCCGTGGTATGGAAAGCTCATTCTGACTTTGGTGATTTTGGCATTTCTTCTGGTTTTTGCCAAAATTGATCAATCAAGTCATTTTGTTTACGGAAGATTTTAACTGTCAGTGAAAGATTCAATGAGCCGCTGGCGCTCGATCTTTCCCGCCGCTGTGCGCTCAAATTTCTGAACAACGCGAAATTCGTCTGGAATTTTAATCGGCGAAAGCTCTTGCTGGCAGAATTTCTCGAGATCACGAATTCGCTCGGGGTAAGTCTCGTCGCACTCGAGCCAGGCGACAAGGCGATCGTCATCCCCGTAACGGTCTTTTCCCTCAAGCATCGCGACGAAAGCATCGTTTACGCCTGAAAAGCGGCACAGCGTCTGGCGAATTTCTTCAAGAGAAACGCGAAAGTCGCGACGTTTGACTAAATCATCGCGTCGACCGACAAATTCAAAATCACCACTCGCATCCTGGCGAAAATAATCCCCCGTAATAATGCCACGTTGCCATGGAATAAAGGCGTTCGCTATAGGAGTGAACTTCGCTTTTGACTCCGGATCATCTTGTAGGTATGAGAAGTACCCCGACATCGAGCCCGATCCAAAGTGAATGAGTTGGCCAATTTCGCCACGAGAGACCTCGTGAAATTGCTCATTGACGAGCAGCGCACGAACTCCAGAAATAAGTGGTCGGAGGCCCGGGCTCTCAAATGTCCGAGGGTCGTCGGAAGCGAGGGTTCGAAAAGTTTCTGTTTGCCCATATGTTTTAACGAGCCTTGCATTAGGAAATAAATGCCGCATTCGCACGAGGCGATCTCGGTTGAGCGCTCCGCCAGAAATTGTTAAGTACCCGGAAAATAAAAAAGGCGTTGAGATGGATCTTTCCAATTTTAGCAGTTCCGACCACAAATGAGGAGTTCCTGTTACGCCTGCGAAGTCACCTCGCCGCAAAATGGGAATAAGGTCAGCTAGAAATTGATTTCCCAAGACCAATGTCGCACCCGAGGTGACCGATGTGAGCAGCTGATTGAGTCCCAAATCATGACTGAAAGAAAGAAGATTGAGAATTTTTGTATTTGATTTGAGACCTAGAAGCTCGATTTCGCCATGAGTTCTGTCGTTTAAATTCCGAGCCGAGAGTTCCACAGCTTTTTGAGTTCCCGTCGAGCCCGAAGTCATGAGCAGCCACGCAGTTTCAGCGTGAAGTCTGCGCTGATCGGCTTGATTCTCTGGGTGAAATTTAAATCGAGTGTAGACAATATCTTGCGAACGCGTAGCAAGCTCTAGACCTTCACCAACCAAGTCGGCATTGGCTAGACGGAAACTGCGGGTAAAAAGCGAAGCGGCAATCAAACCTTGCAAAGGGATTTGCTCGAAATTCCGTCTGATTTGGCTGATCTTTCGGTGTAGATCGAGGCTGATGGTAGGAACTCCGACTTCTAAAAGAGCCAGTATCAGCGTCACTTTCAAAATATCATGAGGCAATTGGAGCAACACCGGGAGATCGTATTGCAAAGGCATCCGCCGCAACTGTTCGGCCTGCTGGGATACGGCTGACGCTAGCTCGGCAAATGAGAGAGCCGGGCCATCAAACTTTTCAATAGCGATTTGCTCTGGGGTCTCTTTAGCCCAGGAGTGCAATCTCTTAATAACATCGAGTTTCGGATCGCCCAAAGCCTCACACCGCCCCTTGGGAAAGCTTTCTTTTGACAAGGCGCTCGATTGCCGAAAGCGACTCGAGAGATGCCTTGGTGAGATCTTCGACGGCGATCTGAATTTTAAATTTTTTTTCCAAAAATAAAATCAAATTGAAGACGCCAATTGAATTTAAAATGCCGGTTTCAACGAGAGGAAAATCATCTGAAAAGTCGACCGGTAACACGCCCGTGCTCTGGTACTCGTCGTTGAGAAATGACCGAATGGGATCGCGAATGACCTGGTCTGATAATTTTTCCATCGAGTAAATTTTTAACATGCGGACTATTACGATGCAACCGTTGATCAATTGCCGCTAGCGCTCTAGACTACCGCAATGGGAATCATCGATCTCGCCGATTTCAGTGGTTGTGGATCTCTGCTGCAGCTGAGTCATGGTCAACTGAGTCACGGTCGCCGCATGCAAAACTGGTCAGGTGCCGTCGAGCAAAGAGCATCCCAGTTGCGTGAGGCAGGGCTCGAGACGCGCACCGCTGCAGTGCTCTGGCATGCCAACTCAATTGATTTTTTCGTCGATCTCTTCGCGATTTGGCAGATCGGTGCCGTGGCGATTCCGGGCGATCCCTCGACGCCAGATTTACGTCGGCAGCAGTTGCAAAACGCGCTGATGCCAGCCTTGGTGCTTGAAGGTGAAGGCGCGATCGAGCGGCGAGAGTCGCTACGAAATTTTCCGCTCGATTCGGCCCTCGTGCTTCTGACTTCCGGATCGACCGCACAGCCAAAAGGAATTTTGCACTCAAAATCAGCGATTATTAGGAAAATGCAGTTGTTGGCCGCTGCCATTGACCTCGAGGATTTCGACACAACTCTGCTGGCATTACCGACGTTCTTTGGCCACGGCTTGATCTGCAATGGGCTTTTTCCGCTCCTTCATGGCCGATCGCTGATCGTCGCGCCGGGTTTTACGCCGAGCTTCGTCAGTGATCTCGACCGGCTGATTGAAGAGCATTTGGTGACGTTTGTCAGCAGCACGCCAACCGTGTGGAGCTTCGTTGAGAACTTTTCTAAAAAACGTAAAAAGCCAACTCTGAGAAGGATTCACTGCGCGTCCGCGCCGCTCGATTTCAAGCGAATGAACACGATATTGAATTGGGCGCCGCAAGCAAAGGCTTTCAATGTTTATGGTTTGACGGAAACACTGGGGTGGATTGCCGGGCAGTGGCTACAGCCCGAATCAGATCCACGCGTCGTAGGCCAGCTTTGGGGTTCGGAGATCAAGATTGAATCTGATCATCGCATTTCGATTCGGAGTGAAGCCCAGGCACAAGCTTATTTCGAAATCACTGAGAAAACAGAGGATCTCGACTTTGAAATTCGCCCTCTCGATTGTTGGTTTCAGTCGTCAGATTTGGGCGAATGGTGCGGAGAAAAAATTCGCCTACTCGGCCGTCAAGACTTTATGATTATAAAGGCCGGACTTAAGGTGCAACCCGAAGAGGTCGAATTGATCGCGAGTCAATTTCGAGGAATCGACAGCGCAGTTTGCGTAGCGATCGACGATCAAATTCTAGGCAGCCAAATTGGATTAGCAGTTGTAAGGAGTGGAAACTTAAGCTTACCGTTTGAGTCGATGGCATTGCGAAAATGGCTCAGCGAGCGTTTAGAATCCTATAAAATACCGGATCAGATCAAGGTGCTCGATCGGCTGCCCGTAAACACTCGCGGCAAGGTCGATCGCAAGAAACTCCTCGCGGAATGGGGACGTTAGCAATATGAGATCTCCAAGCCAGACCACCCTGTCTCGGGTCACTTTGTGCTTAAGCCGTATCGGGGTCGCGGGCGGCGAATGGCGAGTAAATGATCCGTTTTGTGATATTTGGGGGTGGGATTCTTTGCGGCAAGCTCGATTAATCATCGAGCTACAAAAGGAGTTTCAGATCTCATTTAGTGTCGTCGAAATGGAATCAATCATTAGCCTCGAGTCCGGGGCCCAGGTGATCGAAAGTCATCTTGGAGGGTTAAATCTTTAACAAATTTCCTCCCCAGGGTTCGTAAATTCGCCTCAACCTTGTTCAACCAGTCTTAGCCAGGCGTCGACTCTGAGTCAAAAGATATGGGGCGATTTCACTCAAGGGTACGACTCGATCGGCCGCAAATAATTCGACCGCTGCTCTCGGCATGCCGTAAACAGCCGAAGAAGCTTCGTCCTGGGCAAACGTTGATGCGCCTCTCTCGCGCAGTAATAAAAGGCCTTGCGCCCCGTCTCGTCCCATTTCCGTGAGAAGCCCAGCGATTATTGAGTAGCCTTGAACTTTCGCAGCTTCACAAAACAGATAGTCGATACTGGGTCTGAAGCGATTGGTGGGAGGCTCATTGCGAATGCTTTCGAGAATACAGGAGGAATATGCTGCACGATGATCGTTGGAGGGATCATCGCGGGCAATCCGGTCAAAATTTCTGTGAGCGCTTGGGTTCCACCCGTCGATGCACCGAGACACCACAAGAGACGGTGATTGGGCGGAAGAACCCAAGCTTGTTTGGCTGCCTGCGGGGTGCTCGAAATTGGCGAAAGAGGCGGGCCAGTACGGTGTTTCAACGGTGTGATACGTGGTCGTGCTTCAGCCGTCGTCAAAAGTTTCTCGCCAAAGTCAGCGGTGAATTGACCGCGATGCTCCGCCACTGGCTTTTGCAAGTAATCAAACGCCCCGGCATTGAGGGCGTCGAAGACTTGTGAGCCCTCATCGAGGCCCAAGCTTGAGATGACAACAATTTTGAAGTGTTTGACGGCGAGCAGATCCTTAACTACCTCAACCCCGGTCATGCCTGGCATTTGAATGTCCATGGTCACGACGTCGGGTCGGAGCTTCATAATCGTAGCGACGGCCTCTTTAGGCTCGGCAACCTGTGCCAGAATATCAACGTAACCCAGCTCCGCACAGCAATTGGCCTGATGCTTTAGGATAACAGCGGAGTCGTCGACGTTAACTATTCGTAGCCGCTCACGTATGAAAAATTCGCTTCCCCAATTGCGAATCGCCAGAAAAGGTGAGTATTTGACGCGCAGTCGTGGTCTCGACAAAGAGCGCAGCATCAGCGAAGAGGTCACACGTTGGGATGGAGGTAAAATGAGAAAAAAGTCTTTTCCCGAGCTCTGGGATAGCTTCATTCGGCGATCCATTCGCTCGATGAAAGCGGCGTCGAAGTCTGCCGAATTAAAAGCAGTGAATCCGTCAATAATCTGGGCTTCGGATCGAGAATAGAGAACTCCGCATTCTGTTAAAATCACATCGAGGCCCTGCGGAGCCGTCTGTAATGTGAACCAAGTCATTGATAAGCTTGGATCGAGACTCATGGTATTGACCGCCCATTTATAATATCGACGTTTAGGTCCAGTACAAAAGCAGTCGACACCGATTCATCCCCAATTCAGAGTTTCATTGAAAGATATCGGAGATTTATAGCGCCGGGGGAGACCGGCAAAATACGAGTGTTGGATGAAGCCGAGAGAATTCTCAATGTAGGGCGCCGGCAACCGATTATTTTGGGTAAGACATAGCCGAGCGCCCGGATTAAGATTTCCTTTATGGAAAAAGTAAAATGAGCTCGGTGTTTTCAATACCGACGTTGGCCGAGCCGCGAGATCTCAGGCAGCAAAATTTATTTGGCGGTCGCGAGAAGCTTCTCGAACGTCTTTCGTTCGTTGCCGTTAAGTTCCCACTGCAAATCTTTTCGATTTAAATACGATTGCAAAAGGTGATTTGCCTCTGAAATTTTTTTCGATCCAATATAGGCTTTAGCCAGTTGCTCGGCGGCAAAGAGTTCATTGCGACCGTAAGAGTCGGCAATGCTTGCTTTGCCTGTCTCAACCGCCAACGCGAATTTCTGTTCTTGATTCAGAATACGGGTCAAACGGCGCTTTAGGTCGGCATTTCCCGGGTCGATTTTCAGAAGGCCCCGGGCAAGTGCCTCGGCCTCCTGATTGCGTTGCGCCGACGTTAAAAAGATCAGTGCTCGCATGCTTGGGCCGGTCTCCGAAAGCGGAATTTTCGCGCGCTTAACGTAGTCTGCGGCGACGCTCCAGGCTTTCAGGCGCGCGAGTTCGCTCTTCGTGTAGCTGTCAATGAGCTCAGCGCGAAGTTCGGCGACGTAAAGGGATTCGTAGCCTTGAAACTCTCCGAGACTATCGCCAACCAGCGCAGCCTTCATTTTATCGTCGTGGGCAAGAGCACTGTCACAAACTGCAAGACCGTCGTTGAATAACTTCTTGCGCTCGGGGTTTTTCTCATTCAAAGCTTCAATGAGCAAAATGCGCCAAGAAACCGAACGTGTGGTCGCCGGCTCCTCAGCCAAAGCTGTTTTTAGCGCGTCGGTGTAAGCTGACTTTTTCAGTAAATCTTGCGGGTTCTTTGTCAATTCATTACCAGCCGCCTGCACCCGGGCATCGCGGAGCTCGAGCGGAGGACTCTTTAGCTCTTTAAAAAAATCCACACTGCCTGCAAAATCTTCCGCAGCGTAAAGTCTCTGGCCGATCATCTCAATCGGTTTCTCATCACCGCGAGAAGATCGCGCGCGCAGTTGCTCCAGGGGCACCGAATTTTCAAAGCCTGACTTGATGAATTTGAGTACCGTTGTTTGCGGCTGATAATCCATCAGCCGAGAAATCTCATGACCTTCAGAATCCACCAAGAGCAGCGCCGGAATTCCGTGAATACGATAACGCTCCTTCGCCGTGGTATTTTCGAATCGGTCAACGTCCATACGGACTTTGACCAGCTTCGCGGTACCAGTTTTAAATGAGGGCGAGGAAAAAACCTCATTTTCAAGTCGAACGCACCCGGGGCACCATCTGGCCGAGAAATCCACTAAGATCAATTGGGAGTCTTTCCTTGCAATGGTCTCAGCGCCCTCAAGATTGTCGATAATAAAGCCAAATTGATTGAACTCGACCGGCTTGGCAGTCGCGGGTGAACTGGCCGCGGCATCGCTCCCTTTGAGATCGATATTTCGCGGTTCGCAGAAAGTCAGCGCGTCGTCACAGAAATAAAGTGTCGCTTTCGCGGTTTTAAATTTCGCCGAGCTGAGGTGAAAGGCGATTTCGGTTTTCTGAAGTGAGTCGGGTTTTAAGTGTTCCCCATCGATCGTCATCGAGTTCGGCGCCTTGTCGTTGAAGTGAAAACCAGACTGAAGGTGACCGAGAAAACTTTTATCCTTAAGTTCCGTCTTCAAAGGATCCACCGCTTTGGCTTGAAGAGCAAAAAGGCAAATGGCGATTGCAGCTGCAACTGTCGAGCCCCACGAGGCTTTCGTTTTCACTAAATCAGTCATGCTCACCCCCAATGCGTTTTGAGGCGAAGTTACTCCCGAGAGAAAGTATTGTCTAGCCACGATCGAGGGAGAGCTAAAAGTACGGCAGATTTACTCTCATCTAGCTTGACCTTGATGTGAGTAAGCAAAGGTTATCTCGTATCGCAGCTTCACAGCCAAGTATTGGACCTTGGACCGACATTCTCAAAACGAGACGATCGAGCCGACACTTCAGTTTGTCTCATTTCGTGCCGATAGTGTTGAGACCGTGGATCGTTTTCTGAACCGAGGTATCAACTGATCATCCTCAATGCTATGAGAATATTTTTCTTTGTAGGGATATTGGCAGTTTCAGAGCCGATTTGGGCCGGTGAAACTGTGATGCCAGTCAACGACGGCAGCGGTATTATTTCAACCCTCGTCGGAAACAATGATCCTTGCACGCCAGCCGCCAAACGCTGTGAGAAGATGTCAGATAATTCTGACCCGACCCAATTCATGCAGCAGCTCGCGGACGCTTCATTTAAGGAAGGCGCCCAGGTCGAAAATACCCTGGGGATGTGCGCACGCGGAGTCTCTTATGCACTGACTGAAGCCTGTAGCGGTTACAAGCAAGGCATCTGTGGCAATGCGACTGGTATCGGCAAGTGCCTTATGAAAATGGGGTTTCAGCACTGCAAGTTTGACTCGACCAATGAAACAGAAATGCAGAAGCTAAAAGTTATCGGCGCCATCTATGTCTACGTTGGCGGCCCTGCCGGCAACGGTCACGTCGAAGTCTACACGGGAAAGTCGCCGAAGCCTTGGTGCAGCGATCACTGTACGGAACAACCGATGTCCGCCATCAAACCTCCGACAGAAATTCAACAGCGCAGACCCTTTGGCGTCTATGTTCCTGATAGTTATAAGCCTGATCCGAAGTCAGGAATGGTCTGTAGCAAGGATAAAAACGAAGTCTTCACGAAATCTGGACACCAATGAAAGCCATAATATTCTTAGCCATAGTAACGGTGATTTCACCTCAAGTCTCTGCTGATACCTGCCACGACTGCGGCGAGCTGATCGCGCTGAAAGCAAAGTTTGTGAAGGCCAAAAGCCAAGCGCCGGACGATAGACTGAAAGTGGTCGAAAAAATGATTAAAGCCATCGGCCGGATCGACCTCGTTGACGGAGAATTTGATGAAAGTCAGGCTAACCTTATCGTATCAATCTTTAAAACGGTAACGGACGAAGGGTATCGCCAGGCTTTGATCGAATATAATATTTCGCGATTTTCAGACAGTCGGAATCGACTTGCGTCCATTCTCAAAGAGGGCGGCGAATCGCAACAGATCTTGCGCGACATCGACTCGTTGCTAGCTGTTCAAAGATACGGGCAGAGCCCACCTAAAGACGTCATGCCACCGATGCCTGCCTCAGGTAAATAATTTAGTTGGCACTTAAAAATAAATCTCGGCAGGTTGCGAACGGCGCAGGCCTTTCAACCGGCAGGCGGTGTGCGCTTATGAATTTCTTCCACAGGCTGGTCACCTCGCTGGTCTGTGGGTGGGGTTCAGAAGCCTCAAGTGCCTGATCAATTTGGTCTTGAAGGCGGATGCCTAGGCTGGTCTGACTTTCATGGTCAGCTCCACTCCCACAAAAATTGGAAGAACCGTTTGGACTGGCATTTGCAGTACCTCCCACATGGTTTGTCAGACTAAGCCTGATCGTGGCTTGCGCTGATACAAAGCTGATCCAAAGGAGAATAGCATGAAGACATACGCAAAACTGTTACTTCTGTCGAGCTTATTGACAGGAGTTGTTGCGGGCTCAATTCCGGCCGGAGCGGCGGCAAGTTATGCAAATCCTGCCAGTGAGGACGTCGGTCATAAGATCGTGAGTGGTGCCGCCAGTCTGATCGGCTCTTTCCTTAACCTTCCGACCGCCAATAACGTGTCTCCGACTCCTTCACCGGTGCCAAATCCACTGAGCGCGGCAGCTTCGCCGATCTCAGGAGCCACCGCGACTCCCGCACCAGCCCCGTCCAGCGTTCGCTTCTTCCCCCACGGTGAGGACAGCCTCGCGGCGCGCTTGGCGGCTATCAAATCAGCGACCCAAACGATCGATATTCTGACTTACATATTCCAACCTTGCGACTCAAGTACGAAGCTGCTACTCGATGCCCTTGTCGAACGCTCGCAGAGCGGCGTTGCAGTTCGCTTGACTCTAGACCAACTCGACATCTCTGCCGATTCCTCTAAGCTGCAGGGTCTGACGGCTTACATTGCAAAAATCAACACTCTACTCGCTCATCCGATCGAGTTTAGGCTCTACTCGCATCCTGCTTATGGACTTCCGTTTAATCCAGAAGCCGCCGACAACCGCTCGCACATCAAAATTCTACTGATCGATGCGGCGGGGCCAAATCCCGTGGCGTTCGTCGGCGGACGAAATAACTCCGACGGCTATTTTGGCCTGTCGGCTGATATGAACTATTTTGACCAAGACCTGATGATTTCCGGCGCCGAAACAGCGCATAAGGTTTTAGTTAATTACAACGGTATTTTGAAGTACGCATCGTTTTCTTATCCGCTCAACTCCGTTCAGGGCACGAGTGAAAACTTCGAAGCGAAGTGCCTAGCAAAAAGTCCTCGAGATCAGGCGGTCTCGGATGCGATTTCCACAAAGTCGCTGACGATCCTCGACCCAGCGACGACCCCCAGCTATCAGTGCAGCGAAATTTATTTTGATATGGATGATCCGAGGTATCGGCTCTCTAGTTTAGGTAACGGCGTTGGTGATGACGACCTCAATGACGCCCGTCTCATTTACAAAACATCTTCGGCATTGGTTTTGAGTTTTATCGAGGACACTAGCAACACGCTGTTTGCCGTGAATCAATACTACATTCCAGTAGGAAAACTCAAAGGCGCTCTTGGTGCGGTTCGCGACGCCGGCAAAATGGTCACGATCGTCACCAACTCGACGGGCGACGCCGGCCCGCAACTCGCCGCGAGGATGACAGGTCTTGTGACGGACGCGATGAAAAGAGACACGGTTGGAACGATGATGGTGTATGGTCTCTCATCGCTAGGCGGCTTGCATGACGACGGCGCACTTCGTATTTCGACCGCCCCTTGGAGAATTCATACAAAAACGGCGGTCCGCGATCATAATGACGTGCTCGTGAGCAGTTTCAATTTTGACAGCCGATCTTACCAAATCAACGCTGAAGACGCTGTCATGGTCGCCAATTGCCCAGCTCTAGCCCAGGCGATGGAGGTCGAGTACCAGAAGCTGATTCAGGTTTACGTTCAGGATCAATCATGTCAGGCATGCCAGGACGAAAGTTCAACTAACTTGCGGGCGCTGCCGTTGTCTCCGCCTGCGGGAATGAATCCGATCGATTTCTTGTTCTGAGCTGGCGGGGCTGGGACTCGACTTTGGTTGAAATTGTCATAGCGAGCTGTTGCCGCTGGGGTGTCTCTGCGAAACTAGCAGAGTATGTTGAAGTTTAAAGGGATTAGCGAGCATCTTATTCGGACCACGCTCAACGGCATGGCGAGACGACTTTTTACGTCAGTGATCACTTTTCCGATCATGTACTGGATGGTCGCCGTACATTCAGGCAACTTTGACCTGCAAAAAAATAGACTGCAGCAGATCAGCGTCATGATGCTCGTCGTTGGCGGTCTCATTCGTATCTATCTGGTAAAATACTCAACTAAGATTCTTGCGAAAGAGAATGGTGAAATCCACTTCCGTCTACTTTTTTTGGCTATGGCGGCGGCGACATCTTTGGTTTGGAGTATCACCTTCGTTGACTCATGGCTTAACTTCGGTGTCCAGACAAATACCTTGATCATATTTACCATATGTATGTCGATCCAAAACAGTGCGCTGTCGGCCTGGGGCTTCGATTTGCTTGCGCTGATGATGATGAATATTCTGACCGTAATGCCGATGATCGCCGCGGTCATTCTGCGCTCCGACTTATCAGGTTCGACGACTCTCGCCGTGATGCTTGGCATGTGGTTTCTCTATGCTTTATATTTTGCCCGGAGTGCCCACAAGAATCAGTGGACCCTGCTTGAGTACGTTGAAGCAATTGCGGCTAGAGATCGGCAGTTGGAGTCGGCGTTTACCAAGTTAAATGAAAACCACAGTTTAATTCAAACCATGTTTGAAAGCCTCGACGAGGCTTTTTTGATCTTCGATGAAAATGGCGTCTGTTCGAGTAGTCCATCAAAACGAAGCCAGCTTCTGCTGGGCTTCGATCCGTTGCAAAAGCATATCGGCGAGATCGTCGAGCCTCGCCCAGAGAAACGCGATAACATTGCTGCGTGGTACAGCATATTTTTCATGGATAAACTCGACTTCTCTGACCTCGCCTCGCAGGGGATTCCAGTTTTGAAAGCCAATGAGGGCAAAACGATTTTGAAAGTCGGTTATCATCCGATGAGAAATGCCGACGAAAAACTAACCGGCGTGGTCATGACCGCCACGGATGTTACCGACGAATTCAAGGCCAAGGGCCGAGCCGAACAAGCGAATGAGAAATCAGAAATGATTTTACGAATTCTCGAAAATAAGACGGCGTTCGGGGCTTACCTCATTGGCCTGGAAAAGATGCTGGATTCCTGCACTTTCTGGGACGGGGAAAATCTTGCAGAATTGCAGCGAGGACTGCATACGTACAAAGGTTCTTCATTAATGTTTGGTGTTACGACCCTGGGCAAGGCGATTCACGATCTTGAAATTTCAATTCGTGAGAACTTAATGCTCGATCCCGTGGCGGCGGTAAGGACCGGGGCGGCCACGCTGAAGATCCAGTTCGATGAATGGTACAAGCAAGAATTTGGGCTCTTTACAAAGCTCGGAGTGTTTGAACATTCCAGCATCAATATTTCGATGCGCCGCCTAATCGAGTTGAAAACAGAATTCGTTCAAGGCCAAAATAAAAAAACGGCAGATGTCGTTGAACGCATTTTTGAGGTCTTGTCGAACACAGAACTCGGCGATCTTTTGCGGGACTTTGAACTTCACGCACAGACCACAGCGGCAAAACTTCAGAAGCAGGTGGTCTTCACGCTCGAGCGATTCAGTGAGCCGATTTACATCACTCTGAGCGACTACCGCGATACGCTGAGAGCATTTGTACATCTCATCAATAACTCTATCGATCATGGGCTTGAAACGCCCACGCAACGTCTGGCTGCTGGAAAAAAAATCGCTGGCAAACTGATAATTCGATATGGCCGCGAAACGATCGGTGCTAAGCGGTGGCTCAAAGTACTGATTGAAGACGACGGCCGTGGAATCAATGTCGTAAAAATTCGTGAAAAGCTCGAGCGCAAGGGCCAGCATGAAGACGCCAAGAAATCAGATCTCGAGGTTGCGATGCAGATCTTCGAAGACGGGGTTTCAACAGCTGAGAACGTGACCGAGATCTCGGGTCAAGGGGTCGGAATGGGAGCCGTGCGCGCCGCGATCCAAAAGGTTAGGGGTAAAATTCAAATCGTTAGGACTGGGCCTTTTGGAACGACATTTGAAATTCTACTTCCAGATACAACCGCTGAGTCGGCAAAAACCGTCCTGGAGCCATTCAGAGCCAGTTAAACAGCGGCATCTGAATCAACGGTGCGGTCGTCAACTTCCCTGGGGTCTGTTGAACATCCTGACAATTTGAAATATATTCCCGAATCATTTCCTAACAAGACCCATAGGCCCTTTTCAAGTATAAGTGCGCAAGTTAAAAGTCTCGAAGTCCGAACCCGGTCAAAAACTGAAGCGTGTTGTGCGCCCATAAGTGCTTTGACAGCGCCTTAAATAATTTCAAGGAGTCCAAAATGAAAATGCTCACTTTATCCATCATCTCAATTGCATCGATTGCATCAATGGTATCAATGGCCAGCTCTGCCAAGGCAGATGTAGTTGAGCTTTCTCAGGTGCATATTTTTTCAGTGGGCTTAAACGAAGTCAATATTCGAGCCTACTCGACATCGGCCTTGAATCTCTTCGACAAACTTGAAGCCACCATCGAAACTGTTGAGCATACCGAAGGCGTTTATTCGGTTGAACAGGTCAAGAAAGTCAATGGAATCGTTTGCTCAAAATCAATCCAAGATCCGCAGTCGTCGGAGTGCTCAATGGATTTGAACGTTCGTGAAGGCATGCTCCAAGCTGTGCGCGGAAGTTCGAATCTCAATCTCCCGATTTACGGAATCACGGCTAAATATCTCTACGAAGAAGCTATGAAAGATGTGAAAGAGACTATTCCCGATCAAGACACCGAGCACATGAATTACCTCAAAGAATTAAAAGGGATTTCGTGTCAGAAAATTACTGGTGTGTACAGCTGCTACATCACGGCTCATACCAAGAATGGAATCATACAGTAAATTCGGTGGTGGCCTCAGCCCAAGACCTGTCTATAGTTGATGTGGTGAATTTCAGATGTGGTGAAATTCTAGCCAGCTGCTGAGCAATTTTGCATTTGCGTTAGAGGCCCGGCAAAATGACCTTTTTTCCTCACTTATTTCGATATGTTGGCGCGCCTACTGCTGGCCCGCCGATTGAAGTGTCAATGAGCTGGAGACACCCGAAATGAAAAGATCTTTTGCCGTTTTTGTGAGTTCTCTTTTGCCGGTGACCGCTCTTGTCATGAGCGGCTCTTCCGTCGCCCACGGTGCCGATTGGCGGAGTTGGCTTCCATTTAGCCTAGCGAAAAGTCGCGGCACAGCTGAACCGTCTCCATCGACAATCCAAATAGCTGAAGAAAAAACTCAGGGAAGAAGTACGCACATAGTGGGTAACGAAACCGATAATTATCTTCAGTTTGGTAGCGGCCTGCAGCCAGCGACCGCCGAAATGCGGGCCCTCATTTCGGCCGGAAGCTTCCGCGTCTTCGACGCTGAAGCGTTGCTCAATCGGGATTGGACCTTCAGTGTAGACTTTGCTCCGGGCATCTCCGAATTCAATCGAAATCTAGCTCCACTGATTTCAACCTTAGGGCGTCTTGAGTTTTTGCGATTGTTATTAGATCAGAGTGAATTGAAGGTTGTCCCTCCACAGAGCGAACGCGAGGCGATTTTTGAACTCGTCAACCGCCTTCGCGATGAGAGATACTGGCCGCGTTCCCCGATTGAAGAGAGGGTCGCGAAATTTCCCGAATCTATCAGGAAAAATGCAAGAGCAGTCATCGCGGAACTTCACGATGATCACTGGCCCAACTGGCTTTCGGCCGTGAAAAGTTCGGCCAGCAGCGAGGAACGCTGGAAAATGGCGTTTTGGGGAAGCGATTTTTCCTACCGAAGATTGCAGGAGAGAATTCGCAATGACCGGTTTGTTGCGGTGACGGGAAGTCTGTCTGGCGATCGAACTATGAAGTCGATTGGCAACCATTTAAAGCGACAGTCGATCATTGCCTCTGAGATCGATCTTTCAAATACACTCGAAGCGATCGCGGGAAGCGAAGGAGCGCCCGGTATCGCAAAACTTTTAAAAAATCTCGATGAACTCCCGACCGACACCGATTCGCGAATCTTACTGACCATAAATGCAAACAGTGCTGATCCAGGAGGAAAACGGCGACCGCGTGAACTGAAATGGCATTACCAGGTTTACGACTTTGCGACCTTTAAATCCGTAGTCTCGGCACAACTCAACGAGTTCTCGATTGCGAAACTCTCGACGGCACTTTTGGATGCTCCTCAAGCTACCCCCCCACGCCGGTCTAAGACCCGACTGGCTACGGGCCTGACCTGCACGGAAGTTTTTCAGGGCATCGGAGCGCCTTGACTGCTCGTCATAGTTCGCGAGGCAATTACCCGGTAGATGATAAAGCCGGCGATGACGGCGCCTGCCACTAGGCTAACCTGAACAACGCTACCACCTTCACCCAACACTGAGAAAATCGCAATCGCAACGGCAAGTAACACCGGAAAAATGGCGAGCGAAATCAATCCCCAGGTGGGAAGCGGAATTCGAAAAGGCCTTGCCGTGTCAGGTTCTTTTACCCGCAGGACGATCAGGGCAACAAACTCGAGACTCAGGCCGAGAGTGTAAAACAACATATCGACGACCATCACTTTACCAAGTGAAAGCCCGCAGAGTAACATCGAAACAAGTGCAGCAGCAGCAATTGAAAATATGGGAACGCCGGTTTTTTCGGAACGGTAGGCGAGGAGCCGCGGAAGAAGGCCATCTTTTGCCATGGCTTGAGGGACGCGTGCCAAGTAAAGTAACTGACCATTAAACAGAGCCCACGCTGAAATTACCGCAACCGCAGCGATGAAGACACCGAGCCAAGGCCCCACGAGGCGCGACGCTATTTCCGGCCAACCTGAGGTCTCGCCCCAATCTTTGGCAATCACTGTAGCTTTAAATCCTGCCAACAGCGGAACGACGTAAGACAGAGTCACCAGCACCGCACTCAGAGCAAGAGTCTTAGGAATAGTCTTGGCCGGAGTGTCAATTTCATCAGCGTAGGTCGAAACGTTGTCCCAGCCAGCGTAGTTCCACAGCACTGCCGCAAGTCCCGCAGCGATAGCGGCCGGAGTGAGCGGTTGTGAACCGAAGAATGTTGGGTCAAAGAGATGTGCCATCGAAAGATGAAGGTTATTCCAGTCGCCATGAGTGACCGCGAAGGAAACCAGAAGACAGAATGGGATAACGACCAAGATCATTTCTAAAAATGAGTGCAAACCTACAAGTCGACTGCCGCGGAGATTGAGAAGTAGCGCAAAAAAACTGAATCCCGCCCCGAGGGCCCAGCGAATTTCAAAAGCAGCTGTAGTTTTATCATTCAAAGTCGGAACGAAGAAGCTGAGATAGGTGACGAATAACACGGGATAAATCGCAACATCAAATACCGATGAGCAGAGCGTCCACCAGCCCTCTTGAAATGCCCACTGCGGACCGAGGGCCCGACGAACCCATGCATAGTAGCCGCCCGCTTCAGGAATCATTGCAGAAAGTTCGCTGACCATGAGGCATGTCGGTAGAACCCAGAACAGCGGAATTAAGAGCACGAGAAGAAAAGCGAGGCCGGGTCCTAGCGAACCCACGGCAGATTCAAGGCCGTAGGGCCCACCCGAGACGATAAAAAAAGTGAGCCCGACTTGGTGCCAAAATCCAACTTTCGGTTTCATAGAGTTCCGCTGTTTTGAGTTTGCGGAACTCTACCCTAGGAGTTTGGCGGAGTCGAGCCCGCCTTTGGGGCTCATCGGAGCCTGAGTGGGCGCGCTAGCCGCCGATCAATTTGCCGTGTCCACAGTAAATAAAATTAGTATTAAGTACCAGTGCAATTTTGAATGCTGGCGGGAGCCGAGCCGATATTATTTGCTGGGTTTACCGTTCTCGGATACTGCCGGTTGACGGCGCGCGCAAGATTTGCTAGGTCCAGAACATTTCCGTTTTGGAAATACCCTTTTAATGCCGAGATTTTCTTCGCTGATGCCAGCATCAATTTCTCGATCGCCGCCGCGCTGACCGTGTAGCCTCGCGATTTCACTAGGCCGATGGCCAAGGCGGCCGCGCCCGCTGCCACTGGAGTAGCCGCCGACGTGCCTGAGAAATACCCGTAGCTTGAACTCGATTCGGGCGACGTCGTATAGAGAAGGTCTGACATCGAATTTGTGCCAGGGGCAGCAAGTTTGACGTAATAATTAGAATAATTCGAAGTCGTGCTGATTAAATTGGTGTCGCCCTGAATATTACCGACTGAGATCAGGCCCGCAACAGAAGGTGCAAGTCCGGCGGCGGAATAATTGGCCCCGATCGGGCTCGATTCGTTTCCGGCGGCGGCAAATACGACAACGCCATTAGCAGTTGCGCGCCTGAGTTGGTTGGCGAGATCAACTGACAAACCTTCGTTTCCTCCTAAACTTAAATTAATTACATCGGCTCCGTTGTCGATGGCGTAGCGAACAGCATTTGCTGTGTTCGATTGATCCATCGAATTACCTCGACCCATTACGTTTAGCGCCATGATTTTGGCGTTCGCGGCGACTCCGGCGCCGCCGATATGGTTGAATGCAGTGGCTGCGGCGAGACCTGCAACGCGGGTGCCGTGCGCCCACTGCCATGACGAGTTGGCGCTCGATATCTGGGGCATCGGACTTGCGATGTCACTCGCCAAGTTGTAGCCGTTGACGTCGTCGATATAACCATTCTGATCATCGTCGATGCCATTACGAGGAATTTCGCCAGTATTGACCCATACGTTGGCTTTAAGATCTTCGTGATCAATGCGCACTCCGCTATCGATGACCGCGATGACGACATCTTCTTTGATGCCGTCATTTCGGTCGTAGAATGTTTTTTTGGAATTCTTTGGGATTCTTTAGAAGAAAAATTTCGTGTAAGACAGCCGGGCGAATTCGATGAATGCTCGGAAAACTAAGTAAACATAACAACAGATCTTAATTTGCCACGCTGAAGGGGACGGAGTAACTGAAATCTTTGTTTACTGTTGTTTGGCGTTCACGATGTCATGCGGCTTTCACTTTAGCTTTCACTTAATCAGTATGGAGAAGAAATTCCATGTCACGACCTTACGCTCTGATGGCACTTATCTCGGTTTTGCTAAACATGGCATGCAATGGACAAGGAAAGTCCGATGGCCAAGCTAGGTCGGTGGGACAACCCCAGCTCCTCCATCAAAAGACGCCCCGGGACCTCAGCCCATCGCGGGGCAGCCCCCTTCATCGTCATCCCCATCAGCAGGGTCAATGGACCTCAATGCCGCAGAGCTCTCGGTGGCAGGCTGTCTCAATTTGCAGATGGTTAATGAGCGCATGGCCCGGCTTCCAGACGACACTGTCGTTCGCGAATATACGCACGATGTTGGAGTAGCAGTCGGCAGTAATTTTCCTGATACCGCTACTGCAAAAACAAGGTTCCATAACATGGAGTCGGAAGTCTCTTTGGCCAATCTCGCTTTGAAAGAAAAGTCGAGTCGCGAATTCATCGCAGGTCTGTCTGCCATCGAACAGACAGATTGCGCGCAAGTTGTCCGCACGGATCAGATGGGTAACCACGAAACTTTTGAGATTGTAAAAGAAGGACAATCCAACCTTGTTCATATACGTAGTGCCGATCACCTTCGGGAAGAGACCTACACGCTTATCGGGCCACGACATTTGGAAATTAAAATTGTAGCTTCCCACGTAGACCGCTGTCCCAAATTTACAAAATTTCAAGTGACAGTCGCCAAAATCCGCTCTTGGGGATCGACCTCCGAACTCAATGCCGACCCCATCCTTTTGAATCGTGACTTTGCGCGAAACCTTTCCTCTGCGGTTGATAGCACGCCCGACGATATCTTAATGCAGCTGGGTCAAGACGACGGCGGTGCTATTCGCCTCACAGGCGATGATATATCGCAACTGAAATCACAGTCACCGACCGAGGCGATTCTCCATTGTCCGATTGGCTCAACACCTCCGTCATCCGACGAGGCTCCTCGACCCGAACAAACTGCGACGCCTAGTCCGCAGGCCGCGCAGTCCCCAACGCCTTCTCCCGCGCCAGGAGTAGCTACGGCAACACCAGTTCCGACGGCAACTCCGCCTCCGCCTGAGCCGACTCCCATTCCACAAATAACGGCAGTGCCATCTCCGATGCCGATTTCGACACCAACGCCAACACCGACCCGGTCGTGGTGGCCGTGAGGCAACACTTCGAATTGAATAGTGCCTTATCTAAAGCAGCATTTCATGTCTCAATTTGAGACGTCAAAAAATCAGCAAGCAAACCTATACGCTCAATCAGACCAAAGGAGACCAGTGGTGGGCCACTGATCTTGGCCGGATCAATATCGGGAGTGTCGATCACGGTTCAGGCGATTACCTACGGAGTCGAACTCACTTATCGCTTTGATTTCGGCTTGCAGTGAACTTCACCCAGAAGGCCATCCGCGAAAGAGAATTTAGGAGATTACCTCGTACGAAAATACCTCTTAGTAAAATACGTCGCCTCCGGCCCCATTCACGACCTCAAGGTAGGGATAAGAATTTGAGAATCGCAGGTAAGCTGCTTTTCCGTTGTCTGTGGCTTCGCTGTCAGCGGTGTTCGTAGCCCAATAGGGTTTGCCGTTATTGTACAAGACAAAGTTACCATCACTTTGAAAAACCGCGGTGCAGTTTTGCTGACCGCACGACTGGCCTGCTGTATTGCTCGCCCAGAGTGGGTTGTTATTGGGATCGTAGATCACCAAGTTTCCATCGGTCTGGAAGTTCACGCTGATCAAAGAACCCATCGGAGTATTGATTCCCGAGACCACGTTAAATTGACCGCGACCGTAACTATATTGAGGAGCGATGCAGATTGCCGTGTTGGCGGCGTCATCCTGGTGCGACTGAAATGATCCGCTGCTGGTCCATTCGTTGACGACAAACGCAGCCGGAAGCGCGAAGTTTTCGGCTTCGACGCACTTTTTCGTAAGTATCCCTCCCGGTACCATTGTCGAGAAATCATTTCCCTGAACCGTGAAGTTGGTGAGGCCATTGGCGACGAGACCGTAGCCAATGTTGGTACCGGTGATTGTGTTGCTCGTGACCGTTCCGCCGTAGTTGCTACCGCTTGCCGTGATTCCCCAAGTGGTTGGGCCCATGCCTATTCCAATTTTGATGAAACCGCTGTTTGCCGAGATGATGTTCCCGGCGACGACCGTGCCCGTGTAGTTTCCGCTGTAGGGAGTATAATCAACCATGTTGATTGCGCCGAACATCGTTCGATTGATGGTCTGAATCGTATTTCCAGAAATGGTGGAACCAGGCGCCTGGAAAACGACAATTCCGCCGTCGGTCGCGTCCGTAACCACGTTGCTCATGACGACACTGTTTGTGCAGGCAAGTGAAATTCCGTCGGCCCAGTTTCCGCTTGGCTGAGGTTGACCGGAGGGACCAACTTGATTGTTGGTGATCTGTGCGCCCGTGCAATCGAGATTACCTTCACTGATATGTATCGTCGACCAGCCGAGAGGCTCGAAGGCTTGAATGTGATCGACGATTTGTGCCGAAGCCGCTGGCCCACCGACTTCGATGAGGGCCCCGCCGCCTTTGAGCCAGCCGAGTTGTGGGCGATTGCCATCGACGACGATGTTTTTGATACGAATTCCTGACCAACCCGAACCGTTGATGGCGGTCGCCGCGCTCGAGCTCATCACGCGAATGACCGCGCGAGTGTTGTCTGTCGGATAACCCTGTGTCGAAATTTCTTGGTTGATCGCATTGAACTGGATCGTGCCGGTAATCAAGAATACAGAATTGGGACACAAGCTAGCAACCGCGCCAGCACCGCTAAGCGCCATATTGATCGTGTTTTGATCGCCGCTGCTCAAGCATGTCGGCGTGGGAACAGGTGTTGGAGTGGCAACCGGCGTGGCGGTTGGCGTCGGCGTCGGAGTTGGCGCGGGAGTGGCGGTTGGCGCGGGAGTCGCGGTCGGTGCGGGAGTGGCGGTCGGTGCGGGAGTGGCGGTTGGCGTCGGAGTTGCCGTTGCAATCGGAGTAGGGGTTGGAGTTGCGGTTGGAACAGGGCCGATAACCCAGTGCGGAGTGGCCGTGGGACTTGGAGTTGCGACCGCTGAAGCCGTAGAGGAGCTGCTGCCATTCGATAGTGACTGAAATCCGCCACCACAGCCCGTGAGCAATCCAATCAAAACCGGTAAAAATAATATTTTTGCGTGCGTACCCATTGGACCGACCCCCTCAACTAAAATGAGCGCCATCGGCAAATTCCCCAGCGCCCGGTGACTCCAATTAATAGGGAGAGCGACAACCATGCCACGTTTCACGCCATGAGAGATCTCGTTTTAAGTGCTTGATTTTGCGTTGATATTTCGACCTAAGCGACGGATGCGACGTGTGTATTAGTTTTCCTTTGAAAGAGCCAGACTGGTAAATTGTTAAGCAGCCCACTGTTTTCAGTGCACGTTACAAACTGACCCCCTACTGTGTTGCAACTAAGGGACTGGTTCCGAGAGCGAAGCGTCAGTATCTGACTAGATTCTGGAGGTTTCCGACTGACAAACGGGCATTTCCTTCGCCAGCTCAGTCAATTCTCCCTTCACTTGCAACACAGTAAGGGGGCAGTTTGTAGAGATTAAACTCTAACTTTGTCCAAATAGAATAGGCCGCATCTGATCGGCGTTTTGACCCCTGTGCTCGATTTATTAGGTTTCTATTTGCGTCGAAAAGGTGAGACGTAAGTTATAAAATTTGCTAGATTATTCTGCACTCTTAAAAGAAAGTAACTCAACTCTCAAAAGGGGAAAATACGTGAACAACTCCAGCGACGTAACCACTGAGGGTATAACATCAAGGAAGTTTGCCGAGACCAATGAAATTTTGCGTGCGATTGATCCGCAGATTCGGGTCTTGATTCAAAATCATCGAAAAAACTCGAAGCGTTGGATGCCCCATGAGCTCGTTCCGTGGGGCGAGGGTCAATGCTATCTGAGTAAGCCGTGGCGCCCTGAGGACTGCAAATTAAGGCCTGAGGTCGTCATCGCGCTCGAAACCAATCTTCTAACTGAAGATAATCTTCCGTTCTACTACGCTTCCCTAGCTCGAGGCGTTGATCCTGAAAGCGCGATTGGCGAATGGGGAAGACTATGGACTTCGGAAGAATCGGTTCACGGCACGTCGATACGCGATTACATGCTTCTCATGCGAGTGATGGATCCTGTCACTCTGGAGCAAAATCGGATGAAGGTCATGCAGCAGGGTTGGTATCGTCCCTTTAGCACGCCGATTGAGCTTTTTGCATATGCCAGCGCGCAGGAGCTCGCCACCCGTATTTCGCATCTCGAAACGGGCAAAAAGGCGGATGAGCCGATTTTGTATAAGCTCTTGGCGCAAATTGCTCAGGATGAAAATTTTCACTTTATTTTTTACCGGGCTTTGGTCAAAGAAATTCTGGACGTCGCTCCCGAAGTGATGTTGCCGGCTATCGCCACTCAACTCTATAGCTTCGGGATGCCGGGCGGGGTCTTGGATGATTTCGCTGAGCGCTCGGCTGTATTTGAGTCGGAAGAGATCTTCGGCGCGGTCGATTTTCGGGATTATGTGGTTGCGCCGATTTTGAGTTTCTGGAAAATCGATCAGCTACGCGGACTTCCTCCGCATGTTGAAAAAGTTCAGGAGCGCATTTTAAAACTTGAGAGTGTACTCACTCGCATTATCGAAAGGTCGGCGAAGAGGAACAATACATGAACGTTTCTTTAAGTGAAATTCAGAAACGTTTTTCCGATCTCTTGATCGAGCGATTGGGATCTGCTGATGCGACCGTCGATCAAGTTTTGCCACCGGCTGATGCGACTGCAACGAGTTTGGTCTTTGTCACTGATGCGAAGCTTCTCAAAGTCGCTCTGAAAAGTCCGGCGCCGGGCTTGGTTGTTGGCCTTCAGTCTAAGGCTGCGATTGAAAAGCTCGCGCAGCCCTTGCTGAAAAGTATTTTCTTTTCTAAAAATGTGAAGCTCGCCATGGCGCTGATCAAAACCGAATATTTTGCCGAGGAAATTCCCTTACAAAAACGCGGCACCATCCATCCGAGCGCGGTGATTGATGGTTCGGTGATCATGGGTCAGAACGTCTCGGTGGGTCCTTACTCGGTGATCGGCCAGGGAGTTGTCATCGCCGATAACGTCCGCATCGACGCAGCCGTCGTTATCGAGGCGGGGAGCAAGATCGGCAAAGATAGTCATCTTTATTCGCATCTCTACATTGGGCCGAGAACCGAAATTGGCGAGCGCTGCGAGATTCAGCCGAACACGACCATTGGCTCCGAGGGTTTCGGATTTGCTCCTGACGAAAAGGGCAGATTTCATCGCATTCCCCAAACCGGTAAAGTCGTGATCGAAAACGACGTTGAAGTCGGCGCCAACTGCACGATCGACCGCGCCACATTTGGCGTCACCCGCATCGGCGAAGGAACGAAGATCGACAAGATTAGCCACATCGCCCACAACTGCGATCTCGGCAAGCACTGCATTCTTGCTGGCAAGTTTGCCGTCGCGGGATCAACTAAAATTGGCAATCACTTCATCGCCGGTGGTCGTGTGACCGTGAAGGACGGCATTTCGATTGTAGATGGTGTTGAAGTGGCCGGGCTCTCTGGAGTGCACAGCTCGATTTCTGAGCCGGGACAATACGGTGGTTATCCCATCCAACCGGTGCGTGATGCGCTTCGTTCGGGCATGACGTTGGCTCACCTTCCGCAAATGCGTCGAAGCCTGGCAAAGATTCTCAAGCACCTCTCTCTCAACGAAGACGGAGATCCGGTAGCGAAGACCCCCGAGCTTTAATAGCTCGCCCCATCGATTGCGTAGTGTCAACGACAAAGGTCAGCAATTCCCGCCGAAAAACAGTTTTCGCTACCAGCAAGGGTTTTGCGGGAACGGTCGAAAATCTTTTTCGTAGACTTTTGACGTGATTTTGGTT
>JAYTRM010000248.1:0-14102 GCA_043746165.1 Bdellovibrionales bacterium | reverse complement strand
CGATTCGTGCTTGCTGCGAAGTGCTCCCTGATAAGCGGCAGCATTCACGTCGTGGATCCACTCGCGATGAAAGGCAAGCGGAACGTCAGTCGGACGAAGGTAACTTGAAATGAGCCGCTCCGAGAGTTCATTTTCGCTCAGAACACGGGTTGCTGCAATTGTGAGCGGCAGATGGAGAACATCTCGAAGTGGTTCTCCGGTCGCACGAAGCAAATCGGGCTGACTGAAAATCACAGCGGCGAGACGAACAGACGTAAGCGACGACGGAGCATTTTGTTCAAGAGATGATTCTTGCGACAACGAATTCAAACCTTTCGAAGAGCGAAAGCCAAACGTCAATGGTATCACGACTTCAGAAAAAGAGCGACGGGACAAACGCTTCAATTCATGCGGCATCATGGCTGACCATGGCTGATCATGGCTGATCATGGGGGGGGATTCGGCTTGGAGCAGCCGTTCGAACCAGCAAATTTGCTTGACAATTTTTGAAACTTAAGATTCGAACATGCAGTGGTCGGCAAATAACCGCAAACGCGGCGTTACCTCTTGTGCGCCACTGGAGTTCGCCGCCGCGGGTAAACGGCCTTACAAATCTCGCACACTGTGCCATCGCAACCGCGCGCTGTGCAGTGCTCTCGCCCATAATAGATGATCTGCAGGTGCAGGAGATTCCAGGACTCTTCTGGAAAGAGCCTCTTGAGATCGCGTTCGGTTTCGGTGACATTCTTACCAGAGCTTAAGCCCCAGCGGTGCGCGAGGCGGTGAATGTGGGTGTCGACCGGAAACGACGGAACGCCGTAAATCTGCGCCATCACCACTTGCGCTGTCTTGTGACCGACGCCTGGCAAAGATTCAAGATCCTCGAGTTTGTTTGGTGCTTTGCCCGCGAATTTATCGAGCAGAATTTGCGAGAGCCCTGAGATCGCCTTCGCCTTTTGCGGGCTGAGCCCGCACGGCCTGATGATACCTTGAATCTTGTCTACGCCGAGTTTCACCATTTTCCGCGGTGTCGGGGCAAGTCTAAAAAGTTCGGGCGTGGTCAGATTGACCCGCACGTCTGTGCACTGCGCAGATAGTAAAACCGCGATGAGCATCGTGTAGGCGTCGGTGTGGTCGAGTGGAATTTTCGGATCGGGGTAGAGTTCCATGAGCCGCTCGCGAACGTAGACGGCGCGTTGCTTGTCAGTCATTTTGGCTCCAGAAGTAACAAGAAGTCAGGAGGAATTTTCGCCTCCACCAGCACGGTCGTGCTACTGCTCGGATCGATGAACGTCAATTTTTCAGCGTGCAGAAACAACCGATCGCAACCATAGATTTTAGCGATCTTATCTGCGTATTTTGGATTGCCGTAGCGCCGATCGCCGATGACTTGATGCCCGGCGAGAGTTGCGTGTCGACGCAACTGGTGTTGTCGGCCGGTAAGCGGAGAGAGCTCCACTTCGCAAAAAAATTCATTATCTCTGATTTTTTTGAAAAGAGAGACGCAGTCTTTTTGCTGACTCTTTGGACCTGCGGGATCCACGCGGCCGCAGGAAGCGTCGACCAGTGCGAACTCCCATTTGCCGTGAACTGGCAAAGTCTTTCCTGCAAGCACAGCTCGGTAAACTTTACTGACCGTTCGTTCGGCAAATTGGCCGCTGAGTGTGCGAGCTGACTCTGTGCTCGTGGAAATTAAAACCACGCCACTGGTTTCGCGGTCGAGCCGGTGCACGGCCGATGGCGAAAAGGCTTTTTCCCAGGCGCAAGTCGAGGCCAGCTGAGAGTCCTGTTTTAAGAGTTTGCCTGTTAGAGAAATGAGATCATGGCCAGGATCATTGTGAATGCTGACGCCAGTGGGCTTATCAATTGCAAGCCATCCGGGTCTAGCCGCGATAACGAGGTGATTCACGTGGTATTTCCCTGCTAAAAGTGTTGTGACGTATAGCGCAGCAGAAGCAATAGTACCAGTAGCCAATTGTGCCTAAGACAGATTGGCAGTAAAATAAGGTCGTGAGCCAAGCGAGTAGTGATAAAGTTGTAAAAACTGAGCGCCGCGTTTTCGCCATCGGCGATATCCACGGCTGTGCGCTTGAGCTCGAAGCGCTCATTCGTAAGCTTAAAATCCGTAACGAAGACCTGGTGATTTTTCTTGGCGACTACATCGATCGCGGGCCGGATTCAGCCAGAGTGGTCGACATCGTGCTCGATTTAAAACGCAAATGCGAAGTCATAACTTTAATCGGAAATCACGAGGCGATGTTTCTGGATTTTCTCGAGCGTCCCGAGACGCCGGGCTCCGGCATGTTCATCCTCAACGGCGGAGCCAGCACCCTTGCAGCCTACACCCGGGCTGATGGCAGCATTGGGATATCCGATGCACACCTCAAATTTTTTAAAGAGCTCAAATACTTCTACGAGACCAAAAGCCACTTTTTCGTTCATGCTGGAGTCCCGAATCAACCCCTGTCAACATTGAACGAAAAAGATCATGGGCATCAGATGATCTGGAGCCGTCAACCTTTTCTGAGTAGCAATTACAATTGGGAAAAAATAATCGTCCATGGCCACACGCCGGTGGAGCAAGTGGAGATTCGGGACAATCGGATCAATCTCGACACTGGTTGCGTCTATGATCGCAAGTTGACTGCGATGGAATTTCCATCGAGAAAAATTTACGCCGTCGATAAAGGCGTCAGGGGCGAACCGCCGCTTTATCCCAAAGAATTCATCCAATCGGCACGGGCTTCGACCCGGTTTCCGGGCCGTGTCACCGTTTGCGCGCAACGCGAAGGAGAAGCGCTGCGAACTTTTGAAACTTTAAACCTCAACCAGTTCGGCTTCCTCATGAAAGAAGTTCCCAAACACCAAGAACCAAGTTATGTCACCGGTGACCGCCTGGTCGGCAAAGTCGGTGACGACCCTCAGTCGCAAATCGATTTTATCGGGCAGGTGGTGAGGTATGAATCGCGCGGTGGAGTGCAGCTTTACGGCGTCAAACTTGAATCCTTGAGCAGCGAACTCGGAATGCCACAGCCAGGGCCAACAAAAACTGAAAGCTCAGGTTAGATGGCGTCGAGCGGTCCTCACAATCAAGCGCAGGATCGATTTGCGCTTTTCAAAAAGCTGCCGCGCTTTGAAGAATACTCAATCGACCTCGTGCTAGAGCGTTTTCTTGAATACGTGACGGAGCGCGGTTTGTCGCTTTATCCTGCGCAGGAAGAGGCGATCCTCGCTATTTTCGAGGGCAAAAACGTCATTCTGAATACGCCCACCGGCTCCGGAAAAAGTTTGGTCGCGACCGCTTTGCATTTTCACTCGCTCGCGCGCGGACAGAACTCCATTTACACTTGTCCAATCAAGGCACTCGTCAACGAAAAATTTTTAAACCTCGCGCGCGAATTTGGTCCCGAACAAGTCGGCATGTCGACCGGTGACGGCAGCGTCAATCGCGAAGCACCAATTCTTTGCTGCACGGCTGAGATTCTCGCCAACCGCGCGCTTCGCGAAGGTGAATTGCTCGCCATCGATGACATTGTCATGGATGAATTTCATTACTATTCGGACCGTGAACGGGGAGTAGCCTGGCAAATTCCTCTGCTTACGATGTCGCGCAGTCGCTTCTTATTGATGTCAGCGACGCTCGGAGAAATGGGTCTATTTGCCGAACGTCTGACTCAGCTCACCGGCAAAGAGACAGAAATCATCTCTCGCAACGACAGGCCAGTGCCGTTAAAGTACGAGTACCGCGAAACACCGCTCCACGAAACTGTTAAAGAGCTCATCGATGCGGGCTCCTCGCCCGTTTATCTTGTTTGTTTTAGCCAACGTGAGGCTGCCGAGGAGGCGCAAAGTCTGATGAGCGTTGACTTCATCAGCAAAGAACAAAAAAAGGCCATCGCCGGGGCGCTCATCGGCGTCGAGTTCTCGAGTCCCTACGGTAAAGAAGTACAAAAATACCTCAAGCACGGCATCGGTCTTCACCACGCGGGTCTCTTGCCCAAATACCGAATCTTGGTGGAGCGTCTTGCGCAAACGGGTCTTCTCAAGGTGATCTGCGGCACCGATACGCTCGGGGTCGGAGTGAATATTCCGATCCGCACGGTGTTGCTGACCAAGCTGTGCAAGTACGATGGTGAAAAAACAGCGATCTTATCTGTGCGCGACTTTCAACAGATCTCGGGACGCGCTGGTCGCAAAGGATTTGACGTCGAGGGCCGCGTCGTAGCCCAAGCGCCGGGTCACGTGATTGAAAATGTGCGCATGGAGGCCAAGGCCAAGCTTGATCCGAAGAAAGCTAAGAAATTGGTCAAAGCGAAACCTCCCGAAAAAGGTTTCGTTCCTTGGGGCGAGGAGACGTTTAGGCGCCTTGTTAGCGGTAAGCCCGAAGCGCTGCAATCTAAGTTTCAAATCACTCACGGTTTGATTCTCAATGTGTTGGCCAGGGAAAACGGCGATGGCTGTACGGTGCTGAGGCAGCTGATTCGCGATTCGCACGAAACGGATCTTCAGAAAAAGCGCCACCGCAAGCTGGCATTCCAATTCTTTCGTTCGCTGGTCGAAAGAGAGATCATAACCTTCGCAGACGGCGGAAAACTCAAGGTGAACGTCGAGCTGCAAGATGATTTTTCGCTTAACAACTCGCTCGCACTTTATCTCATCGACACGCTGGCGCAGCGGGATTCTGGAAGCGAAAGTTACGCTCTTGATGTGCTGACCCTCGTGGAGTCAATTCTCGAAAGTCCCGACCTCGTTTTGCGTAAGCAACTCGATCGCGTGAAGACCGCGAAGATGTTTGAGATGAAAGCGGCGGGGATTGAGTACGAGCAAAGAATGGAAGAGCTCGAAAAGCTCGAACACCCGAAACCTTTGCGCGATTTCATCTACAACAGTTTCAATTTGTTCACTGAGCGTCACCCTTGGGTAGGCCAAGAAAACATTCGGCCAAAGTCGATTGCGCGCGAAATGTACGAAACTTTTCAGAGTTTTCCAGAATACATTCGTGAGTACGAACTTCAGCGCGCCGAAGGGGTTTTGCTTCGCTACTTAAGCGACGTCTATAAGGCGCTCACGCAAACTGTGCCGGCGGCGTTTAAAACCGACGATGTCGACCGCATCACCGATTACTTTGGGGCGATCGTTCGGGATGTCGACGCGAGCCTCATTGAAGAATGGGAAAAAATCCGTAACCCCGGCGCCGCAGCCAAGTCGCAAGCTAGCGGCTCAAGCTCCGCGCACGAGGCAAAACCCGTGCTCGACCGCAAGGCGCTCCGCATTCGGGTGACAAACGAAGTGTTTAAATTCGTAAGACTGCTGGCTACGGCCGATGACGAGGCTGCGGCTGAGCTTGTCGACTTGTGGCGAGTTCAGGCCGGAATCGAAAGTAGGTCGTGGGCTAAAGATAATTTCAAAGCTAAGCGTGACGAATACATGGCGACCGGCCACAGCGGAATTCTGACCGACACCTCGGCCCGGCGCTCGCAATACCTGGTTATTCGCGAGTCCCAGAAATCCGGCGAAGAGGTCTGGACGGTTGATCAAACTTTAGTCGACCCTGATGATCACAACGACTGGGTGGTGCGCCTGGAGTTTAGCGTAGCCCAAATGCTCGGGGCACCCTCTGGGAGGCTTCCGCTGGTGCTTGTTGGTTTTGGACCTATCGAGTCGCTTGAAAACTAAAAAATTCAAGACGAAAATCTAGGACCTGCACTTCATTTTATGACCTGGCAATCCGATAAAGTTCGTGGAGAATTCGCACGTGATACAGATGAAATTTATCCTTCAAGTCTTGGGCCGGATTCTCTTAGTCTGCTCAGTGCTGTCTTCTTTGACAGGCTCGCCCGGGTTTTTACGAGCGGCCCGCGCGGATGGCAGCGATTCTGATTCCGCGTCTGCTGCGCTGCTCGAGCGGCAACCCGCCTCACAGTACGGTATGCTCTCGGAGGTGGAGCGCGAGCGAATGAACGCCGCAGCCCTCAATTTATGGCTCAAGCATTACCAAAGCGTCAAATCGGTCGCCGAATTTCGTCTTTTGTTTGTCGGGGCGTTGAAAAAGGAAGGCGACCGTCGTGAGATGAATTCGCGCCTTGCCGGTTTGACTAAGCTTCCGGTGATCAAGCAGGACCGGAGCACGTTCATTGTCGAGTCTCCGGGCCTACCTGAATTGCGCGTTGAAGTGCCTTACTTTCATGAGCCGATTGTTCGTATCAACGGCGTTCAATGGACCTTCAACAACCGCGAGCCGTTAAAAAAGCAAATTGAGTTGCTCGAGAAAAAATTAAACTTAAAATCGCCGGCAGAATCCGTGGTCTTGAGGCTCGCGCTTCCCAAAGCCAACGCCATCACCGCATTAGTCGGACAACTAGCGACAACGGCGTTTGCGACAATTCTTACCGTTGTTTTAAGTCAGGTCGCCGTACCCACCCTGTGTTCGGCTCTCAATTATTACGGCAAAGCCGATAATCAGTCATACTGCTGGGACTATCTCGATCACTGGGCGGCCGAGCAGGCTAAGCATGTTGGCAAGATCGGCAAAGTCGACGCGATTGAAAAAAAGGACACTAAGCCCATTTCGTCAATTGGTTGGTTTACAGATGACAGCAAGACTTGCCCCGTCCTGACCGACAAGACGAAGTCGACCATTGTGGTCGACATGCGCGAAGCCAAAGTTGCGGCCGACGGAAAGGGCATGGCCTGGAATGGCGATTGGTTTTCAGTCGTCGAGCGCTACGACTTCAAGGGATTGCCTATAGAGTTTGTGATCACGGCCAAGGGGACCAATACGACCGATCCAAATTGGAGAGACAAAGCGACCAACGTGTTGACCTTTGAAAATGGACTGCTTTCCAAGATTCAGTACCGAAATCCGAACTATGACCCCAAACAGGTTGCCAGTCCGTTCCTTGAGCAGCCAGTTGCGGCAACCAGTGTGACTAACGAGCAGTCGGCGCGAATTAAAACAATGTCGGCCCTGGTGAACGTCCTTAATGAGACCGCCAAACGCTGCACATTTAACGATGCCATCAGTAAAATCAAAGAGACGGGTGACATCGAAAACCCAAATCCTTCCAAGCAATTGCCCGAAGGTACCCAACTTCCTGGGGCTCCTGATCCCGACACCGTCGTGAAGTAAGGCTAAGTAGGGAGACGGAAACCATCGTCTGACAATTATTTGCTGGACGAATCGGGTAAAATAGCAGATTCATGGCCAGCTTTAAGAAATCAAAGCGGGGTGATCGACGTGTTCAAAGCTCTTATTATCTTTGGTTTTTTGCTGTCCTTCGGACTTTTCCCTGAAGTTTCAATGGCTTCTGTTACGGACCTCACCTGCGAAGGTCGAACCAACCACTTCGGAACGATCCTGGGAATCACGGTCGATGGACCCAATTCAGCAGGGCAAACAGCCCTTACCGTTCATTCTTTTTTTGGCGGTGTCACTCAAGAGGAATTGGGAATGCTCAAAGGTCGCATAGACGGCACGGGAGTTTACGACATGGCGAGCGGGGCGACCCTTGTGTTACCTGACGGCTACGCCTTGGATTCCCACCCTGCGGTCGTGGTCGAAATTCAAATCGGCAGTAGCCTCCAGTCGGTCATTTGCGCACTCAAATAAATCTTTGCTGAAAATCGCTTAAATCTTTAATTCATCGCGAGTGCGCACGATTTTGTGAAGATGGCCCCATTTAACCGCCGCTTCGGCTGTCATCCAGCTGTCGCGATTGAGGGTTTTTTTGACCTCGTCGTAATTTCGACCGCACTCTTCAACGTAGAGCTTGATGATTTGGTCTTTTGTTTCCAGGAGATCCTTGGCATGAATCTCAATATCTGAAACCGAGCCGCCAAGTCCGCCGACTGAGGGCTGGTGAACTAAAATCTTCGCGTTGGGAAATGCAAAACGGTGTTCGCGCTTGGCGCAAAGCGTGATGATTGAACCCATGCTCGCAGCAAGGCCCACAACGACCGTAATGACATCAGGTTTTACAAAGCGGGCGCAATCGAAGATCGAAAAGCCAGATTGGACTTCTCCGCCCGGACTGTTGATAAAGAGGTAAATCGGATCGCGTGGGTTGTGGCGTTCAAGAGCTAAAATTTTTGAATTTACCACGTGGGCTAATTTGGCGTCGACGGGTGCCGAGATCATCACGATGCGCGCTTCAAACATTTCTTTTTCAACGTTCGGGCCGGGGCCTTTTTCGCCTTTGTCGGGAGAGTCTTTTTCAGTTTCTTTTTCTTCGGCTTTCATCAGTTGTTGGAGTGGACGCAGTTCTTCTGAGCTCATGTCGAATCTCTCCCAGGTGGTCAACGGTGGTGCGACAAACTTCAGAATCTATTTTGACAGGGAAGAAAGCTTAGAGTCCAGCAAGGATCGCCGAGCTGGGCCTCATGTTCTTCGGTCGTCTCGAAATGAGGCGCTTGATAACGCCTTGCTATTTCGGCACCTGCAAAAAAATCAAGAAATTGCCATTTCAGTCCGATATCGGGGATAATGGTCCATGCGGTGGGTCTAGAACCACGACCTTAAGGGTGTGACAATGCTTGCAGTGGCTCGTGCGATCACATTGAGTTTTGCTATTCTAATCTTGAGCAGCCGGTTGGCTCTCGGTGAAGCCGCGAGCGAACTGATTGATCATCAGGCTAAAGACCAGGTGAGTTTTGATTCTTATCCCGAGAAGGTGCCAAAGCCCACTCACGCGCAAGGCTCAGTTCCACCTACAGATTCTTCAAACTCAAGCAGTTCCGAAGCGGCGTTCGATGCGGCTCGCGATCCCTCAGGAAGCTATCCTCCCGAGGTTGTTCCCTATGATCCCAGTTACTCAAGCGATCCGGCCAGCACTGGGCAGACGCCACCTCAGGGCCAGGACGCAAGCGGCCTCATTCCACCAGGGATGTGAGCTCTGGCTACCGAACTAGCAGGCTGTTGAAAAAGGCCCGCCTCGCATCTGGACCTTTTTGAACAGCCTACAAATCTATTTTTCAACAGCCTGCTAGTCGATGAAACGAGAGCGCTCTTCTAGGCTCGGAATTCGGCACACTTCTTTCTTACCCCAAACTTTGTAACGAGTCGTCGAAACGACACCGTAGGCACCGTCGCGCAACACGCGTGGTACCAAGCCAAGCAGGCGAGCGAGCCTTTTCCACCCTGGTGAAAGCTCGAGCAGAATTTCAATGACTGCCGTCGACTGCTTGAAAACATTGCCATTTTTTAAAACGGTCACCGAATCAAGTCGGGCGAGATCTTGTGGGTCGAGAAAAAGCGGGGCGGCTTGTCCTTGTAACGGTGAAAAGCGAAAGCGAGCGCCTGGATCATGATTCACAAGCCAGCTTACGAAATGATTGCAAAGTCCGCAGACGCCATCAAAGAAAACAATGGGGTGCTCTTTGGAAAGCGAAATGAGCTCTGCTTTGTCCATAGTTACATCATATCAACCTTATGGCCCGAAAACAAAAAGTAAAGGATGAGGGCACCGGCGATCAATCGGTAAATGCCAAAGAGCATAAAGCCATGGCGAGTGAGAAAGCCGATGAAGAGCTTAATTGTGATGACCGCAACGGCAAAGGCTACGGCGTTGCTGATGAGCAAGATTGAAACCTGATCGGGTTGGATCGTCTTGTAAATCTTCAAAACTTTCCAGGCAGTTGCAGCCGTGAGTGTCGGAACTGCAAGAAGAAATGAAAACTCGGCGGCGGCCTTCCGAGTGAGGCGAACTGAGAGTCCACCGATGATCGACGCGGCCGAGCGCGAAGTTCCAGGAATGAAGGCGAGGCACTGCGCGAGTCCGATGATCGCTGATTGTTTGAGCGTCATCTCGTCGATTTCGCCCTGTCCTGAAGTTTCTAACGACACTTCCTGTTTTTCAAATAAGCGATCAATGAAGAGTAAAATCACGCCGCCGACAATTTGTGTGATCGCGACAACGAGCACGTTATCGAGCAAAACATCGATCTGTTTTTTGACTGCAAGGCCAATAATCGCGGCCGGTAAAAATCCTACGAGAAGTTTGAGATAGATCGACTTCGAGACGACAAACCGCTGCCAGTAGAGAAACAAAACTGAAAGGATTGCGCCAAATTGCACGATGACCGTGAAGTCTTTGGTGAAGGAGTCACCAGCGATTCCCATGGCGGTCGAAGCGATGATCATTTGTCCGGTTGAGCTGATCGGCAAGAATTCAGTTAGGCCTTCAACAACAGAGAGAACGAGCGCTTCGGGTGTGGTCATGAAATTGCCTTTGCTAAGAGTCAGAACGGACTTTGGTTTCGATCTTCGCCATCTCGGCTTTCGCTGTCAACAGCGCTCTGTTATTATGAGAGAATGGAAGAGCCGATGGAAAAACCAAAAATCTTGTCGGTTGAAGATGTGATCCATCAGATCAAACAGCAAAACCACCTGCCCCGAGCTTCGTTCTTGGCGATGTATTCGAGTTGGTACGGTGGAATTATTCGCGATCCGCGCTTGATGATGATTCCTGTCGATGACCACGTCGTGCATCGAGGTGACGGTGTTTTCGAAGCAATTAAAGTGGTCGCCGGAAAATTCTATGCCCTCGACCTTCATCTCGCCAGACTCGCCCGCTCCGCAGACGCCATCGGTCTTATTTTTCGCCATTCAATTCAAGAAATTCGCGCAATTTGCTTCGCCACCGTCGAAGCGGCTGGCAACCCCGAAAACTGCATGTTGCGACTCTACTGCACGCGCGGTCCCGGTAACTTTTCGACGAATCCTTACGATGTCATCGGTGGGCAGGTTTATCTCGTAGTTACCGGTTTTACGCCACTCGCGGCGGATAAATATGAACGTGGGGTGACAGCGCGAATCAGTCAGCTGAATGTCAAGGAAGGCATTTTTGCGACGATCAAGAGCTGCAATTATTTGCCAAACGTGCTGATGAAAAAAGAAGCGCTCGATCTCAAAGTCGATTTTACAGTCAGTCGCGACGAGCAAGGTAATCTCGCCGAAGGCTCAACCGAAAATTTCGCAATCATCTCGGCGGGCGGCGACTTTGTACTGCCTAAGTTTTCACGCATCCTTCGAGGGATCACGGCTGTTTGCGCAATGGAGCTTGCACGAGAGCACCAAAAGGTCCTCGGTATTCGCCAGGTTTTGAACGCATCAATTTCTCCTGCAGACGCCTCAGCTTCGCGCGAGATGATGTTTCTCGGGACGACCATTGACTGCCTGCCCGTCACTCGATTTGAAGGGAAGGCGGTCGGGGATGGTGAAGTCGGGCCGATCTGCCGAAAGCTTCTCGAACTTCTGCTCGAAGACATGCGCAATTCCGGGCGCGCGATTGCGACCAAGGCTTAAAGTCCGGCGGGTGCGGTTTTTTTATCAGCGGCCTGGCAGACTTGTTTCACGCAGGCGGCTTCAGGGGCTGAGGGCGCCACAGTGCATTCAGCCGGCGGATTGACCAGATTCATTTCTTTTTCAACGGCCGCAAGTTCGGCTGCCTTGGCTTTGAGTTTGGATAATTGCGGATTTGAGACTGATACGACCATGTAGGAGCTGGGCCCACCGCACAGGCGAAATCCGACCTCGACCACGTCGCACTCGCCGTCGCCGGCACACGCGCGATTTTTATTGAGAGTTGAGACCTCGCTCTCGATGGCAGTCTTTCGCGCTTCAACCGCATCGACTTTATCTTGTTGGCTGGTGGTTTTTTTTGCTGCGGCTGAGCCAGCGACGCCGCCGGAATCATCAGCCCGAATTTGCGGCGTAAAGAGCACGAAAAAGAGAGTGATCCAAGCAAATGCCCCCGGAATAAAGGACATCAGCCGAAAACTCTTCTTTTTTGGGATCATTTACTGCCTCCACAATCACACGACCAGCCAATGGCCTCGTGTTGCCAGAAGTCATACGTCTCGACCACTCTTGCACCGAGCGGACAATGCCGCGCGGCCAGGTTCGGTGACTTGTAAACAAGGTAGCACGACGTCGGAAGGTTCAAAAGTGAAGCTTGTGATCCATCGACCATCGTCTCAAATTGAGGCGCATCTAGGCCCGACGGTGCGGCGGACGGGTAGGACGGGTGCGATGGGTGAGAAGCCTGCGCAGTGGCGGCGCTCAGGACCACGGCGCAGAGGAAGCTGCTTGGCCTTAATTTCAACGTCATAGAGTCGAGACCCCTCGTTATTTGCCAGAACAAATTGCATGTAAGTGACTTTGCAAAACCAATCTTTCTAACCAAACTTTGAAGTTTAGCGAACCTCTGAAGTCAGTGTTAGAAAGCTCAGCGTTGCTACCCGACATTGCCTCTGAGTGTCAATCAAAGTTGGAGTCTGAGCTCTTGGAGCGACCTTAAGTTGGTCTTAGCGCCAGCCGCGGACTTCGGCCTGTTTGCGCGTTGCGGCATAGAGATAGAAGACCATGCAGGCCACAAGCATTGCCACCGAGAGCCACTGCCCGCGGGTGAGCCCCCAAAGTTCGAATCCGATGGCGGCATCTGGCATGCGGAATTGCTCGCCGATGATCCGAACTACCGCGTAAGCGATGAGCCAAAAAGCCGCCACTTCTCCTGGCTTTCGGGGTTTTCGCCAAAACCAAACGGCTAAGAAGAAGAGTAAGGGGCCCTCCAAAACCGCTTCGATCAATTGTGATGGATAACGCGCAGATAATTGTGGTGCGATGAGATCGCGAATCTGCTGATTTCCGGACCCGATTTGCTGGATGAGTTGCTGAAGGATAAGGCGAATCTGGCTTTCCGAAGACGCGTCGTTCGAAAGTCTAGCGATGCTTGATTGCCACTGCAGCGGTGAAACGCCAACGGCTTCGGCTGCCGACGTTAAGCTTGGTGAACCGAGAAGACCCAGCGTGCGGTCGTGCTGCAGCCAAAGGTACATTTCACCTGGAAACTTCACAGAAAGTGCGCGCGGCCACAGCGAATCACTTGGTATCAAACGGCCGAAGAGTTCGCCGTTAATGAAATTGGCAATGCGACCAAAGAAAATTCCCACCGAAGCGCCGAGGACGACAAGATCGCCCACTCCGAGCCAATTCAGTCTCTGCCGCCGAGAAAAGATTAAAACGGCGAGCGCTACTCCGAGAAGTCCCCCGTGACTCGACATCCCTCCAGACCAAATTTTCAGCACCTCCCAATAGGGCGGTTGGGCTGAGGTGGTGAGAAAAAGCCTGGGAGCGTAAAAAACCGCATAACCGAGTCGCCCACCGATCAGCGTGCCGAAAACGCAGGCGGAGACGAAGTTGCCGACTTGGTGGGGTGCCATTATCCCTGGAGCTGGATCTTTCGACTGCCTGCGCACCAGGAAATAACAGATCAGCGCCGAAGCTAAGAAGCCTGCAAGGTAGCTCAGACCGTACCAGCGGATTCCGAGGTGATCTGAAAATCGAACGAGGTAAGGATTGAGATCATGGACCCAGACATCAGACTGCATCGCATATCTTTGTGCGGGTTCCCAGAAAAGACAATGGCTGGGAAGTGTCATGCTAACTTCCGGGCTCGACTTCGGGGCCCGACTTCGGGCCGTCCGGGCGGCGCGGTATTTTACTGAAGAACGATAAAGAAACGAGTTAACATCGAAGCCGGGTCGTATTATTTTCCTGGTTACCTAAGGAAGGCCAAGCTTTGGAAAAATTTAGTTATCTCAATCGTTCAAATCTCGAATACATCGAATCTCTCTATCAAAACTTTAAGTCTGATCCGAATTCTATCGACGAAGAATGGCGGATGTTTTTTCAGGGTGTCGAATTCGCGCAAAATTTAGCGCGACCGATGGCAGATACGGGACTCTCCTCAAAGGAGCTCGACGTTTTCCGGTTGATCAACAGCTACCGCGATTACGGTCACTTCGAAGCCAATCTGAATCCACTCGCTTCGGGAACCAAGTCATTCCCTGAACTGTCGCTGCATCACTTTAATCTTGAAGAGAGTGACCTCGACAGCAAATTTGAAATTGGCGGCATCATCGGTAAGCCTGGTGCTACTTTGCGCGACATCATTTCGCACTTGCGCGACTGCTACTGCCGAACGATCGCGGTGCAAGTGGCCGAAGCTATGCCGACCGTGCGCAACTGGTTTCATACCGAATTTGAAAAAAACGCGGGGGCGTTTCAGCTCTCTGTCATCGAGAAGAAAGATATTTTTCGTCAGCTGGCCAAAACCGAGTCGTTT
>JAYTRM010000247.1:0-27980 GCA_043746165.1 Bdellovibrionales bacterium | reverse complement strand
GGTCGTCCAGGAGGGATTATTGACCACGAGGAACCGCAAAAAGTCGGCCACGCGATCGCACAAATGGGCCTTGAATACGTTGTACTGACTAGCGTTGATCGTGATGATTTGCCTGACCAAGGTTCTGGTCACTTTGCCCGCACAATCGAAGTGATCAAGGCCGGAGATCCCAAGCTGATTATCGAAGTTTTAACACCCGATTTTCGCGGTAACGTCGAGCTGATTAAAAAATTGGTGCGGGCAAAACCTGACGTCTTTGCCCACAATTTGGAGACGGTCGAGAGGCTTACGCCTAAGGTTCGCGATCCACGTGCCGGCTATCGTCAGAGCTTACGGGTCTTGCAGCTGGTGAAAGAAATTGATTCCACCCGCTTCACCAAATCCAGCCTCATGCTCGGCCTTGGCGAAGAAAAAGAAGAACTTCGGGCGGCCTTGCGCGATCTCCGCTCCGTCGGTTGCGATGTCGTCACTTTCGGCCAATATTTGCAGCCGACGTCGCGCCATTTGCCCGTCTTAAGCTACGTGACGCCCGAGCAGTTCGCCTCTTGGAAGCGGGAAGCAGAGGAGATGGGCTTTCTTTACGTAGCCAGCGGACCGCTTGTTCGCAGCTCATACCGCGCCGGCGAGTTTTTTATGACCGGCATGATCGAAAGGGCCCGTCGGCTGGGAGCTGCCGCTGGAAGTTAATTTTGGACTTTCTGCCCAAATAACCGCAAACTCTATCCGATTTCAGAACCAAAGTAGGGAGACGTTCTATGGCCACAAAGGATATTCAGTTACCTGAGCTCGGAGAAGGCGTAACCGAAGGTGAGTTGGTAAAATGGTTGGTGAAACCCGGCGACAAGATCAAGGCTGATCAGACCATTGCCGAAATGATGACCGACAAAGCCACAGTTGAAGTGCCGACTCCAAGCGCAGGCGTGGTCAAAGAATTGAAGGCCAAAGAAGGCGCGGTCGTCGAAGTCGGTCAGGTCTTAATCGTGATCGATACCGACGGTGCTGCAGCTAACGTGGCGGCAACCGCTCCAGCGCCGACGGCTCAGGCGTCAGCGCCTGCTCCGGGGGCAAAATCAGCACCTGCTCCTCAAGCCCAACCTGCGCTAGCTGCAAAGACCAATGGCGGCGGACGCGGCCTTGATGTCTATCCTCCTCCGGCTGAAAATCGCGTTCTCGCGACTCCGGCCACGCGGCGCCTGGCCCGTGAAATGGGCGTCGACATCAATCAGATGTTGGGCAGTGGCATCGCAGGACGTGTGACTCGCGAAGACGTCTCACGCTCGGGCGCCGGCGCAACTCAAGCCGGAATTCCTAGCTTTCCGACCGTGGCCAGAGGCCTGCCCGCAGGACCGATCGAAGAGCGGGTTGCGATTCGTGGAATCCGCAAGAAAATCGCCGAGAACATGCAGCTTTCAAAACACATCATCCCGCATATCACTCTAGGTGATGAAGCCAACATTACGGCGCTCGTCAACTTACGCGAAGAGCTCAAAGTGCAAAGTGAAAAGACCGGCGTGAAGATCACCTATTTGCCGTTCGTGATGAAGGCACTGCTGGCTTCCTTACGAGAGTTTCCGATGCTCAATGCATCCATCGACGATGCGGCTCAAGAAATTGTTTACAAGAAATACTTCAATATCGGTTTTGCTGCGGACACTCCGAACGGACTCGTGGTTCCGGTCATTAAGAATGCCGACCAAAAAACGATTCTCCAGCTTGGAAAAGAAATCGTCGAGCTGGGACGCAAAGCACGCGATGGAAAGCTCTCACTCGACGAAATGCGTGGAGCGACGATCACGATCACCAACATTGGTTCGATCGGCAGCACGTTCGCGACCCCGATCATCAACCATCCCGAGGTGGCGATCCTCGGCATGTATCGTATTCAAGACAAGCCGGTTGTGAAAAAAGGCGAAAACGGCAAGCTCGAACTTGACGTGATGAAAGTCATGAACTTCACCGTTACTTGCGATCACCGACTGATCGACGGCGCCGTCGCCGCGCGGTTTTTGGCTGCATTCATTGGCCGGATTGAGAATCCTGGCGTCCTCATGCTCGACATGATGTAAGGAGATTTAGTTTATGGCTCAAGATTTTGATGTTGTCGTTGTCGGTGCGGGACCAGGTGGCTACGTGGCGGCAATTCGCTCCGCGCAGCTCGGAAAAAAAACTGCGATCATCGAGCGCGAGTACATCGGTGGCGTTTGCCTCAACGTCGGATGTATTCCGTCGAAGGCGATGATCAGCGCCGGACACTTTCTCCATCGGCTCGAGACCCAGGCGCCCGAGATGGGCTTTACCGTTAAGGGAATCAGCCACGATATGGGACAGACCCAAAAGTGGAAACAGGGCGTTTGCGATCGCATGGCCGGAGGGGTGGAGCAATTACTGAAAGGCAACGGCGTCACAATCATTCGTGGTGAAGCGCAGTTTAAAACTGCAAACGAGTTGACTGTGAAAGTCAAAGCCGGAGCGACCGAGTCTGTTACGGCGAAGAATTTCATTTTAGCAACCGGTTCTCGACCCATTGAAATTCCAGGTTTTGCGTTTGATGAAAAACTTGTTTTGTCGTCGACCGGTGCGCTGGCTCTTGGCGAAGCTCCGGAGAGCTTGATCGTGATCGGCGGCGGATACATCGGCCTGGAAATAGGCGGCATGTACGCGAATTTCGGCTCGAAGGTAACGGTGGTCGAAGCGCAGAAAACATTGCTTGCGGGTCTCGCTGATCCCGAGTGCGTGCAAGTTGTGCAGCGGCGTATGAAAAAATCTGGCATCGAATTTGTGATGGAAGCCAAAGCAAAGTCCTGGACCAAATCCGGCTCGGGCGCCGAGGTCACCCTCGAGGTTGGCAGTAATGGCACAGTGAAAGAGCAAAAGTTGAAGGGCGACAAAATTCTCGTCACCGTCGGTCGCAAGCCCAACTCTGACCAAGCGGGCTTGAAAGCCATCGGACTTGAAATCGATGCTCGTGGTTTCGTGAAGGTCAATGCGCAAAGGCGCACGTCAATTCCGCATATCTTTGCGATTGGCGATATCGCGTGCCAACCGATGCTCGCGCACAAAGCGTCGTACGAAGGTGTGCTCGTTGCCGAAGTCATCGCAGGACAAAATCGCGCCTATGATGTGAAAACTGTGCCGTCAGTGATCTTTGTCGATCCGGAAATTGCTTCGGCAGGCTGGACCGAAGAAGAAGCCAAAAGCAACGGGCACCCTGACTTGAAAGTCGGAAAATTTCCGTTTGCGGCCAACGGCCGTGCTGTTTCGCTGATGGAAACCGATGGCTTCGTCAAGATGATCGCCGATGCCAAAACCGGCATCCTGCTCGGAGTTCATATCGTAGGTCCAGAGGCCAGTAACCTCATTTCCGAAGCGGCTCTTGCGATCGAGATGGGTGCGCGTCTCGAAGATGTGGCATTGACGATTCATCCTCATCCGACATTGGGCGAGACGATGATGGAAGCTGCCGAAGCCTCTCTCGGTCATGCGATCCACATCATTCAAAAACCTTTGTCGGCGAAGCTGGGCGCTAGCGGCGCTCGAGCGACTGTTTGATCTCGGCTTTATGAGCGAAGCGATCAAAACCCAAGATTGGGGACTCATTGATTATTCGCTCGCCCTGAGCCGAATGATGGATCTCGTAGGTCTCGTGCACCACGAGCTGGCGCGCGACACTTTTGTCTTTTGCACCCATCCTCCAGTCGTGACCCGTGGCCGCGGCACGCGCGAGGGCGACGTTTTTGCTTGGCTGGGGCCAACGGTCGATGTCAACCGTGGTGGCCGTGCTACGTATCATGGACCCAATCAATTGATCGTCTATCCCATCGTGGATCTGAGCCAACGCGGTCGCGATTTGCACCGCTACATGCGCGAGCTCGAGGAAGCCATCATCGAGACCCTCGCTTCGTATGGAATTTCGGCTGTAGGCCACGCTCTCCAGACGGATGTGAATGGCGAAAACCGGGAATCGACCGGCGTTTGGATCGGCTCGCGCAAGATCGCTTCGATCGGCATCGGGGTACGAAAGTGGATTAGCTTTCATGGCTTGGCGCTCAACGTTGATTACGATTCCACAGCATTTAGTGGCATGAAACCGTGCGGCTTTCAGACTTCGACTATGATATGCATGGAAGAAGTCTTGGGCTCGAGAATAGACCACGCCGAATTACAAAAACGTTTAGCCGAGGCTTTGAGCCGGCGCTTTGCGGTAGTCCGAGTACCAGCACCGGCGCCAAAAACTCTGACAGAAGCAGTGACAGATTCAATGACCGGTTCATTGACAGAATCATCGGGAGATTCGGCCGGACCGACGTCAATTTAAGTGGCCACAAATTTGTGGCCCATTTTCGTTGGCAGCCCCGCACGGAAGAGTTACAACTCGGCCTATGAAAACATCCCTTATTTTCAGTCTCACGATCGCCGCTACAGCCCTCGGTTTGGCTGGTTGTTCCTCGGCTGATTTCAAACGCTCTGGCACCTCCGCGCTCGATGGAACCTGGCGCGAAACTTCGGTGCAGTGTTCGACTCGCTCGGACGACCCATCAGAAAAGCAAATTAATGATGCTCTGAGTTCCGGCCAAGTCTCTGCTGAAATGCACATTGATGGTTCAAGAGCTTCTTCGAAAGTACAAACTTGGTCGACTCGCGATCATGCCAAAGGCGAAGGCCGTGGGTATTGCGAAATTAATCTCGATCAACGCTGGGACGTCATCGCCAATCACGTTCAAGTCACCGATATGGGCGCAAATCAGAAAAGTCACGATGGAAATACCTGCGGCACGGGCAACCTTGAGCTTCACGACCCCCGCGTGCACAATTTTATTCTTTTGGGCAACAAGCTCAAAGTTTATATGAATACGACGATCTCTTTCAATGCCGCAGAACACATGACATCCATTCGCTCAACGAATTGCCCTGGGGGAGAACCCGTTGTTGTGACCTTCGAGAGAAATTAAGTGTCATTCATGCAACGGAGATTCAAACGGAGATCCAATGCGTGCATCGGAATGTGACCCGTGCCGTCTGTCACGATCCTTAAAACAAAAGCCGCTGCCAGGCCCTCTACCCCAAAGCCGCGTCTAAATAAGCTCGCGCTTTTCGAAACTTGAGCTAGCGCTTCTTATCAATACTAAATGCAACTCGCTTCACCCCGGCGGTCTTCACCACGTCGATGATTTCGGTGAGTTTCTCCAGGGTAACGGTTTTGTCGGCCTGTAAAACGGCCGCGGTATCGGGTTTTTCCAACACGATTTTGGCGACGTAATCGGTGATTTCTTTGATACTGGTAGGCTGGCCATTGAGGCGAAGCACGCCAGCGCCGGTGACCTCAATGTTGAGCGGGGTCGGTGGGCTCTCGTCGCCGCTCGAAGCTTTAGGCAAATTGATATCGATGGTGGGTTTAAGCACCAGCGGTGCGGTGACCATGAAAATAATCAAGACAACGAGGATGATGTCGACGAGCGGAACGACGTTGATCGCCGCGATAGGTTCGTCCTCGCCTCCGGTGACTGGCCCAGCCATTTTAGACCCTGCCTTTTTTCTTGGCGTAAGCGAGGCAGAGTTCCTTCACGGTATCGAGGCTCTGCATTGCGGATCGCACTTGGCGTGAAAACGAGTTGAAGGCGATGACGGCCGGAATGGCGACGACCAGGCCGACCGCGGTCGAAACAAGGGCTTCGGCGATTCCGAGCATGACGGCTTCGTTTCCAGCCGAGGCGTTTTGCGAAAGATCTTTGAAGGCCTTCATGATTCCGAGAACGGTACCAAGGAGTCCGATGAAGGGCGCATTGGATCCGATCGTGGCTAGAAAGTTCAGCGAACGATCGAGCCTAGGACGCTCAAGCAATGCAAAAGAGTTAAAAATTTCCTCGAGACCGCTCACACCCGACTCGCGCACGTGGCGCAGTCCATACGAAAGCGCGCGTCCTTCGATAGAATCGCGATCTTTTGATAAATCTTCGAGCTCTTCAAGATGGTTTGATTGCAGGACATCGCGCATCCGCGACTTGATCCGCTGACTGTGACTCGACACTTGGCGAAGAGCCATAAAACGTTCCAGGATCAGCCCGATACTGATAATACTGAGAGAGAGCAAAACCCAAAGAATGGATTCAGCGCCACCTTGAGCCAGGCTAAAAAGTCGTTCGGTCAGCATCGCCGTCTCCTCCTCGAGTCGTTTCTAGACAGCCCCATTATTCCTTAAGTTACCAAATGGAGCAATGATGGCGCAGCAAGACGTGGGGCGAGACTGTGCGAGACTGTGCGAGTCTGTGCAATGAAGGGCAAGGAAGTGTTCTTCCAGCTGACGTGGTCACGCAAATTTGCTAGGCTTTGGACCTATGTCGGAACTTCGCCCGTCTTCCAAATACGGCACCACCCTCTGGCTGGTGGCAGCTCTTGGCGCCGTCTTCATCACGATCGTCGTGGCCTACAGTTGGAATCCTCTGAATACCTGGAGTTCAGCAGACACTCCGCCTGTTCTTGTCATTCTTGTCGAAAATTTAGGTTTCGGTGCGCTATCGTGTGGAGACGAGGCTGAACATCAGCGAGGTTCTGGCTTTCAGACTTTCTGTGATGAATCGGTGCGTTTCACGCATGCCTACTCGCCGTCGGTTCTTACCCAGGCGACGCTCGCTTCAATTTTGACGGCTAAGTATCCGTTCAGCACTAATCTTCGAACAAACGGCGCGAAAGCAATTTCTGCAAAAGAAGAATCGGTCGCAGAGATCGCATACCGGCATGGTTACAAGACATCTTTTTTTTCAGGCGGTCCGCCCGTTTGGCGTCGCGCTGGCCTCAGTCGTGGCTTTGATCTCTTTGACGACAACGTTCCTCTGAGTGCTATGCGGCTCTACCGCCCTGCTTCAGAAACGGTCCGTCTGTTTTTGAATTGGCAGGAAAACGAAGCGCCTCGCGGCCGTTTTTTTTCTTTTCTGTACTTACCAGATTTGCAATTTAACCTACAATTCAACGACGCTCCGCCGACCATTGATTCAAGCGAGGTTCGCGAGAGTTCCTTTGGTGATCAGTTCGAGACGATCGACGAGTCATTGGGCCGCCTAGTGACCGAGATGAAACGGCGTAAAATCTGGGATTCAACGGCCGTTTTCTTAGTCGGCCTGCAAGGCGAAGCTGCCGACGCGCGCGAGGGTGAAGTTCCGTCGAGCAATCTTTTTTCAGAGTCGACCCGCACAACCTTGATGATCAAGCCTCCGCGTAAAACTCACGGTGGAGCAAATGTTTTTAATTGGAAGATCGACGCCAACGTTTCGCTCGCCGATGTCGGTATGACGCTTTACGATTTGCTCGGCGAAAAAATTTCCGTCTCCTTTGATGCCGTGGCTCCGCTTGTTTCTCTGCGCACAGTGCTGCTCGGACCGCAACCCGACTGGCCCGCCGAACGCCTCATTTTCAGCGAATCGGCGTGGCCAGAGTGGCGCGGACTCGGCACGATTCGCGCTGCCGCAAGACAAGGGCCATACCTTTACATTTATGACGAGCACGAAAAGCTCTTCAACACTTTGACAGATAATGCAGAGCTTGTATCTTTACGAAATAGCGACCCCGCGGCGGCAGAAATGAAAATGAAATTTGCAGGAACTCTCAGTTCTCTCGGCTACCATCCGTGGAGGGCTCTCTCTCGTAACGCCGTTGAAAAAGCCGAGATCGCTCGCGACCTTTGGCGCCATCGCACACCGAGTTCCGAGACTCTCAACCGCCTCCGCGACGCCTCCGGTCGCGATCCCGCCGATACGCAACTTCGAGCCTGGCGCGCCAACTGGGCTGTTCGTACCGAGGATTGGACCGACCTAAAAGCAGTGGCCAGCCAGTTGCCACTGCAGCCGTCGTGGGCTTTTCTTGCCGAGAAAAATCTTGGCGAGAGGGCCATCGTTCCTGAAGACGTTTGCCTGCAATTTTTGAAAAGTGCGCAAGCTTTTACCCGACCCGAAATGAATAAGAAATGCCGGGTCGAGGGCCTCGCCGATTTGGTTGAATGGATGAACGAGTCCAATTCCGAAGCCGTGCGGGTACGGGCGATGGAAGCATTTCTACATTTCATGATCTCTCGCGAATATTTTTCACGAGTCGCCGAGACCAATCAGGTCGTCGGGCTCAAGTGGGATTCAGTTTCTCTCACGGATGCACCGGACACCATCGACATCATTTTGGCTCTGCCGGAGATGAAAAAGATCAAAGCGACAGTGCGAAATCACCTCTTGGTTGAGGGGCGCTAAGTCTCAAGGGAAAACTGTTGATTTGATTTGCGTTCGTCGCTCAAGCCTCGACGCAATCGTGTAAAGCGTGTCCTGCTCGCAACGTGCAAGGCCTTCAATGGGGTGGGTTAATCCCTGAAGCATGACTGCTTTGGGTCGGATGATGGCGATGACTTCAATCCAGTCGTCGATGTCAGACTGCGAAGTGTTGGTCATGTTGCCTTCGAAGAATAAACTCTGAACAGTGACGTCGCGCAGTTTGCGAACGCCGGTCAGAACTTTGGCCAGATTGGTGCGAGACAAAGGCGCGTTGACGACCTTAAAAAGTTTTTCGTTTCCGGCATCGATTTTTACAACCCGCTCGTCGACTAAGTTCATCGCATCGGAAATTTTTCTTTGCTCGAGACCGGCGCCACCCGTCATGACGATGACCGGTTTGGCAGGCGCCCAAACGCCGCGGATATCGAGTATGGACTTCACTAATCCCGCAAATTCAGGATGAAGTGCCGGCTCGCCGTTTCCAGAAATGAGAATTCGATCGAAGCTAGGACCGTGGTTGTGAATTTGCTTGAGTGCGTTTTCAAACGATTCTGAAATAGCCTGCAGAGTTGGAAAGGCCTCGCCATTTTTCAGTTGATTGAGTCGAATACGCGATGGACCCAGGTTGCAGTAAACACAGTCAAAAGCGCAGATCTTCTCAGCCCCGAGGGGATTGACCTCCAAGACTTGCCCAAAGGGGGCAACTGGCGTGGGCCCATGAACCAAATCGGTGTTCTGAACCGACTCGATTGAATTCGAAAGTTTCATTGCGGCGCCCATCAGCTTGCTCCTCGGGTATGAGTGCCCGACTCGATTTCGGGCGGTTGATTATCTTCGAGCTCACTTTCGCCGGCGCCCCTCTTGACTTTGAGGATGCCGAGCCAGAAAGCGAGGTGAGGATCATTTTTCGCGAGCGCTTGGCTCAAAGATTCAAGATTGATGTTGGGGCTCTCAAGCGCAAATAGACTTTGCGGAACATAGCTGTGTGAAAGTAAAACCAGCTGATCGTCGGGTCGCGCGCGAAAGCTGTTGAGATTCAAGTTGAGGCTGATATCAAGTCCCAGAAGTTGCGAAGGAAGAGGCGGCAAGATCGATTCATTTCCTAGGTCAAAAGACAGATCGATCTGCGAGCCGATCGGCATAAGCGTTCGGCCGGAACGAGACAGCAAAATGTGCGGACTTCCAGCCTGCAACCAAACCAGTTCTTGCTCATCGAGGACAGCGGCGAAGAGCTCGACGCCCGATCGATATTCAGCTCGGTTATCTTCGCGGTAGAGAGCCTCGTTGGCTAGGAGTGTTGCAATTCTCAAATTGTTGGCGAGCCCCGAAAGACACGAGAGGCGCTCGAAGGGTGAGGTCGCTTCGCGGTCTTCGCGTGCGAGCGACAGGTACTCGACCATGCGATCGATGACTTTTCTTGCACCGGCGCGGGGCCCCCACGGAGTTGCGATAATCAACAATCGCGACAATTCGTCGAGAAGAATCTCGGGGCGGGGGCGAAAATTTTTTCCGGCGTATGGCCGTTCCTCAAATTTAAAATCCATCAAGACCCATAGGCTTTCATTTTATTTTTGGACTTTTTAAAGTATTCGCCGTCCGGGTGATCAGTATCGAGAATTTTCTTCCACAAGAATTTCGCGCCATTCGAGCCCTCGACGTTACCAAGACCTTCGCTCACCACCGCATCTTCATAAATTTCACGCATCTTGAGATCGAGTTCGCGGCGATATTTTCCCAAAAGTTCGGCGGCATGGGCGTTCTTGGGATCGATTTTCTTAGCGCTCTTAAGATCGTCGATCGCCTCGCGGAAGTTGCCGACGGCGTAGGCGGCTTCTGCGCCCTTGATGGCGTCATCAATACGCGCCGACATACGCTTTTGAATATCAAGGGATTGTTTAGCTGATAAACTTTTTAGATTTTGTGGATCGGGATAACTTGAGTTCATGTGTTTTTTGTAGGCGTCGATTGCGTCGAGAAATTCACCTGCGACTTCGAGATTAAAGGCTTTATCATAGAGAGCCTTACCCTTGGCGACCCGACCCTGATAATCACGCTGCTGCTGATCGGCCATGCGGGCCATGTCGATCCGCTGCTGAACGCGGTCGATCTGCTCGTGAATTTTTGGATTTTCAGGATCGAGATTGAGCGCGGCCTCAAGACAACGCGTGATCTCATCGGTCGTTTTTGCGCGCTTTGAAAGGGGGTCGCAATCTGCAATCGTTTTCTCCACTGTGCGGCGAATCTCTTCTTGTTTTCGTTTCTGATCTTCGAGTTCGCGCAGTTGCCGTTCGAGTTCTGATTGCTGAGCGCACTCCTGCGCCATCGCCAGAGAGTTTTCATAACCTTCGGGGATAAGCTTATGGAGTTTCTGTAATTGTTCGGCTGAGAGTGCTAGCTTCTGCTGCATGTACAAGTTGTAGGCGACGGCAAAGAGCTCCTTGACGTTTTCCTGGTCGCGCGGAGAAAGCTTGTTAAAGGCCTCGTTCGTCTTGGCCGCTTTCTTTTGCGGGGGAGGCTGAGAATTCATCGAGAAGTAGCCCAGAACGAGGAACAATCCCGCCGCGACAGCGAGCCAGATGCGGATCTTTTTTCTGCGGTCTCCAGCGAGATTTTTACGCTGAATCGATCCATCCGGACCAATCGGCATAAGCTGGCCATTGCGATCGACGCGAGGATTGAGCACCACGGCGCCGCCACCCGACATCGGCACAGGATAATTGATCATCACGTACGGGTTTTGCTCGACGATCGGATTGCCTACGCGAACTTCCGGAGGAACGATCATGAGTTTTTTATCGAAATTGGGATCACGAATCTCAAAATGGACGATGCAATTGCCAACTTGCAGGGTGTCGCCGCTACGAATGGGTTTGAGTTCGTCGTTTCCAAGTTGCACGCCGTTAAGTTGAGTTCCGTTGGAACTTCCCAGGTCGCGTACAAAATATCCTTGCGGAGTCGAACTCAGTTCGAATTGGCGGCGACTCGCCTTGCGATCATCGAGTTGAAGGTCGCAAGTCTCTTCACGTCCAGCAAGCCACTTTCGCCCTTGGAGGCGGATGGTCGTTTCTTGTTGGCCGAAGTTTTGAATTCTCACATAGGGCACCTCGGGAAGTGCTGCAAAAATTTGCGTGGCGTCTTCATTTCCGTCAAATAACTCGGGTTCAGATTGAAGTCCAGAACCGGTACCGCCGCTTCCATTATTGGGCATTTCCGCACCTGCGGCTTGGCGCATCTGACCGCCAGAAAAGCCACCAGAAACGCCACCAGAGATCGCGACCACCGACGATTCTAATTTCACCGGCATGCTCTCAGGATCGATGTGCGCGGCATTTTCTTCGGCCCTCTGCTCGAGATATTGGAAGTCAAAAGGTCCGACTTTGAAAACGGCACCGGGCTCTAGGGTTAGGCTTTGCACCGGCGAACCACCGAAATGAATGTCACCGAACTTGGCGAGTACTTGCACCGTCCATTGATTGTTCTCTTCGAGTAGTTTGAAGTGCGTGCGTGAAATGCCGCTTTGCTCTTCAAGCTGAACGTCGCAATTGGACCCGCGTCCAAAAGTGTATTCGCGACCACTCGAGAGTTCGAGGTCGCGAATTTCATTGCCGTGAAGAAGAACTTTCAAATGATACAACTCTAAACCTTTCTTGGTTTTTCCTAATAACGATATTGATTTTCCAGATGCAGATCACATTCCTTTTTCAGCGAATCAGCTAACTTATATTTTGCGTCTTCGTGGTTCGTAATCATGTCGAGAACTTTTTCAAACTGTGCCGAGCAGCGACTGTACATTCCCTTTTCGCGGTAGCGCCGAGCTTCTAACGTGAGGTCGGCGATCATTTGATCTCGCATTTTTTCTGCTAGCCGGTAGTAGCGGCCTGCCAGTTGGTTCTGCGGATCAATGGTCAGTGCCGTTTCAAACGAACGCATTGCCCTCACCCACTGGCCCTTTTCATAATCGCGGAAGCCTTCGCCGAAATGTTTGTTGGCCTCTTCAAATCGAGTTTTTTCTTCGTCACTTTTAAAGACTCGCTTGGCCGTGATCTTGTCGATTTCGGCCGCAGAATCTTTGAGTTGATTTTCTAGGGCCTCGTTCGGATTGTATTTAACTTCCACGCGTGGCACCACTTTGCCGGTGGCCATGAGAGCGGCGAAGGCGAGGCCGACCACGCCAAGAATGAGATAAAATCTCTGCCTTTTTGAAAGTCCGCCAGAAGAAAATGAGGGCGGTGGGGCGGCCCCTGGGGGAAACGGCATTCCACCGGCTCCCCGGGTTCCGCCCAGAGCCTGAAGATGAGGTTGAGGGCGGAGATCGATCGATTCAACGAAAAACGTCATCTCGCTGTCGCCAATTCGAATCACGTCGCCATCTTGAAGTGAGGATTGCTCAAGATTTTCATCGTTGATAAAGAGTGCGCTACGGCCGCTCGCATCACTGATGATGATGTGCTCCATGGAGAAATTGATTACGGCGGCGTTGCGGCTGGCCCGCGGATCGTTGAGCACGACGTGGCAATCGGTGCCTCGGCCGATGGTCACTTGCGGTGGAAGCAATTGAAAAGACATCCCAACGTCGGGCCCGGCCCGAATCGTCAAAATAAACTTAAAGCCCATGCGGGGCGAGGCGATCGCTGCGCTCATCCGTTAGGCTCCACCTTTTGTATGAAGACCAGAAAGTAAGCCGGCGATTCGCCTTCCATTACGGCCTGGCCAGAGATCTCAAACATTTGCCCGGAAAAGGGAATTTGCCCGTTTGCGATAACAGCAACCTGCGCCCGCATTTGCGGAATCAAGTCGGCTAGCTGTCCTTGCATCGAACGATCAGGAATCGCCGTCACCGGTTGGCCCGACAGAGTGACGCCGAGTCCGATCAGTCTATCAAAAGTCGTGTTGCTGCAAATGATACGTTCGTCGATTCCGTTGATCGCGATAGCGGCACAGGGAGATACGTTCACGAGATTGCGCGCTTCGGAGTCTCGATCGGCAACGTATTTAGCTTGTCCGTTTCCGCCGCTGTGATCGATACGACTGAGAGCGCTGTTGATATTGCCCTTCAGGCGCTCGAGCGGAAGAAACTGGTAATCCGTTTCAATATCGTCGCGACCTTCCCGAAGGGCATCGTCGAGTTGGGCATTGAGAGCATCGATCGGGTGTTCGACGATTTTAAAGAGGAAGAAATAAAGTACGAAGCCAACTAAGAGTGCAATGGCGAGTGTTTGCACAAAGAGACTAAAGGTCTGCGTGGCATTAATCGCGAGTGCACCCATGTCGTAGAGTACGATGGCGTAAGCGACGACTGATTGGTCACCGTTTTCCGGACTGTAAACCGTAATCGGGATCGACACCCCCAAGGTCGAATCGTCAATGAATTCTCCGACCTCGCTTTTTTCGTTATCGCGGCTGCGAGCCTTATTAATAAAGGGCTTGTTGACGAAATCGCCCCTTTTACTTGCCGGCGCCATGATAGTCCCGTCGCGGGCGCGAATGAGAACCGCAGTGGTGACGCCTTCTTCAAGTTCGGCCTGGCGGACCGACATTTTGGCATCATTGTCTTCGATCACGCCTTGGCGGTTCATCGAGGCCATGTTGCGAGCAATGGTTTTTGCGCGACGAAGGCTTTCTTGCTTGATGTTTTGCTTCGTCGTGTTGACGACCGGAATCGTCGAAAGAGCCGTAACTATAATCACGTAAATCGTCACCAAAGCCAGGAGTGAAAAACGATAGGGCATTGACTGAACAATTTTATAGATGCCCGGCATGGCGACGTTGTCGACATAGATTTTAAAGTTATTGAAAACAGCGTTGAGACTATGCGCCGACATCTGAGGCTGCGGAACACTTCCCATCTGCGGCATTTCTGAGGCTAGCGACCCAGGCTGATGTCCTGGGAATGAGGTAATTTGCGAAAGACTCTGATTCTGGTTTTGGTGTTGGCCCTGAGATTGATAATTCAATGCTGCATTTCCGGCCCATTTTGGTGGCGGAACCTGGTAAACATTTCCTTGTGGCATCATGGGTCGGTCGGCGCCCACTTCGTCCGGGACGCTAACGACATCGAGAAGCATATCGTGCAGGCCGATTTTGTCTCCAGTACCAATGCGTTGATTTTGAATTCGTACGCCGTTAACAAAAGTTCCGTTGCGTGAATTCATGTCAGTCAAAATCAACTTGTCTCCGGCGAGCATAATTGAGGCATGCTCTTTCGAAACCGAGTTCGAATTGATTTTGATCTCGCAATTCTGACCGCGACCCAGTCGGTGTTGACCACCGCCGAGCGGAAAGATTTGTCCGGCCTGTGCACCGGTGAGAATTCTAATCGCCAACATGGAGCTGATCCCCGATCTGAGTTTTACCGCGATTGAGAGTCCCAGCCGGAAGTTCAAAGACCGAGTTGGCCCCGACGACCGGCCAGGTCATTCGCCACGGGCCAAGATTGTGGCAAACCTTTCTAACGATAAGCTTTTGATCCACAAATACAGCGTCGATCGCAAAACGCATGAACATTGTGTGGATACTGTTGCAGCTCACCAGTCTTGATCCTTGAATCCACAGCGCATGTCCCGTAGGCAAATTCGCGCGGCCAAGCAAACCGATGCTCCGGCTCATAAACGTCTCGGCGATTTCTAGATCGCCGGCGAGTTCAGAATTTTGCGTTCGGTTCACAAGTTTCAAGAAAATTGCTCCCGTTATTTTTTTCCATAAATAAAATTTAATGCGATCGGCGCAAACACCATGATGAACACCGCGGGCAAAATGAAGAACATCAGCGGAATCAGAATCTTCTGCGAAGCTTTTGCGCCTTCTTTTTCAGCGCGCACAAATCTCTCAAGGCGCATCTGCGCTGACTGGTCTTTCAACACTTTCGATATGCTTGCGCCCGTCGAGTCGGCATCGATCACGACGTTGACGAAGCTAGAGATCTCACTCATGTCGAGTCGATTCGCGAGACCGCGTAGGGCTTGAGCGCGCGAGCTGCCGAGTGTGATATCGCGTAAAACGATTTCAAATTCATCGGCGAGCACCGAACCCGTACCGCGGGCTTTCTCGACAATCCGCTGAATCGCGCCCGAAAAGTCGAGGCCGGCTTCCGTGGCTAAGGCGAGAAGGTCGATGAAAAACGGCAGATCTAAACGCACGCTCGAAGTCCGTTTGGTGCGCATCGCCTTTGCGTGCATATCGGGAAAGTTCCAACCGAGCGGGCCAAGAAACACAAAGACCACAAGGGGGTAGTTGTACTGAAGCGCAAAATTGAGGATCAACAGCAAGACGGGGAGAAGAACTCCCCAAAGAATTTTCATGCCGATGAATTCTTCAATGTTCAATTCTGAACTGAGACCGCTAGTCAAAATCAGATAATCGATTTTTTTTCGGTAGCGCGGGCTCTTAAAGCGCTGCGCGTGCTGAATTGTGAATTGATGCACGAGTGTTCTAGACATCTCGATCGCGGCCGATTTTGACTTTTCCGGGGCGGTACCCGACGCCCAGGACAGAACCTTCATGTCCTGGTTTTTCGAGAAAATCACCATCACGGTCCAATAGATCGAAAATCCCGCGATCAGGATGCAAATCATTGGATAAAAATCGCTGCCCATTCAACCCTCTTTGCGTATGATGCTTGCATGTCAGTTGAGCATCATCCGACTTCGTGTTTGCGCCTGGTTTTGGCTTCGCAATCTCCGCGGCGAAGCGAACTGTTGCGCCGGGGTGGTTTCACATTCGCCATTGCCCCTTCTCAAATATCGGAAATTCCCGATGAAAATTTGAATTTGCCCGACCAAATTCGTGACCTCGCAAGGCAGAAGGCCATGGCCTGTCTCAATCTGGGAAAGGTCTCGAAAGGACAAGGGAATTTGGTGTTGGCCGCGGATACTGTCGTGGTCCTAGACGGCCAGATCTTGGGCAAGCCCCGAAATCGCGAGGAAAATAGTCAGTACCTTCGTCGGCTTTCAGGCAGGAAACATAGTGTCATTACTGCTATCTGCCTGTTTGAGGTCGATACCGGTCGTTTGGTTTGCGAGCACGACGAGACTTCGGTGGCGTTTCGAAATTTGAGCGAAGCCGAGGTTGAAGAGTACGTGTCGAGCGATCACGGCCTAGATAAAGCCGGGGGCTACGGTATTCAGTCTGCACAGGCGCGAAAATTCGTTGATTCGCTTCACGGTGAGTTTGATACGGTCGTAGGTCTTCCGATGGTGTTATTTCAGAAATTGCTGAACGAAAATGGTTGGCGTGTCGATTCGCAGTAACTTAGCCGAAGTTCATCAAATCATCGAACGCGCGCTCGTTCGCTCGGGCCGTGCGTCGGGCGCCGTCTCCCTGATTGCAGTTTCAAAAACGAAACCGATCGAAGTGATCGAAGAAGCGCTTCTTGCTGGGCAAAGAGCTTTTGGCGAAAACTACGTGCAAGAGTTCGTAGAAAAAGCCGCGTTGGCGCCAACTGCGGAGTGGCATTTTATTGGAAGCCTGCAGTCAAACAAGGCAGATGGAGTTGTCGGCTCATGTCGCCTCATTCATTCTCTCGATCGCCCGAGCCTCGCCGTGAAGCTCGATGCGCTGGCGCGAAAAAAAAATGTGGTGCAGGATGTTTTGGTTCAAGTTCATATCGGTCAAGAGTCGACTAAGCACGGCGCGCTCAGCAATGATCTCGATGCCTTGGTCGGGCAGGTACGCGAACTCAAGAGTTTGCGACTGTGCGGACTCATGGCCATTCCGCCGCTCACTGAGGTTGAATCTACTGCGCGCGGCTACTTCAGTGAGCTTCGGCAGAACTTTGAACGTATCGGTCAGCAACTTTCGCAGGAAGAAAGAGTCATTTTTCAACATCTGTCAATGGGCACGAGTTCTGACTTTGAATGGGCTGTCCTCGAAGGTGCGACATTAGTTCGAGTGGGCACCGCGATCTTCGGTAGACGTGAAGCGAAATTGCCAGTCTAATAACTCTGAGGTGCTTCGAGTGAATCTCATCAAGAAAAGAAAAATTGGCTTTATTGGTTCAGGAAATATGGCTCAGGCGATCATTCGAGCTTTGATAGACTCCAAGTCCGTGGAACCCGGAATGATTTCAGTGACCAACCGATCGCCAGGAAAACTCAAAAAAGTCGTGGAGACCTTGGGCATTATTCCGGTAGGGACTAACGAAGAGCTTGTCGATAGCAGCGAGATTATCATCCTCGGAGTCAAACCTCAGGATCTTGCGCAAGTGCTCGAGCCAATCGCATCGGCCTTTCAGTCCCAGCACTTGGTGATTTCGCTCGCGGCTGGATTTTCAACAACGACTCTGCAAAAATTAATTCCCAATGCAGGCGGCATCGCGCGCGCTATGCCCAACACGCCTGCCACGATACAAAAAGCTGTCGTCGGCTACTGCCTGGCAGCAGGCTCTGAAGCGTATGCCGGAACCGTCGAAGATTTTCTGCAGCCGCTCGGACTCGTCGTTCCGGCAGAAGAGGGCGACGGCTTTGAAGCTTTGACGGTGAGCTGCGGCTCTGGGACCGCTTTTGTATTTGAACTTATGCAGTATTGGCAGGAGTGGATCGAGGAGCACGGCTTCGAGCCAGGTGTAGCGCGACAGATGGTGGTGCAAACCTTTCTAGGTGCAGCTGCGATGGTCGAGCAACACGAGTCGACGCCGATCTCAGATCTCCAAGACCGCGTTGTTTCGAAAAAAGGCGTGACCGACGCTGGCCTTCAGTCGATGCGCGAGTTGGAGCTTGAGCGCGTGTTGCGCTATAGCTTCGAGAAGGCCTCACTTCGTGAACAAGAAATAAGCCGAGGGACGGCGAAGCAATAAACGCGTCAGCTCGCGCAAGAAACCCAGCGTGAGATCACGACATCAGACCACCTGGTCTCCAAAACATTGTCTGCAAAGCCAATATAGCCAGCATGCCCGCCGTGATCGGTAATGACGCTTTCGATGTGCGGCGGTAGCAGGCTTTCTTGAACCCCGCTGATATCGACGACAGGATCGTCAATCGAACCGATGATTAGAGTCGGCACCTCGATAAACGACAGATGGTTGATTGAGCTGCACTTAAAGTAATAATCATCAGCACCTTGAAAACCGTGGTAAGCCGAGTTGTGAACATCGTCGAAGCCGCGAATTGTCAGCTTTTCAGGAAACTTCAGCGGATGAAGCTCAGCCGGAAACATCACTTGCAGGCGTGCCAGGTCTTTTAACAGCAACTTGAGGAAAAAATTTGCGATGAGCGATCCCGGAAACTCTTCAAGCTTGCGGCTCGCTTGGGCAAGATCGACAGCCGGTGAGACAGTGGCGATCCGAGCCAAGTTTCCGGTCGGGCTGTCGCCATCTTCTGCGGCCATCTTGAGAAGAAGATTGCCACTCAGCGAGTAACCAATCGCCGTAACCGGTGAGTTTGGATATTCCACTGCAATCCACCGTAGAATTGTGCGCACGTCATCGGTGATCCCACCGTGGTAAGTTTTGCGGCTGAGCCCAAAAGCCGCACCGGCGTTGCGCAAGTTCATGCGCACAACGAGAAAGCCGTCGTCGCGAAAGCGCTGAGAGAGGCGAACCATGTACGAAGACAGATGATCTCCGGTTAATCCGTGAATCAGTAACAGAACGCGATCGCCCGGCTTCCAGGCCAGGGGTCGATCGACGGCGGCAACGGTGAAATCGCCTTCACCAAGAGAAATTTGTTTGAGCTCGGCAAGGCCATCATCGGGCCGTTGCGGCCAGTAGGTTCCCGCCACCGACTGTAGAAAACCCGAACTGAGGAGAGGCAGTGGGACGAAATCAGGCAAATCCAGTTTTCTGAGCAGAAACTCTTTGTTCACGCGCATCTCTCCAGGGAGCAGCCCAGGCGAGATTTTGTCAAGTTTACCAAGTCGAAAGTCCGGATTAAGGTGTCGACCTTGCTCGACTTCCGGCGATTTCCTAAGCTGAAAGTATCGCAGTCTGTTCGCTTATCGGCCAGACATTCGGAGGAACTCATGAAGATTGCCCCAATTGATATCGCTCACAAAACCTTCTCTCGCAAAGTTATGGGGCTCGACGCGGACGAAGTCGCCGATTTCTTACGCGACATTGCCGATCAAATGGAAGAGGTAATTCGCGAGCGGAATTCGTTAAAAGAACTCATCCGTCAAAAAGACTTGCAAGTGATGGAGTACAAGGAGCGCGATGACACGCTCAAGACGACCATCCAAACCGCGACGAAAATGTCGGATCAAATTCGCCAGGACTCCGAGCGCGAAGGGAAACTGATCATCGCCGATGCCCATCAAAAAGCCGACATTATTTTGCGAGACAGTCGGGACTCGTTAAAACGTGTTTATCAAGAGATTTCTGACATCAAGCGCTTGAGAATGCAGTTTGAAGCCAACATGCGCGCCCTGGTTCAAGCGCACGTCTCGATGCTCGACCAATCGCACATGATCATGCCTGATCCTGCGATTAATCTCGCCCACGCAACTGCTCATACGACCGGTCAGCAGCAAACTCAGCAGCAGAACCAGCATCACACGATGCCCGTCGGTCAGCCGGCAGTGCCAGGATATGCGGCTCCGCAGAATCAAGCGCAACGTATGGCGCAACCGCAAGCACCTCAGCAGCAGCGTCCCCAGGCTAGCCCGGGCGCGCAGACGAGATAGTTTGGTTGCCGGCGCCTTTTTCGGTGAAACTGCGAACAGCGCCGCCGTACTGAACCATTTCCCAGTCCACCTATTGGGTGCGCATTTCGTTTTCAAAGCTGGTGACATCAGCAGGGCTCATCGTCGGGTCATCGGCGCCGTGAAGGACGAGAACCTTGCCCTTGATATTATACTCCAGCTTAATTTTGATCTTGGTGATTTTTTTGTTCGAGCATTTTCTCTGTCTGATCTAAGCTCTTCTCAGTCGACGGCGACGAGTTGGGCTGAGACCGCTTGCGAGCGGGTGCGCCGCGAGTTGCGGCGTCCTGATCCTCAAAAAGCTCCTGATCAGTAGACTCAACTTCCGGTCTGAATTCCTTAACGGCTTTGTCGGGCGACGCGCGGAAGTCCATCTGGTGCCGCGAATCAATTGGCGAGTTGTACTGAATCGAAAGCGTGATCGATTGTCCCTGCGCCATGTCCATACCATTCACCGACTGACCGAAGCCGATTCTCGCCCAAAAAGATTTTGACGGGCGCACGCCGATCCAAGCGCGGCCTTCGATCAAAGCGGGATTGTAAGCGTAAAAGCGTTCGCTTCCGGCATCGGCGCTGATGGCGGTTGCAACGCGCGCAGCATAATTGCTGGAATCAGAGAGCAGCGTTTCGTAGCCGTCGATTCCGATACCTGCTGTGATGATTGAAAAAACGCGCACATCCATCGTGACTTCGTACAGAAAACGCGTTGCTAAGTTCTGCACCGGGGCGTGAACTCCTGCAAAGCTGCCGAAGCGAAATCGATGCGCGGGAAGATAAGCAAAAATTCCGCCCTGAACGTAAGCGGTACCATCACTGGTTAAGGGATTTGTTTGGGTTGTGCTCACCGAATCGACGGGAAAACCGACCTGTAATTCGGGAATGACGTGAACGTATTTCTTCATCAGCACGTAATCGATGCCTGCAAAGATGTCCGTCGCGTTTGTCGAAGTTTTCGTCACGCCTGCGTCGACCGCTTTCACGCTTGAAAAGCCGGCTCCGCCGTAAAAAGAGAAACTCTGATTGAGGTTGTAGCGGCCACGTAGGTGTGACTCATATGAAGCCCAAGTGTTGTTGTTCACCAAATTTGTGTAAGAACCGCGGCTGTAATTGTAATTGGAGTTCGAAGCGAAATACTCAGCAGTGTAAGACAGTCCATAAGAGTGGGCGCTCCAAGCGTCGGGTGGAGCCTCAACGAGAGTCACCGCGAATGCCGTCGGGTCAGCCAAGAGGGCCACGGTGAAACCTGCGAAAGCAAGCTGTGAAATTCGATTCCATTTGTGACTGATTTTCATGAGCGTTCAAATGCTAGCACAGCCTTTTCCGTTGTCACGTGCGGAGGACAGGTCGCCCTTGCTGTCAGGCGTTACACGGGCAGCGAAATGATCAATTCCACATGAACCGAGCCAATGGACAAGTCGTAGGGCTCATGCCATAAGATCAGACGTATATGAAAGCCACATCGCCCGCATCTCACGAGAAAACCACAGTTCGACAGCGCTCGCCGTTGGTCGTGATTTTTTTGACCATCTTCATTGACCTGGTTGGCTTCGGAATTATCATTCCGACGCTTCCATTCATCGCCACGCGGTTTGGTGCGAGCCCGTTGCAAATTGGCCTTCTGATGTCGGTCTACTCATTTACTCAATTTCTCTTTTCTCCATTTTGGGGTGGTCTGAGTGATCGGATCGGGCGGCGTCCGACGATCTTGATTAGCCTTCTCGGCTGTAGCGCTTCGTATTTTGTTTTCGCGTTCGCGCGCACGCTGCCACTCTTATTTGTGGCTCGCGCTTTGGCCGGTGGCTTTGGAGGCAATATTTCGACCGCGCATGCCTACATAGGCGACGTCACCTCGCCCGAAGATCGTTCGAAGGGAATGGGCTTGATCGGCGCCGCGTTTGGACTCGGCTTCGTCTTTGGCCCAATGATCGGCGGTTTTCTCGGAATTGTAGGCGAGAAACTCGGCTCAGTCCCTCCATTAGGCCTCAGCTTTTCTGCTCTCGGTGTCGCGGCCTTATGCCTCGCGAATTTCGCCTTTGCTTGGTTTGCCCTGAAAGAAAGTTTGCCTGTGGAGCTACGCAGGCAGCACCGTGCAGAATCGGAAACTGCTCGTCCGGGCCGCTTCGCCATGATCTTCGCGCAAATTCGAAGGCCCATCGCCGGTCAGCTGATCATCGTTTATTTTCTGTCGGGCCTCGCCATGGCGCAGATGGAATCGATGCTTATTCCCTTTATGGCTGAGGTCTACAGCTGGGGTCTGAAGCTCACGACCTATGGTTTTGCCTACATTGGCGTGATTATGCTCGTCACCCAAGGTTACTTTATTCGCAAGTGGATGCCAAAGTACGGTGAGGCAAACGTCCTGGTGGTCGGCCTGGTACTTTTTAGCCTCAGTCTCTTTGCCATCGCACTTTCTTGGAATATCGCGGGAATGACCCTTGCGATGACCGCGCTCGCTCTTGGTAACGGCATGATGAGACCGCCCAACCTCGGCATGATCAGCATCGCGACACCGGCGGATCAGCAGGGTGTTTCGATGGGCGTCACCAATTCGCTCGCCTCGCTCGGCCGTATCCTGGGACCTGCGATCGGTGGCGTGCTTTACGACCTCTTCTCGTCGCGTGCGCCTTTTTTCAGCGCCGGAATTTTTGCCTCCTTGGCATTACTCTTAGTGGTCATGAATTTCTCTTCGCTGCGAAAGCCCCAGTCGAAGGAAAACACAAAATGAACATCGGTTCTTACCAGCTCCGGAACCTGCTCGCCAATCGCGTGAAGTTTCAATATTTCGACTTGCGCAGGGACTCGCCCTCCCCCGGGCATCCGCTGCTCGGGGGAAGTCAGCGGATTTCTTCCGACGCGCTCGAAGACTTCTTAGTTCAAAGCGCGACACCGCCTGACGCCGCCATCGTTTTGATTTGCGCCGATGGTTTGGTTTCGAGATCCGTTGGCGATCGTCTCGAAGCAAAATCCTACATCAACGTTTTCGTGGTCGAGGGCGGAGTCGCCGCACTTGGCTGAGCCGTTGTGATCGCCAACAGCGAACGCTCGAACTTAACTCATGACTTGCAACACGGTAAGTGGTCAGTTGCCTAGCTTTCGTCCTTCAGAAAGACTGTAACCTATAGGTTACAGTCTTTCTGAAGGACAGATTCTATATCTCTTGTTCGAAATACAGAACCCCCGATAATCATGCCAAAATTAGGCTCGCTCCTGTAAGAATTTCCGCCCAACAGAGACTCTAAACCCGCTAGGTTGCTCAATGCCTAGGGTCCTGATCTTGCTAAGTTATTGGCCGGTGGCCCGGAGGGCGTGGAGGTATGGCTGTGAATCAAGAGCGTCAATTCAGACTGATCTCAATTATGCTCCTTGGCTTTGGCTCCGCGGTTTTGATCAACTGCTCCCACCTGATGGAGACAAAGGAAGTCTCGGATTCGCAATCCAAACCTTCGAAGCTTTCGAAAAGCACCGACCTTGAAGTCGACGCTGCCGCAGAAGTTGAGCGAATGAACAGCGGTGAAGGTCTGCCCTCGTTCCAAGCTGGCGACGCGCCCTTGGCGGCGACCGGTCGATAGCCTCCCGCCAATGCCGACGTCGCAGCAGCCACCGCGATGCCGGGCCAAGCTAGGGCTTGTCTGAAAATCGCTCGAGATGCTAGTCTCGCAGGATGAACGAAGAACAAAAAAACCAGTCTCCCTCTGACAGCTCATCTGGCCGCTCATCTGATTTGGCCGATCGTTATGCCGCCAGCGAGGTTGAACAGAGAATCTACAAGTGGTGGGAAGAACAAGGTTACTTTAAAGCTGAGGATCGGTCGACTAAGCCTCCGTTCTGCATCATTTTGCCTCCGCCGAACGTCACCGGGTCGTTGCACATGGGGCATGCGCTCGATCACACCATTCAAGACGTCATCATTCGTTGGAAGCGTATGTCAGGGTTCAATGCCCTCTGGCTTCCAGGCACGGATCACGCCGGAATCGCCACCCAATCCGTGGTCGAAAGAGAGCTCAAGAAAAATGACGGCATGACCCGTCACGACCTCGGGCGCGAAAAATTCGTCGAAAAGGTTTGGGAGTGGAAGCATCAATATGGCAATCGCATTTACGAGCAAATGCGCCGTCTTGGCGACAGCTGTGACTGGCGCCGTGCGGTGTTTACACTGGATGAAGGCGTCTCCAAAGCCGTTCGCAAAGTTTTCGTCGATCTCCACAAAAGAGGTTTAATTTATAAGGGCACTCGTTTGGTCAACTGGTCGGCGCCGCTCGAGACCGCGATTTCAGACCTCGAGGTCGAACACCGCGAAACCAAGAGCGCGCTTTATTACATTGATTACCCGGTTGATGGACATCCTGAGCTGCTGCTGACGGTCGCGACGACGCGTCCCGAGACAATGTTGGGAGACACCGCGGTTGCGGTTCATCCTGAAGATGAACGCTATCAGAACTTGCGCGGAAAGTACGTCGTCCTGCCTCTGATAGGTAGGCGTATTCCGGTGATCTTTGACGACTACGTTGATAAATCGTTTGGCTCAGGAGTCGTGAAGATCACTCCTGCGCACGACTTCAATGACTACCAGATTGGTTTGCGCCATAAGCTGCCAATCATTAATCTGCTCAATAAAAATGGCACACTGGGCGAGCAGGCTGGCGCTTACCAGGGCTTGAAAGTTCAAGAAGCCCGCAAACGCGTGATCGAAGACTTGAAAACGGAGGGGCGATTAAACAAAGAAGAAGCCCATAAAAACTCGATCGGTTATTGCTCGCGAACGGGCGCTGTTGTCGAACCCTTTTTGTCGGAGCAGTGGTTTGCGCGTATGCCGAGACTCGCCGGCGCGGCCCGCCAGGTGGTTGAGACCGAAACAATTCGCTTTGAACCCGAATCGTGGACGAAGACCTACCTTCATTGGATGAACATCATCGAAGACTGGTGCATCTCTCGGCAGCTGTGGTGGGGACACCGGATTCCCGCCTGGTACTGCGCCGATTGCAAGCATGTCACCGTCTCGGAGACGGATCCGAGCAAATGCGAGAGTTGCAGCTCAAGCCAGATCAAGCAAGATGAAGATGTCCTCGACACCTGGTTTAGCTCGGCGCTTTGGCCGTTTAGCACCCTCGGTTGGCCTGCGAAGACGGAGGCGCTCGCCACATTTTATCCGACTAACGTTCTTGTTACCGGTTTCGATATCATTTTCTTCTGGGTCGCACGCATGATTATCATGGGGCTCGATCAGATGCAGGATGTGCCATTCCGCAAGGTGTACATCCACGGTCTGATTCGTGATACCGATGGCAAGAAGATGTCCAAATCGACTGGGAACGCACTTGATCCGGTCGAACTGATCGAACAGCATGGCGCCGATGCGCTGCGCTTTACGCTCATGGCGCAAATGGCGGCCGGTCGAGACTTAAAATTTTCGGAGTCTCGTCTCGAGGGCTACCGTAATTTCATGAACAAAATCTGGAACGCCGCGCGCTTTTCACTCGGCGCGCTCAAGGATTTCAATATCCCAGCCGAGGGTACAAAAGCGATTCCGAATCGCGCAGATCTATCGGTTGCCGACAGTTGGATCATTTTCGAAACGGGACAGATCGAGAAAGCGGTCGATGAATTCCTAGAGCAGGATCGCTACGCTGATGCGGCAAATGCGCTCTACCATTTCGTGTGGAATGAGTTCTGCGACTGGTACTTGGAGTTCGTTAAGCCGATCATTTATTCCGGTAATAAGGGCGCCTCTGAAGAGTCTACCGATGTAGCACCGGCAGAAAGAGCCGCAACCCAGCTGGTCTTAGCGCAGACCTTGAACCGGATCATGCGTCTACTTCATCCTTTCACGCCGTTCATCAGTGAAGAAATCTTTCAGAAGCTTCCGATTCGCGGTACGGCCTTGATCATCGAGAGCTATCCGAATATCCGCAACGATAAGGATTGGCTCGCCTTCGGATCTAAGGATGCAGCTTTTGAAATGAAAATCGTCAAAGAAGTGATTACTGCGATTCGCAATATTCGCGGCGAAAATCAAATCAAGCCGGGACAAACAATTCCGGTGCGTCTGGCTCCGAGCGATGATCGAGCACAAAAGATTCTTGGCCAAAACAAAGCCCAGATCATGCGCCTCGCCCGCCTGAGTTCTTGTGACATTGGCGAAGCGGGCGTTCTCACTAAGTGCGCGGTTTCGCCAGTTCGTCTGCCCGAGGCGAGCATTGACGTGATTGTTCCGCTCGAGGGTCTAATCGATCTGGCTGCCGAAGTTTCACGGATCCAAAAGTTGATCGAGAAAAACGGCAAGGACATCTTGATTCTGTCAAAGAAATTGGAAAATGAGAGCTTTATCAAAAATGCACCTGAAGATTTGGTCGTGGCCGATCGTACGCTTCTCGAGTCGATGCGCGCCCGGCAAGAACGCCTGCAAGAGTCGTTAGGAAGGCTACAGTAGTTTAAGATTGGGGATGGATGACGTTAGAATCCGATACCTAAACCAATGACCGTGATCGGGCCGCCCGCGATGAAGTCGATGGCGGCTTCTGGAATAAGCACGGCGTTACCTAACGGAATCGGAATTCGCGTACCGAAACGCGATCCGAAGCTTGTGCCCCCGACCGAGGTGAATTGCACGAGAGGGGCAGCGCTCACCAAAAAGCCGTTTCCCAGCGGATGCAGGAAAAAGTTAGGTACAGCAATCAGCGTGAGAGCCGGGTTTGAGAAAATGACATTTCCGGTGGCGCCGACTCCAAAAAGCTCTTCCATGCGGTGTTCGTATTCCGCACCAAGTTCAAAACTACTTTGCGCTGAAGAGACGATGATACCGGCGCCGATCTCAAAACGATCGTGAAGTTCCGCCCCGGCAGCGAGGCAAGTGAATCCCTGAACACTCACAAGAACGTAGCAGAAAATGGCAAAGGTCGTGAAACGAGTACTCATGAGGAAGAGCTTATTTCATTTGATTGAGAATGTCCTATCAAATTCACCTGACACCCGATCGACGCGAAGTCACGAGGGCCATTCCAAAACTAACCGGTCATACCACTTATGGTATCGATCATGATGTTGATCGATCATGATCGTGACCGCTCATGTGATTCCGCTGGCTCGATTCGCAAAACTTCCGCAGTGCTGCCGGTCATGCGGTAAACGACGTTTTGGTCGTCAAAGAAAAATCCGTACACGTCGGTGTAGGGGTTCGGGATCTCGGCTGTGCCCTTATAAAACACCGGCCTTGGATCGAGACTGAGAATTTCCTCGATAGCCGAGCGCGAGCGAGCCGCGAGGTCGCGCCAGCGATCTTTGATTTGCAGTTCGACTTCAGGAGTGAATACAACTTTGATCGTCCGCTCGGGTTTTGAGCCTGTCCATCCCGCGGTGGCTGAGGGGATGCAATCAGCTGAAGGAAGATACGGTTTAATATCGAGAATCGGTGTGCCATCGATGAGGTCGACACCGGAGAGATACAGGCGACCACTTTCACGCCGATCGATGTGGTCGAGTTTGACTGCGGATAAACCGATCGGATTTGGGCGGTGCGGGGTGCGTGTCGCGAACAGCCCGATTTTCTCGCCGCCTAAGCGGGGTGGGTGCACTTTAGTTTTGATATTCTTATTGGTGTTTTGGTGAAAATGAAAAATGAGCCAAAGATGCGAGAAGCCGTCTAGACCGCCGAGGGCATCGCTCAAGTTCAGTTCGGGACGGAGATGAAGGATGCCCCAGGCTGATGGAACCAGGTGGGGCTGTCTTGGAGTGCCGAAACGCTCCCGAAAGCAGGTCTCGATGTGTCCGATCGGATCAAAAGATGCGGTCAAATTAATGCTACCGCAAGGACGAGCAATTTCATCGAAGCTCCATATAGTTTTTGTCTCGGCCAGTTTTAAGTGCGCCTGGGGAAGTCGACCAGGACCGAGGTCTGGCTGTCAACGGTAAGAGTCACTGCTGTCGCCGCTGTGCGGCCTCCGTGGTGCCGCGCAGCGTGCCTCGCCTTGGGATTTTATTCTCGTTTAAGGACGATTTCTCAAATCAATAGAGCCTCTTGCAAAATTGTCGACATTTTTCCAGCCGCAGGCCTGTGGATAAGTTGAGTTATCCACAGGGCGTCTGAGCGTCGGCACTCAGTGAGATTGG
>JAYTRM010000246.1:0-9728 GCA_043746165.1 Bdellovibrionales bacterium | reverse complement strand
CCTTGGTGCTAACCGAGTTGGTGCCGCTGGGTTTCTTTGCCCTTCAGGCCAAACATCCTCAAACAATTGGGAAAACTATTTTCGGCGGGAATTGCTGGCCGGCGGGCGAAGGAGTTCCAAAAGCATCCGAATTTCCGTATAGGGGGTCAGCATTCGCTCGGGCGCAAGCCCCACCCAGAGTTGCTGTCCTTCGACCGTATGGAGCCGCCCTTCGACTTCGTCAATCCGCAGTCCCAACCAGGCATCGACGAGGGCTGAGTGCCTTTTGGCAATCGAATACGAGGGCTCAGGGAGCAAATAAGGAAAGGGATCTTGGCTGTCAAAGTCGATATCGGCGTCATTCATGAAGACTGCAGATTTTAGCGGAGTTTATGACATTGCGCAATGTTGTCAGCCAACTTCGGTCAGATTACTCTGGCGCCCCACTTGAGGAGACTCTCGACGTGCCAGAAAAGATGCCAGAAAAGATGCCAGAAAAATTACCAGAAGATCCGCGGTCAAAAAACAAAACTTTCTCGATGACAAGTCCTCTGAGCTATCTCGGCGAGTACGTCGAGAACGTACAGAAGGTCCTAAGCAAAGTCGACAACGTAAGGCTTGCGGCCGCGATCGAACTGCTTGAAAACTCGATAGCAGAGGGCCGGCGCGTCTACGTCTGCGGCAATGGCGGTTCAGCGGCCATCAGCGATCATCTGTGCTGTGACTGGACAAAGGGAACGCGAATCGCAAACCTTCCCGCTCTCAAGACTCATTCGCTGGTCGCCAACACCGCGATGTTGACCGCTCTCGGTAACGATTATGGTTACGAAAAAACGTTTTCGACGCAGGTCGAAAGCTATGGAGAAAAAGGCGATGTCCTCGTGGCTATTTCTTCTTCGGGCAACAGCCCCAACATCGTCAATGCGGTTACCGCCGCCCATAGTCGCGGAATGACGGTCATTGGGCTCAGTGGATTTTCCGGTGGAAAGCTTGCCGAGCTCTCTGACATCAACTTGCATACGGCTTTTGATAACTACGGTTTAGTCGAGGACTGCCACCAAATCCTCATGCACGTCCTCAGCCAATTCTTGATTCGAAAAATTGAGTCTCGCCGAGACGAGCATTAGAGCAAAAATCAGAGCGATAAATTGTAAACGAGCCTTCGCGCTCCTGAGGGCTCTGACGGGTGAGCCAAGATCCGTGGCGATGCTCGATCAAATACGGCGATTTTTCACTCCCGCTGTGGCGGTCAAGATCGACAAGCGGAAAAGGATCGGCAGCCTGAAAAGCAATCATTCGCTTAGTTTGCGGTCTCGAGTCTTAGGAATCCAGAGCTCAACCTCCGGGGCGCAGGGATCTCGACATACGGCCAGCGAAGGGGAGCTTTTGCAAAGTGGAATAAAATCGAGTAAACCCTGATTGCATGAAATCAGTTCGAACCCAGCTCGCCCAACTTTTTGTCGACGCGTTCACACATCTCGGTCTCGACGGCAAGTTTGCCTCGGTCACAGTTTCTGACCGGCCCGACTTGGCACAATTTCAGTGCAATGGCGCACTCGCCGCCGCCAAAGCTTTGAAGCGCAATCCGCGCGAGGTTGCCCAGGAGATACTCACGAAGGCCCAGAATCGCTCTGAGAGCCTCTTTGGGGCCTCGCAGGTCACCTTTTCGATTGCCGGTCCCGGATTCATCAACATGGTTTTGAGCGGCGAATTGCTTGCGAAATTGATTCGCGGACAAGTCGGCGACCCTCGCCTGGGATTCGAATTTGTAAGCTCGCCTAAAACTGTTGTTATTGACTACGGTGGCCCCAACGTCGCCAAGGGCATGCATGTCGGTCACTTACGCTCCTCGATCATTGGCGATAGTCTCGCCCGCCTGCACCGCTTCGTCGGTCACCAAGTAATCGGCGACAATCACGTTGGAGACTGGGGCACGCAAATGGGAATGCTTATTTGCGAATTGAAAGCTCGGAGGCCGCAGTTAAGTTATTTCGCAGCCGATTTCACGGGTGAATACCCCAAGGAGTCGCCCGTCACCTTAGCCGATCTCGAAGAAATGTATCCGAAGGCCAGCAAGCGCTACGAAACCGACGAAGCTTTTAAAGCCGAGGTGCTGCGCGCGACCGACGAGTTGCAATCAGGCCGTCGCGGCTACAAGGCGCTTTGGCGGCAATTCGTAAGCGTCTCTGTCGCAGATCTTACCCGCGACTATGCCAAGCTCGGCATCAAATTTGACCTCTGGCTCGGCGAAAGCTTCTACGAAGATCGCATGCCCGCGCTAGTTGAGAAACTCAAAGCTTCGGGCATCACCAAACTCAGCGAGGGCGCCTTGGTTATCGAACTTGCCGACGAGCAAGATCCCGAAATGCCACCGTTGATTTTAGTAAAATCCGGCGGTGGTTTTCTTTATCACACGAGCGATTTAGCGACTTGTGAGTATCGCGCTCACGATTTAAAAGCCGATAGCGTACTCTACGTCGTCGACAATCGCCAAACTTTACACTTCAAGCAAGTCTTTAAAGCCTTAAAGAAAACCGCGCTCGGCTTAAATTGTGAATATAAGCATCTTCCTTTCGGCACCATGAATGGTCCCGACGGCAAACCGTTCAAAACGCGCGCCGGCGGAGTCTTGAAATTAAAAGAACTCATCGCCATGATCAACAGTGAGGCCCGCACTCGCCTCGCGGAACTCAAAAGCGACCGGCCCTTTAGCGAAACTGAGCTCGAAGATATTGCGGGCAAAGTCGGCATCGCGACGTTGAAGTTCGCCGATCTCAAGCACAACCGTGCAGTCGACTATATTTTTGATCTCGAAAAATTCGCAAAGTTCGAAGGCCACACGGGTCCCTACTTGCTCTACGCAACGATTCGAATCAAATCGATCGAACGCAAAGCCTCAGACCTTGGCCTGAAGGTCGGTGAGATCCTAGCACCCACTACAGTTTCCGAAAAAAATCTAATTTTGGAAATGATGAAGTTTCCTGAAGTCTTGCAAACTGCGGTCAATGAAAACGAGCCTCATCACATTTGCGAATACGGCTTTGCGATTTCGCAGGCATTTAACGCATTCTACGCCGAGTGCCACATTCTACGCGAGACCGATTCTGCACGGCAAAGCTCGTGGCTCAGCCTAGTTCGTCTCGCCCACGATCATCTTGAATTAAGCCTTGGACTCCTGGGAATTTCGATTCCGGAGCGGATGTAACTACTTAACGGTGATCGTCTTCACGGCCGCGAGGTTTGCCACCAGTGTGACATCCTTCTCAGGCACATCGACTTCAACTTTTTGGATCGGGAGCTGTTTGCCCTCGATGAAGCCCGGAACTGTAATCTCGTTGTCTTGTGACAAGTAGGCGCGAATCGGTCCGATTTTTACGGTGTTGGTCGAGCTAATCAAATAAGTCAGTTCGAAAACGCCAGATTGAATTTGATTCACATTTAACTGGTTCGGAACTTGGCCAGCTGGGAAGACCGCCTGAAAAGTTGCGGGATCAAGTTTGAAGATCGTAATCTTGCCGAGCGGTGCAGACTTAGCATTTTTCAACAGAGCAACTGGAAAGGGCGTCGGGAGCTTTTGATTGATTGGGCTCGTAAAAGGCGAACAAACTTTGATTTGCGCCGTTGCCGTAGATAGGGTTTTCGGATCCATCGAGCCGTCGCCGCTTACGACGAGATTGATTTGGCTCTTTTGAACCTTGCCATCCGCGCCCGTGCAGGAGCTCGAGATAACAAACGAGGTTTCAATCGTGAGACTGTAAGCGTCGGCCGCACGACCTGTTTGAGAGACCACGCCAACCATCAGGCAAACGAGTAAACTCGAAACAGATTTAACTGACATTTTTTTACTTTGTTCTTGAACCTTATTGTTAGTCATCGTGCTCGCCATCTTACCCATCTCCCATTGTTGTCTTGTTGTAGCCTTTGAATTGAAAATCAAAGTGCCTCTCGCCACTTCCGCCCCCCCGGCGGAGTCACGTGACTTCAAAATTCCAATTCAAGACCACTACAAGATTCGCGCCAGACCACATTGACACCGATCAAGCGCAGGTTAGTGATAGATTCGCTGCCAGCACCATGCTTAGAAAAAGCTAAGAGAGCGCCAAAGGCAGTCTGACACTGAGCTTTCAAAGAGTTTAGGCATAATTTAGAGAGATTGTAAAAATTTTGTAAACAATTTTTTATATGTAATAAAAAAGGCGCTCCCAAAAAGCGCCCTCAAAAAATCCAAAACAAACCGAAATGGAGTGATTTACAATTAGTTACAACTACTCAATGCAGTTCGAAAATGATCCGTAGGTCGGAGTGTTTCCACTCCAGCTGACAAATTGCATGAATTTTGCGAGACCTGAAGTCGTGTGGGCAATCGGGTAAACCTCAATACGGTCTCCGTCGACCTTAAAGCTACAGCGGACAAACTGAGAGGCTTGGCTTAAATCGACGCGATTCTGCACATGACAGCCATCAAGAGCTGTTTGCGCAACTCCTCCGACAAGCAATCGAGCTGAGAAGTTGCCCTCGCCAATAGGCGTGGCAATCGCTTCATAGGTCTTGCCATTGATCGTCTGAGAGCAGTCCATTGTGACGCCGACGTTATCAGCTAAAGCGCCGATGGGTGAGAGGGCAAGGCCGAAAAGGCAAAGTTTTGAAGCGAGATTCATAAATACTCCTTAGTCAAAAGTCATGATCACCAGCCTTCTTTAGCCCCGACTGAGGGCCCACCTCAAGGGAAAAGACTCGCAATTCGCAGTTCACGTCAATTCTTCATGATCGGTTCAAACAGCTGACCGCAGGTTCAAACGATGGGCTGGCCTTAGGCCAGGACTAGGCCGGGGCGAGAGACGTGAGAGGTGTTGTTCAGCCCTTCGCGAAAGCTTCCGAAGAAGAGCCTGCGGAGGTCCATCGTGAGAAAGCAGTTCTTTATCATTTCTTTTGCAGTGTTTGCCGTGGTTGGAGTTGTTTCCTACTTCTTCCCCCTGGCGCTTCTCTCCCTTGTCCTTTTCTTACCGATCTTCGTCACGGGCGTACACAATACCCTCCAGCATAAAAAGGCTATCTTAAGAAACTTTCCGGTTATTGGAGTTTTCCGCTACTTTTTCGAGGCGATCCGGCCTGAAATTCAACAGTACTTTGTCGAATCGGAGACCGACGGCGCGCCGGTGCCGCGCGAGATTCGTTCGGTCGTCTATCAGCGAGCAAAGGAACAGACCGATACCTTGCCCTTCGGAACGCAGAGAAACGTCTACGCCGAAGGATATGAGTGGCTCACTCACTCCCTCGCCCCGAAACATGTTGACACAAAAAATCTGCGCGTGACGATTGGCGGGCCGGGCTGCAAAAGACCTTACTCTGCGAGCATTTTTAATATCTCTGCGATGAGCTACGGAGCCCTCAGTAAGAACGCGGTCATGGCACTCAATGGCGGGGCCCAGCTGGGTGGGTTTTATCACAACACTGGTGAGGGTGGTTTAAGCCCTTATCACCTGCAAGGTGGGGACGTGGTCTGGCAAGTCGGCACCGGATACTTCGGTTGCCGAAATGACGATGGAACCTTCAGTGCGAAAGATTTTCAGGAGCGGGCAACTCACCCGAATGTCAAAATGATCGAGATCAAACTTTCGCAAGGTGCAAAGCCCTCTCACGGCGGCATCTTGCCGGCCGCTAAGATTACGCCTGAGATCGTTGCGATCCGAAAAGTTCAACCGGGGCGGGACGTCGTCTCTCCACCGGCGCACAAATCATTTTCCACCCCGCTTGGTCTCCTTCATTTCGTCAAACAACTTCGCGACCTTTCCGACGGTAAACCCGTTGGCTTCAAACTCTGCATCGGGCGCCCTTCGGAGTTCATCGCGATTTGTAAAGCGATGATCGAAACCGGCATCTTGCCAGACTTCATTACCGTCGACGGTGGTGAGGGTGGAACCGGGGCCGCTCCCCTTGAGTTTTCAAACAACGTCGGCGCTCCGCTTGAGGAAGGTCTGACATTCGTTCACGACGTTTTGACCGGCTTTGATCTTCGCTCGCAGATTCGTGTGATCTGCTCGGGCAAAGTGCTCACGGGTTTCAGCCTCTTTTCGCGCATGGCCTTGGGGGCCGACCTGTGCAACTCCGCTCGCGGCATGATGCTCGCACTTGGCTGCATCCAAGCTCGCCGCTGCAACACCAACCACTGTCCAACAGGCGTCGCGACGAGCGATCCGAATCTTGTGCGCGGCCTTGTGCCGTCCGATAAAAAAGTGCGGGTCTTCAATTATCAAAAGCACACTGTGCAGTCGTTTGCCGAGCTTTTGGGAGCTGCGGGTATGGAACATCCATCGCAAATTCGGCGGGGACATGTCTTTCGCCGAACTTCGGATGCAGTAAAAACGTATCACGATTTGTTTCCACCGATTGAACGTGGCTCGCTTATCAAAGGGCAAATTCCAGCCCATTTTCGTCACTCTTTTGATGCCGCTCACAGCGATCGTTTTGACGTTCCTCAAGAAACCTCAACAGCCGCTTAAAAGTAAGTTATTTTAAGCCCTTACAGCGCCACTCTGGTCTCGAATCTGGGCTCGAATCTGGGCTCGAATCTGGGCTCGACTTTGAGCTCGTCCTAGGTTTATAATGGGACATGCGCCGAGGTCACATTTCGGACTTTAAAATTTGGCTTGCTGTTGGTGGATTGATTTTCAGTTTCGTGATCTTTTCTGAAGCCAAGGCATCGACTTCGGCGTCGATCATTCGTCACGCCACTCAGAACTATAATCCAAATTCATCAGCCACGCCTCCAACCTCGCTTCCGACTGGCTTCGCTCCGATCGGAGTCTACCCTATTCTCGTGGACATTAAGCCCAGTTCCTGCGTCGAGGTTGCGTGCAAGCTCATCTCCTGCACTTTCGATAGCGACGTCAAAGATGTCAAAGAAGCATGCAAGTCCGACGGTGACGGGGCCGTCGATGGCGACTGCGTACGCGACATTTGCTCAACCAACGGGTGCCCGTTCAAAAGTCAGGTGATGGACGCGGTCCATTCTTGCCGTGCACCACCCGCGCAGCAGTCTGGTGCAAGCCGCGGTTGCGTCGATGAAGTCTGCGGAAGAATCGGTTGCCAGTACCACTCTGATCTCGTGGAAATTTCTAAGGCCTGCCTGAAGGCTGACGCCTCATGCGTGAAAACCACTTGCCGCCAGTCGGGTTGCCAATTCAAATCTCTGGCGCTCGAGGCTCTGAAATCCTGCCAGTCTGTCGAATTCTAACAGTCGCGTTTTCATGAGCACCCCTGGGAGTCCGCCGTGGCCGATGACGTCTTCTCATTCAAATCTCGAAATTTCACGGTCAAATTAAGTTTGGATACAGCCGGTCGCAAAGGTAAGAGCGTGACCGTGCTCGACGGTCTGCCAAAGGAAGTCGTGTTGCTAAAAGCACTGCTTAAGACTTTGAAGCAATCATGTGGTGCTGGCGGCACCGTGCTCACCGATCGCCGTGATGGCGTAATCGAAATCCAAGGCGATCACCGCGAGCGCATTAGCCAGTACCTCGAAAAGCAAGGCGTAAAGGTCAACGTCCGTTAGCTAGCCGTTCATGAGGAGCGAAATGCCTTGCCTGAAGACTTCGAACCGGACAATCTAACTCCCGCATGCTCAGCCGCTGGTTTCACAAACCTGAAATACATTCTCATCACCGAATCGCAGATCGAAAATCTTCGTGGCTCGAACTTTTTTACGATCTTATTTTTGTCTCCTCCTTTGTGCAATTGAGTCGAGGACTTGGCGTCAGTCTTAAGCCAGGCACTCTGGTTTTGTTTTCACTAGTTTTCGGCGTGCTGTGGTTTTCTTGGCTCGGCTTTACGCTTTTTTCAAATCGCTTTCGCGTTGACGATTTTGTTCATCGTCTGATGATCTTTATGCAGATGCTGGCGATTGCCTCGGTTGCGGCCTTCGCCTCTGAAGTTTTGACCGATGACGCGTCACGATTCTCGGTCTGCTATGCGGCCGCGCAATTGATCATCGCTCTTTTGTTCTTGCGGAGCTGGGTGCAGGCCGAAGAAGGCAAACGCTTTAGCAGGTATTGGGCGATGACCCTCACGGTCAGCAGCGCGATTTGGCTCATCTCAGCTTTTGTTCACAGCAGGATGGTTTACGGTTTTTGGGGCTTTGCTTTTTTGCTCACTTTGAGCGCGCCGTTTAGTCGAAAATCTGTATCGAGCGCGCTCGATTTGCCACCCGATCACCATCACATGAAACGAAGGTTTGGATACCTTACGATCATCGTGCTGGGCGAGGTTTTTCTGCAGGTCATCTCGACGACCAGCGCGACGACCAGCGCGACGACCAGCCTGACTGCCAGCACTCTAGCTAGCACGACGGCCTTAAGCTTCGCTCAACTGATGATGGCTGCGTTTTCACTGATCATCGCATTTTCGATCTGGTGGATTTATTTTGATGACATTGTTTCGTCAAAGCTCAAAGGTCGTAAATTCAATTTTACTTTTTGGGTTTACGCTCACCTTCCCCTTCATGGCGCGATCGTAGCTCTTGGAATTGCCCTACAAAAAATGGTCACGATCGATTTTGAACAACCCGTCCCGGCAGACATTCGCTGGCTAGCGAGCCTATCCCTGTGCGGAGTTCTCCTGGCCGTAGCGCTGCTCGACGCCGTAACCGAACGTCAGTCTTCGGAACTGAATGGACGCATTCGCCTAGGCGCGCGGCTATCGGGAGCAGCGTTTTTCTTCGTTCTCGCCCCGATCGGTCAGGGTATCAACGGTTATCTTTATCTCTCATTGATTTCGCTCGGTGCCATTGCACAAGTGATATTCGACATGCTTATGGCCCCGCAGTCGACCTCAGTCCACGGTGATGACCTCAAGGTGACAACGACCTCTGAGCTCGCCAAAATGCGGGCCGAGGGACGAGGGACCGTTGTTCTACCGCGGCGTTTGAAATTGGCAGACGTTTTGCGAAAGAATACGCCGAGTGAATTTCGCAGCGATTTTTATTACTACTTTATCGACGGCTCATGGAGCCGGTTTCTGATTCTGATGACCGCAGGATACCTCTTTATCAACGTTGTGTTTGCGGGCATTTACCTTCTGGCGCCGGGGAGCATTGCGGGCTCTCGGCCCAATTCTTTCGCTGACGCTTTTTACTTCAGCGTGCAAACCTTTTCGACGATTGGTTATGGACAACTCAGCCCCGGAAATGACTTCAGCAATCTTGTCGTCGTGATCGAAGCCGCCTTCGGAATTGTCGGTGTTGCTATAATCACAGGACTTTTCTTCACGCGAATTTCCAAACCGCGTCCGGGAATTATGTTTAGCAAACCCGTCTTGATTTCGAAAATGAATGGCAAGATGAATTTGATGTTTCGGGTCGGCAATACTCGGGGCAATGAAATCGTCAGCGCCGAAATCTCGGTCTCCGTGCTACGTGATGAGGTCTCGAGCGAAGGGCAACATCTTCGGCGCATGTATGATCTTAATCTGGTTCGATCGAAGTCGCCGTTTTTTGCCCTGAGCTGGATGGTCTTTCATGAAATTGATTCGAACAGTCCATTTTTTGGCATCACTTCGATCGCCGATGTTGAAAAGCGAATTCTGCAGCTCAGCTGCATTCTCACTGGACACGACAGCACCTACGGACAAACGATCTACATGCGTCATGTTTACCTGCCTATGGACTTTCAGCTTGGAGGCTCATTCGCCGATATCTTAGGTCAACTGCCTGACGGAACCGCCGTAATCGACTACGCAAAATTTCACCAACTTCAAAA
>JAYTRM010000245.1:0-5631 GCA_043746165.1 Bdellovibrionales bacterium | reverse complement strand
CCTTGGTGCTAACCGAGTTGGTGCCGCTGGGTTTCTTTGCCCTTCAGGCCAAACATCCTCAAACAATTGGGAAAACTATTTTCGGCGGGAATTGCTGGGCCGACCTCAAGCGAGTTGCTAAAATCCCCGTCGACTCATACCCTGTAGGCCTCGCGCTCTCGCCAGACGGTAAGCAGGTCTGGGTGACGAGTCAGGGAGATGGTCTCAAAGGCGGAAACTCCGTCGGTGTCTATCAAGTGGCTTACCGATTAAACGAAGAGATTTCGATTTCTCGTGATCCGCGTCGGCAACAAGGAGAGAGTGGTAATGAGAAATAAAGTTTTACTCGTCCTTTTAATTGTTTCAATTATCCCTTGTCGCGCGCGTTCCGCTGACGACACGTTTGCGGCAATGAAGAAGCTTCTCGCCTCAAAAAATCGCCGGGTTGCGGTCAGTATTCGCGACCGAGAAGGCAATGAGGTTTTCAATTTTCAAGGCGATACGCTTCTTGCTCCGGCGAGCATCGCCAAGACCGTTTCGACAGCTTGCAGTCTTGATGTGCTAGGACCGCAATACCAATTTGACACTTTGTTTTTGATGTCCGGTAAAATTCAGGGAGATACGCTCGAGGGTGATCTCATCGTCCAAGGCAAAGGTGATCCAGGACTCGTGATTGAAGACATGCACGAAGTGATCGAGAAGCTCCGCTTCATGCACGGAATAAAAAAAATCACGGGCAATTTAGTTTTTGATAACAGTTACCTTGGCCAAAAATCCCTTTCGATGGGCGAAGGCTTTGAAGGTGATGAAGGACGATCTTTTACCGCTGAAATTACACCGACGGCGATAAATCAAAACTCATTTTCGGTTTGGGTAACTCCCGATTTACGTGAAACTGGAAAAACGCGTGCTGTTTCACTTCCCGCTGGCGTGATGGATTTAAAGCTGACGAATAAATCAAAAGTCGGCTCATCGAATGGCGTCTCGCTGAACTACGACGTAGGCCAAATGTCTGCTACCGTGTCAGGCGTTATGACAAAAGATGCAGCCCCCAAAGGCATTTACCGCGCAGTCGATGACGCTTACACTTACGCGCTCAACATCATGCATCGCTTGTGGGTCGACTCGGGCGGCGAATGGAAGGATCCGAAAATTAAAATCGTAACGAGCCCGCTCGCGGGAACGCTGCTTTGGAAAAACCAGTCGCGTCCTTTGGCTAAGCTCTTGATGGACGTTAATAAGTTTTCGCTCAACATCGGAGCTGAAATGATTTTTCTAGCTGCGGGCGGAGAAAAATACGGCCTACCCGCGACTTATGACAAGTCGCTCAAGATGCTTGCTGAGTGTTTGAAGGAAAAGGGGATAGAGGCGGGCGGTTTGGATCTCACGAACGGCTCTGGCCTCTCGCGCGAGACGAGGTTTAAAGTATCGGCGCTAACCCGGTTTTTAAATAACTACGCCGGTGCCGTTTACGCGCCTGAGTACCAAAGCAGTTTCGGGCTCCTTGGAATCGACGGAACCGTTAAGATGCGTATGAAGAACTACGTGGGCCGTGCGCGCCTAAAAACGGGGAGCTTAAAAGATGTGAGCTCGATTGCGGGCTATCTCTATTCATCAGATCACAAGAGCTATTCGTTTGCGATGATTCAAAATTCAATTGCGCCCAGCGAAGCCAAGGGTCTCGAAGATCAGGTGATTGAGGATTTTCTCAAGCACCACTGATAAAACTGCTGCCTCAGTTGCCGGGCCCCTAAAGAGCCTTGTACCTGCGCTGCGAACTTAAGGTATCAGAGAGCAACGAGTCCTTTGAGTTTTGCGACCGCCGCCTCTTTAAGGCCAGGCACCTTGCTGAGATCTTGGAGCGAATTAAACGGGCGAGCTTTGATGATAGCCTGCGCCTGGGTCGGAGTGATTCCGGGAAGTTTCGTGAGATCACTTTCACTCGCCGAATTGAGATGAATGACGGCCTTATCAGACAAAGATTTAAACCGCGATGCCGAGTCTCCGGCCGAGTTTCCATCTGAAGTGGCTGACTTAGCAGCCGATTGTAAATCGGAGAGCCCAAAGTCTGCCCAGGCGAGAGAAGTCATGGTGACGCTAGCGATGAGCACAGTGCCTAAGAGTAATTTCATACCGAGATCTCCTTGTCGAGACTAAGAGATAAAGCAAAATACTCGGTTTGAATACCGATTTGAAAAAAGTCATTGCCGAAATCGTAGTTTCAGTCAATTTTTCACGGGCGACGCGTAGTGATCGATCGCTAATCGATCAGTGATCGATTAGCGATCGATCTTGAACTCGACGCGGCGGTTGAGCGAGCGTCCGTCCGATGTCGCGTTTGTCGCTATTGGCATCGTCTGCCCCATTCCCCCGGTTTCGATTTTATCCGCCGGGAAAGTGCAGAGCTTCAGCAAGGCCATTTTAACTGAATCGGCACGTCGTTGGCTCAAATCTTGATTGTGTGGCGCCGTGCCGGTGCTGTCAGTGTGTCCCGTAATGGTGAGTTTCTCAGCTGGGCGACCCTTCGTGAGATAATCGCAGAGTTTTTGCAAGATCGGTAAAAAAGATGACGGCACGACATCAGAATCAAGTTCGAAATTGATGTCGCGTATGACGAAGCGTTCGACAGGCGCTTCCGGCTCTTTGTCAAAAATCTGTGCGTCTTTGTCAGTTGCGGAAGCGCTGATCGTCTGCTCGGCAGGTGTCGGACTCGGCTGAGCAGATGCGAGCAGGTCTTCGTCGCTGTGAGCGGGTGTGGGTACCGGCGGTGGTGGTGCCGCTTTGGGCGCGGGTTTCGGTGCGCCCCATAGCCTTGGCGGATACCAATTAAGGCCAGCATAGACGCGAATATCGGGTGAGCTTGTCCCGTGCAAGAGCTCGGTGGTTAGCCCCGCGTGGACTGCGATACTTTTAAACCCCCAGTATTTAACTCCGGCAAGGGCTTCGAGGCCCGTGAGATCGCTGGTGCTGTAATTGGCCGTGCTGCTGACCGGCTGCTCGCCAAATATTTCGCCGATCGCGGTCCAGTTGGAATTGCGAAAGTGGTAGGCGAGCGCCGTTGATGCAATGTACTCGTTGCCGGTCGGTTGGTAGGGCGCATTTGGAACTTGCGAGCCGATGTTGCGAAAACGGTAGCCTCCGTTGATTCCCCACTGAAAACGGCCAAAGACTGTTTGTCCGAGAAGTTCGACGTCGTAAGCGGGAGCGCCGCCGCCGCCATAGAATGGATCGTTAACAATCCACGGAATTTCGCCGGTCACGTTGATCGAGAGACCTTCGTTACCTTTGCCAAGCAGATGGTATTTGGCATTTGCGCGAAAATCGGTCACGCCAGTAGATAGAAAGTAGGATTGTAGTAGATTGTTATCGATCGTTCCCGAGAGCATGCTCGAGAGACTCATGCCGAGATCAAAATCGTGGAAAAGACCGACGGCTATGTGAAGATCCGACGACAGCACTCGGTCGGTCACCGAAAATTTAGTCAAGTTCGAATTGAGCGCGGGCGGCAGGGTGTTATACGCATAATCGACAAAGCCGCCGATGACATAAATTCCTGGAGAAAGCACACGAACCGACTGGACGGTGACAAAATCAAGCCCATCTGAGGTCGGGTTAAAACTTTGCAAATCGCTACCCACGATATTGGCGTAACCCGCTTGGCTGGTGAAAATGAATGTGAGAGCCGCGAGCCAAAATCCATTCAGACGTCGAGAATAAATACGCAAGACTTGCTCCCCAAGGCGCTCAATTGAACTTCGTTAGGCCTTGAGTGCAATTTAATAACGAATTGCGATTGAAGACGAGCAAATTCTGAAGTGCCGCCCTCGACCTTATTCTAGCCGGCGAAGCATTCGGTTTGTCGTGGCAATGGCCGCTCTTTCAAGAAAGAGCGGCACTCATTTGTCATTACTTGTGATTGGCTTTCCTGAAATCGTCGTCCCTGGAGCCGTCGTTCCAGTAATCAAAGATACATCCGCAGCTTGTTGCCTTATATCCTGAGTTACAAGTCGTCGGCACGCACGAGCCATAGCCCGTGCCAGTGGCTAAGCAAGTTTGCTGTCCGCCGCCGTTACAGATACCGCAGGTTTCGACGGCGCCCGGTGCGCAGGCAAAGTTGTGCCAACTGAGCGTTTTGCTCGCGGTATTTCCGGCTTGATCAATCGCCGTGATGACAAGTGTGTGGGCACCGTAGCAGATAGAGCTATCCGACCACGAGGTGGTACAAGTCTGCGCTTTGTTTTTGTCATACATACAGGTAACAGAGGCCACACCGCTGCCTGAATCGGTAACAGTGAAAGTTGCAGTTGCCGATTTGCTTAGCGTTGGATCGGTCGGCTGCGTCACTACGTTGATTGTCGGGACCGTTTGATCGACGCAAGTATTTCCGACGGCAGTATATCCGGGGTTGCAATTGAGCGCCTGACAGCTGCCGTTGGCGAGCGTGTAGCCTGACGAACAGAGAGTCGCTATGCAAGTTCCATACACTCCACTAGATGAGCAGGTTTCGACTCCCGTTCCGCCTAAGACCATGCACGTGTTTGTTGAGCCGGGACTGCAAATGTCGTTGACCCAAGTGGCTGTTGCGCTGGCCGAGTTACCGGCTTGGTCGCTTGCCGTGACTGTGAAAGTGTGGGCACCGTTGCTAAGGCCTGTGAGCGAAACCGGACTCGTGCAAGGCGTATAGACTGCGGAATCAAGCTGGCAATTGACTGACGTAAGGCTGCTCAGAGTGTCGATCGCCGAAAACGTAAGCGATGCATTCGGACCCAGGGTGGGATTGGCTGGAACGATCGCAAACGAGACCACAGGCGGCGTTGTGTCGACGCAAGTTTGATTTTTCAAAGTGAAACCGTTTTGGCACGAAGTGATAAGGCAAGAACCATAGCCGGAACCATTGGGCAGGCAGGCTTGATAGCCGAACCCGTAGCCAATCGCACAGGTCGTAATCGATGACGGCGTACAGGTCATGGCCGTGCAGGTGTTCATGGTGTTGAAGTAGCCATTATTACAGCTTTGAACTTGGCACGCCCCCCAAGCCCCTGTCGTTCCGCAGAATTGATTGCCTGTGCCGTTTGCAATCTGACAAGACTGCTGGCTTCCAGGGTTGCAAGGATCGGCGGTGCAGGCACCTCCGCCCAAAGTGTAGCCAGCATTGCAATTGACTGCGGTGCACGTTGAGAGTGTGGTGCCATCTGAGCTGCACGTTTGACTGCCGACACCGCCCACGACCGCGCAAATAGTCTGCGCGTTGGGGTAGCAGATTTGAGTTGGAGTTGGATTGATGAGATTTGCGAAAGGAACGCAGACGACAGCGCCGTTACTGATTCCGATCGGATAACTCTCGTTTGGACAGCTTTGCGGAAGTTTATTGATCGCGACGCCAGCGCAGACTGGTTGTCCGCCTGCGAGCCCGATGACGAACTGACCCGAAGCACACTGTGGTCCTCCGCCGACACCAGCCGTTTGGCAATTGATCATGCCGCTTGATATTTTGCTGACATTTAGTCCGGGCATGCAAGCGTGCGATAGATCAGGATTTGGTGGTGGTGAGCAGACCACGGTTCCCGCGACATCTGAGGTGAGAATTTGCCCGGCGGGACATGTCGCGACGGGTCCTGAGGGAAAGACATTTTGTTGACATAAGAGATTGCC
>JAYTRM010000244.1:0-16178 GCA_043746165.1 Bdellovibrionales bacterium | reverse complement strand
TCGTACTGAAAGTTCGCGCCATTCACGCCCGGAGTCTGCCACTCAGGCCCCATGCGGATCGCATCGACGGGGCAAGCCTCTTCGCAAAATCCACAGAATACGCAGCGAAGAATATCGATCTCATAAGAGATCGGATACTTTTCAACCGAAGGATCGTCGCTCTCGGCAGCCTTGATCGAAATGCAATCAGCCGGGCAGTTAGTCGCGCACAACATGCAAGCGGTGCAACGAAGCGAGCCGTCTTTTTTCACCGTCAAAACGTGATTGCCCTTAAAGCGCGGCGAGTACTCATACTTCTCTTCGGGATAATTCAGCGTCGGCATCTTTTTCTGGCCCGACGTGTAGCTGAGCAGGTTTCCGCCCATTTTTCTGAGCGTGAGCCCCATTCCCGAAAGAATTCCCGGAAGATACCACCTGGTTATCGCCTTGGGTTGTTGAACCTGACTCATAATGAACCTCTCTGCTTATAGGATTCATTGTGGACGCGGCCCTTGCCGATTTGCGCGCCCTTTTTCTCGGGAACGTAGGGTTGCACATCAGTGAGCGAAGCCGGAAGGTCGCGGCCAGCAAAAAGCTCGCTTACTTCGATCAGAGAGAGCGAATTCGGAACGACTTCCACACCTTTTTTAACAGTCTGACGAATACCTTTGAAGTTAATGAACGTGCCTGGCTTTTCCACGTAAGTCTTGAGCGGAATCAAAGTCACGTCGCCCGCGAGCCGCTCGAGATCAGCGTTTTTTCCAGCCGTGAGCCAAATGAGCGTGACTGCTTTGGAGAGTTCCAAAATCTTCGCTTTAAGGTCAGGGAACGCCGCTTGGTTCTCGGGTCCAGCAACAACCACGGTCTTAATTTGTCCAGACGCCAAGCCTTCGACAAGCTCAGACCACTTGGTCTGAACTCCAGCCGAAGCGAGCGACTCTTGCAGACCGCGCGTGTTCGGATTTTTGTCTCCGCGCAAGAGAAGTCCGTCAAACTCCTCGTTCTTCTCGGAATTTTGCTGCCAAGCAAAAACCCGGTCCGAACCGACATCACTTTTAAAGAATTTTAACAGCGCTTCGTATTCTTCGACACTGTGTTGAGCCGTCAAGACCAACGCGGTCGACTTTCCGGAGCCGCGAAGTCTAGCGCCGGCTTTTTTCGCCGCAGTCACAGGCAGAACCCACTCGGACTGGCCCGAAGTTCCGGGAATTTTGGCATCGAGCAGGCGCGCCTCTTTGTTCACAAATTTATAAACGTCTCGGCCCTCGTCGCACATCCAGTAGCCATTGATAGCTTCGTTGTAATTCGGCCGCACGCGAAACAGGCCCTCTTTGTTGTAATAGAGCTTCACGTTACAGCCAGTGGAGCAACCCGTGCAGATGGTGTCGTGAGTTTTCAAAAACCAAACCCGCTGACGGAAACGGAAGTCTTTTGAAGTCAAAGCGCCGACTGGGCAAATATCGACCGTATTGAGAGAGTAATTATTATTGAGCGGCTTGTTTTCAAAGGTGCCGATTTCGGCGCGATCGCCACGGTTAAAAATTCCGAGTTCATTGGTTTTCGTCACTTCGTCGGTAAAACGCACGCAGCGCGAGCAAAGAATGCAGCGCTCGGTATCGAGAACCACCCGGCTGCCGAGACTCACCACTTTATGTTTCTTAACTTTCGGCTCAGCCATTTCGGGATCGTACTTGCCGTACTTCATGTACTGATCCTGCAGGCCGCACTCACCGGCCTGGTCACAGATCGGGCAATCGAGCGGATGATTGATCAAGTGAAAATCGAGACCCCACTTGGTGGCCTCTTTGACTTTTTCGCTGGTATTATTGACCTTCATGCCTTCGGTAATGACCGTGTTGCAGGCGATCTGCACGCGAGGATTGCCTTCGATCTCGACCATGCACAAACGGCAAACTCCGGCGACAGAAAGAGCGTCATGCCAGCAGTAGTGGGCGATTTCTTGGCCATTGCGGGTCATTGCCTGGATGATCGTCGTTCCGGGCGCAACTTCGAGTTCTTTACCGTTAATGGTGCATTTGGGCATAGATTCCCGTTCCTTTTACCTTGGAGCGTTTTTCAGCAATGAAGTACTCAAACTCATCGCGAAACTTCGTCACGAAACTCAAAACTGGTAGGGCCGCCGCATCCGAAAGCGCGCAAATCGTGCGACCCTTCATGTTGTCTGAAATTTTCAGCAGCAAATCGACATCGCCCGGCCTTCCTTCACCGTGCACGATGCTATGGATGATTTTCTCAATCCATCCGGTGCCTTCGCGGCACGGCGTACACTGGCCGCAAGACTCGTGATGGTAGAAGTGCGTGATACTCGACAGCACGTCGACCATGCAGTTTGAATCGTCGATGATAATGACGGCACCTGACCCGAGCATCGAGCCGAGCTGGGTCATGCACTCATAATCCATCGTCGCATTCGCACACTCGGCCGCGTTCAGAACCGGAGCACTCGAGCCGCCCGGAACGACGGCTTTAAGCTTACGACCAGGCAGCATTCCGCCGCATTCGATATTGATCAAATCCATGAGCTTGTAGCCGAGCGGAACTTCGTAGGTGCCCGGCTTCTGCACATTGCCACTGACAGAGAAAAGCTTAGTGCCGGCTGATTTTTCCGTTCCATATTTGCGAAAGCCTTGGGCACCGTCGCGCATGATGTAGACGACTGCAGCGAGGGTTTCAACGTTGTTAACGATCGTAGGTTTACGTAAATATCCCTGCACAGCAGGAAACGGAGGTTTCAACTTTGGCTGACCTTTAAGACCTTCGAGCGAACTGATCAGACCCGTCTCTTCGCCGCAGATGTAAGCACCGGCGCCGATGTAGAGATCGAGTTCGAGATCAAAGCCCGAGCCTAAGATGTTTTTTCCAAGGTAGCCGGCCTCGCGGGCTTCGCGCAGCGCCTGCTCGAGAATCATCGCCGGTCCGGTGTATTCGCCGCGAATGTAGATGTAGGCCTTATGCGAAGCGACCGCGAAAGCTGAGATGATCATGCCTTCAATCAACTGGTGCGGCGCTCGCTCCATCATCAGACGATCTTTAAAAGTGCCGGGCTCGGACTCATCGGCATTGCAAAGGAGGTAGCGAGGCTCGCCGTTATTGGGAAGAAATCCCCACTTCACTCCGGTCGGAAAGCCCGCGCCGCCACGACCGCGCAAGCCTGACGCTTTCACTTCGTCGATGATTTTTTGACGATCCATCTTCAAAGCTTTTGCAAGCTGCTCGTAGCCGCCCAATTTCTTGTAACCCTCGAGCGTGCGGTACTCTTTTTTGTCGTAATGCTCAGAGAGATATTTAACTTCTGCCATTCTTAAAGATCCTTTTTCGTCATCCGGCCGAGATTTTCATATATGTCACTGCGCGTGCGCAGATCTTTCACCATCTTGATGCCGCGCTCGACATTGAGGCTTTCGACAAATGGCTCACGATTGATTTGCAGCATAGGCGCCGTATCGCACGAGCCGAGGCATTCGACTTTGCTAAACGTGAAAAGTCCATCAGCCGAAACATCGCCAAGCTTCTTGCAGCCTGCTTCCTTCATCATCGCGTCTGTCATTTCGCGACCGCCGAGCATCGCGCAGGTCAGAGTGCAGCACACCTGAATGTGGTATTTGCCGACTTTTTGCTTATTGAACATCGTATAGAAAGTCGCGATTTCTTCAATCAACGATGCCGGCAATTCCATGACTTCGCTTAAATGCTGAACAACTTCGGGACTGACCCAACCGCCGTTTTCGTCCTGGGCGCGATAGAGACAGCGAATGATCGCCGACTGCTTTTGCTCGTAGCGTCCCAGTTCGCTTTTGACGTACTTGAGTCCTTCGTCTGAAAGCTTAAACATCAGTTCATTCCTCTACCGGTCCAACTCGCCGGCGATCAAATTCATCGAACCCAAAATCGAAATCACATCTGAAACCAAGCCGCCCGTGATTTGCTCACAAAACGATTGGTAAATTGCAAAACATGGTGGGCGGCAATGAAGCCGCGCCGGTCGGCCCGAACCATCACTCACGAGGTAGAATCCGAGTTCGCCGTTTCCGCCCTCGGTCGCGACGTAAGTATCACCGACAGGAGGACGCAGGCCCTTAATCACCAACATGAAGTGGTTCATCAGGCCTTCGATGTTTCCGTAAACATCCTTCTTCTCAGGCAGCACAATTCCTTTGTCGCGAATCGTGTAGTCGCCAGACGGAACATTTTTGCAAACTTGCTCGACGATCTTGAGCGACTGGCGCATCTCAGCGACACGAACTTGGTAGCGATCAAAAACGTCGCCTGAGCTTCCCGTCGGGATTTCCCAGTCGAGTTGGTCGTAACCGTAGTACGGCTCAGCCTTACGCAGATCGAGGGCCACACCGGTGGCCCGCAAACACGGGCCAGTGTAGCCCCATGAAATCGCGTTTTCAGCCGAGATCGAGCCGACCCCGCGAGTTCGTTGAATCCAAATTTTATTGCCGGTGAGCAGACGATCGAGTTCATCGACGCCGACGCGGATTTTCTTACAAGTCTCGAGAACGTCACTGTACCAACCGTCGGGTGCATCCTGAGCCATGCCTCCCACGCGGGTCATCGACACCGTCAAACGCGCGCCGCAAAGCTTTTCAAAGAGCGAGTAGACCATTTCGCGATAAGTAAACAGGTGGAAGAATGTCGTCAGTGCCCCGAGATCGACCGCGTTGGCGCCAATGCAAACGATGTGGTCAATAATTCGCGAAAGCTCTGAAATAATCACCCGCATCGCCTGCGCTTTTGGAGGAAGTTCAACGCCGAGGAGCCTCTCGACAGCACGGCAGTAAGCGACGTTGTTGAGCGGAGCCGAACAGTAGTTGAGACGATCCGTATAGGGAATCACCTGGTTGTAGGGATGAGTCTCAGCCATTTTTTCAAAGCAACGATGCAAGAATCCAAGCTCAACGCCGGCGCGCGAAACCGTCTCGCCATCAAGCTCAACCATCACCCGCAAAGTTCCGTGCGTGGCCGGATGTGACGGGCCGATGTTGAGCGAAACAAGGCTTTTTCCCTCTGGCGACCAATTGGCGTTTGGCGGAAAGTGAGCCGGCAGCGCGCTCGAGCAATGCTGCTGATGATCGGCATCGTAATCTTTGCGCAAAGGATGGCCGACAAAATCGTGATGGCACAAAATTCTGGCCAAATACGGATGACCCGTGAACACGATGCCGTACATGTCGTAAGTCTCGCGTTCAAACCAGTTGGCGTTTTTCCAAACCGGCGTAATACTTTCAGTCGACTCACCATCACCAACTGCAACTTTTATCCGCAGGCGTTGGAAGGTTCGGGTGCTGAATAGATGGTAAACGACGTCGAAACGTTTTTCCCGTCCCGCCATATTGCCGAGGTAATCCGCTCCACACACGTCCAAGAGAATATCGAATTTTCCGGTTTCCCGTAGGTATCGCATCACCGCGATAATATCTTCTTTCGGAAGTTCAAGTGCATCGCCTGAAGCCGGCGATTGCAAAAACCGAAAAGATTGAAAGCGGTCTTTGTTGACTAGCGGAGCGAGTTCAGTTTTCAGCAGCTCGAGGTTCTGCATCGACATTTGATTTTGATTCCTTCTTATCGCACTGTTCGTTCTGGTCGGACTGTTTGCTCTGGTCGGACTGTTTGCTCTGGTCGCACTGTTTGCTCTGGTCGCACTATTTGCTCTGGTCGGACTGTTTGCTCACTTGCCGGCTTATCACTCTCAGGCCGGCCTATTGCCCTCAGGTTTTCGGACCATTCAGCGTATCGGAGACTCCAATCAACGGGGCCCGATCGCGCTGAGCATCCACCGGAGCGAGCCAAGCAGGCCGCTTCCATTTATCAAACCAAGGCCTGGGCGTGTTTGCGGCAATCATTCGTTGAAGAGACATGATGCCATCGAGAACCGCTTCGGGAGTCGGCGGACATCCTGGCACGTAAACATCGACCGGCACAACTTGGTGGATCCCTTGCAAAACGTGATAAGCGCGGTAGAAGCCACCTGAACTCGCACACGCGCCCATCGACAAAACATATTTGGGCTCAAGCATCTGCTCGTAAATGTGCACGAGGACTGGCGCCATTTTTTCGGTGATGGTGCCGGCGACGATCAAAAGATCCGCCTGGCGCGGCGAAAATCTCACCACTTCAGCGCCGAATCTCGCCAAATCATATTTGGGGCCCATGACCGACATGAGTTCGATTCCGCAACAAGCTGTGCCGTAGGGCATTGGCCAGAGCGCGTTTTTTCGTCCCCAAGCGATGATGGCATCAATGCGAGTCGTGAAAGCAAACGAACGCGCTGCCTCTTCCAAGTGATTTGAGTCGGCCTTCATTTGCGAAGGCGCGGAGGGTGAGTGGCCTTCAGGATGAGTCTGAGGATGAATCGACGGATGAATCGACGTCGGCTGCGCCATAGCATACACCTTTCTCGAATTTCATCAGTTTTCGATCGCCAATTTAAAAGCGGGATGGAACCCTTGGCTTTGCGAAATCTGTCAAAAATCCTGAGTGCTTAACCTGATCAACAGTTATTAACATGGTGTTACTGCGTTGTCACTTGGTTGTCATTTAGGAATGAAGGGAGAGGAAGGCGATGCCGCAAGACGACATGAGAATTTTAGAAACTGACCCCTTACGTTGTTCTCATCTACCAGCAATCTCAGTCGGCCGCCGACGGAAATATTGATTTGTCATATGGAAAGGGCCGGAATCTAGTCGGAGGTTGACGGTGGGCTCTCGAACTTAAATCGGTTCTTAGAACACAGTAAGGGGGCAGTTTTTGAATTTTAAAACTGCCACTGGTGGGTCTCTCGGTTCGACGCGAAAGATCCATCCTTGTCGAATTTAATTATTTCAACAGGTTCTTAACAGAGAGTAACTTAAGCAGCTTTGCTTGCTGCGAGTAAGCCAAGCTTAACGCAGGCGCCAAGGCAGACCGACCAAAATGATTCCTTAATTGCCGACTCAGCCGGCGACATTTTCACTTTCGGAAACAGATCGCCTTCGGCGTGCCCCGCAAAATCGTCATCGCTTACGGCGCGGGCAATTTTGAGTAGAAGACGCAGGTGATTGTCCGTCATTGTGCCGCCGACCAACATTTTTTTGAGGTTTCCTTCGCCCGTCGACTTCAAAAAACTGTGCAAGCTCTTCAGATCATCTGTGCTGTACATGCCTCGTCCTCCTTCAATTAACATGGAATATCAAGCGGTTGCAAACCCTCTGCGACCCGAGGTCAGCGCCTGTGGGCAAGCCGCCGTTCACACCCCTTGTTATCGGCAGAAAGACGCCGCGACCTTATGCCAGCAAGTGCCGCGCCCTGGGCCCGAAGGAGTTGTCTCAAATTGACTCAAACCTTGCGCCCAAGCTCGAGCTGGGGCAGGTTGAAAGGCTCACTGTTAGGATCTAGCTTGGCGCGAGAAAACACCCGTAAGTTCGAAACCCGCAAGGACATCAGCTCAGAAAAGCTGGTCCAGCAGCCCATTTGGCACTATCTGCGCATCCATCCGCGGGCTTTTCTTTTGGGAGTCACGGCTCTACTTTTCACCAACATGTTCGATATTTTTACCCCGCTGGCGATGAAAGTTGGCATCGACGCGCTCACTGAAAAAGAGCCGCAGAAATTAATTCGTGCGGTTTTAATTTACGCGGGCCTCATGACCGGCGTTACGGTTTTTCGCTATTTGTGGCGAATTTTCTTTGGCCGTTTTCATCATTCGGTCGCCGAAGATTTGCGCAACCGAATTTTTGATAAGCTCACGTCTCTTGGCCCGAGCTACTACCAGACTCATCCGGTCGGACAACTGATGAGCCTCCTCACCAACGACGTGAACTCCTTTCGCATGGCGATCGGCCCGGGCCTCCTGATTTTGCTCGACGCCGCATTTTACATTTCAATGATTGTCCCAGTCATGATTTCGCTGTCGTGGTCATGGACCTGGAAGACCATGATCGTGCTGCCTTTCGTGCCGTTTTTGATTCACAAACTTGAACACGAAATTCACGTCAGGTTCCGCACCCAGCAAGACCGGCTCTCTGACATGTCGGGCCGCGCGCAGGAAATCGTTTCGGGAATTCGTCCGATCAAAAGCTTTGCGCAGGAAGAAAACCAAGCGCACTCGTTCAACGAACTCTCGCGTGCGTTTGAAACGTCGTGCAATCGAGTCGCCAAAGTCGATTCTGCGTTTTCGCCGATGATGCAATTGTCGGTCACCTTCGGCGCAGTCATTTTACTTTGGTTCTGCACGCCCGATGTCATACGCGAAACAATCACGCTTGGAACTTTCGTCGCCTTTCACGAATACATAAAGCGAATGGTGTGGCCAATGAGTGCGATCGGCATGGGCATCAGCATGCTTCAGCAAGGACGCGCGAGTTTTGACCGCATCCGCGAGCTGCTGTCGACGCCTTCGGATATTCCGGATCTGGGCCGTAAAGAAATCGATCAATTCAGATCGATCGAAGTTCGCAATCTCACTTTCCGCTATCCCGAAGCACCTTTCGATGCCCTCAAAGATCTTTCGTTCACACTGCACTCGGGAGAGACGCTCGGCCTCGTCGGCCCGGTCGGCGCAGGAAAAACCACTTTACTCAATTTGATTTGCCGGCTTTATCCTGCGCCGCCGAACCAGATTTTCATAAACGGTGTCGACCTCGCCGAATACTCACGGCAAGCGATCGCCACGCGCATATCGATGGTGCCACAAGATGCATTTTTGTTTAGCGACACGGTTGCTGAAAACGTTGCCTTGGGTGTTCGGGAATTTCCAGGTCTAGAATTCGTTCAGCAAGCCGCCGAAACGGTCAACATCGACCATGAAATTCGCTCAATTCCGCAAAGTTACGAGGCTCAACTCGGCGAACGTGGCGTCAATCTGTCGGGAGGACAAAAACAGCGCCTGACAATCGCCCGCGCGTTGATTCGCAAATCCGACTTGGTGATGTTTGACGATAGCCTCAGCGCGGTCGATGGCAAAACTGAACAAGTGATCGTCGGATCGCTACGCGAGGCAAAGCTCAGTCGGCCAAGCCAAACCGTAATCCTCGTCTCTCACCGCCTGGCGACACTTAAACACGCCGATCGGATCATCGTGCTCAACTCCGGCGAGATCGAAGCGATCGGCCAGCATGACGAACTCCTCAAGCATAGTGCCACATACCGTCACCTCGCTGAACTTCAATCGTCGAGCGTCGAAGACGCGACAATCTGGGATCAAGTGCTCACCCCTGCAGGTCCAACATGAGTTCGACGCCTCCGCTCGACGCTTTTCAAGATGATCGCCAGCACATGCGCACCACGATTTTCGGCATGCTTCGCCGGATGTGGCCCTACTTCATGGGCCATCGGCTGATGTTTGCGGCGAGCCTCGTCACGGTGCTCATCGTCGCTGTACTCGGCCGACTTTCCGTAACACTTTTTGGCTATGCCATCGATCACGGCTTAATAGAAAAAAATCGCCAGATTGTAATTTGGGTCGCCATCGCTTACTTCGCTATTGAAATCTCGCGCTGTTACCTGACCTACCTGCAAGGCTACCTTTTTTCAAAAGTCGGCAATCGCATACTCTTTGAAATTCGCGATCAGCTTATTCGCCATGTTCAGGCCCTGCCGATCGCATTTTTCGATCGTAACCCAACTGGCCGTATCGTGACTCGGGTCACGACCGACGTCATCAGCCTCGGAGAAATGTTCACCCAGGCGCTGATCAACATGTTTTCAGCGTTTGTTTCGCTCATCGTGATTGTTGTCGCGATGGCGGCCATTTCGGCGCGCCTCACGATCGCCACGCTTGTGATTGCCCCGCCGCTCTTGTGGCTCATTTCTAAAATCAGCCGCAGGCTCATGGATGTTTTGCGCGAGTCGAAAACCAAAATCGCCGCGATCAATGCCTTTTTTGCCGAAAACGTCAGCGGCATGCGCGTCTTGCAGCTGCACGACCGCCTTGATCGCAACGTCACACGCTTTCGCAATATGTCGCATGAATATCGCGACCAGCAAATGAAGACGGTCCAGCTTTACGCGATGCTCTGGCCGCTGGTCAGTTTTTTCAACGCCGCTTCGGTGGGAGTCGCGCTTTATTTCGGCGGCCGTCTCGTACTCGGCGGTAATGTCACAACGGGCGCGATGATCGCATTTCTGTTGCACGTGCGCGCGTTCGTCGATCCCCTCAACCAAATACTTGAGCGTTACCAAACCTTGCAGACCAGCCAATCGGGCGCCGAACGAATCTTTACCATTTTTGAAGAAGCCACCGAAAAGCTATCGCCCGTCCGGGCGCGAGCGCTCGCTCCTGAAGATCGTTTTCGCGGCGATATCAAATTTGAAAACCTCTGCTTTCGCTACGGCGAAAAACTTCCGTTTGCTCTTCACGAAGTCAATCTGTCTGTGCAGGCAGGCGAATCAATCGCGCTCGTCGGTCGCACGGGAAGCGGCAAATCGACGATGATCGCCCTTCTCCAGCGTTTTTATGATCCCACCTCGGGCACAATTCTCGTCGACGGCAAATCGATTATCGACATCGACAAGAGCTTTTTGCGCTCACGCATTGGGGTAGTTCAACAAGACACCTTTCTCTTTCGTGGGACAATCGCCGAGAACATCAGCCTCGGCGACGGCTCGATCACGCGCGAGCGAATCGAATACGCAGCGCACATGGCCTGCCTGACTGAAGTGATAACTAAGCGTGCCGGCGGCCTCGACGCCAAGGTCGAAGAACGCGGCGCAAACCTGAGCGTCGGAGAGCGCCAGTTGATCGCGTTTGCGCGCATCCTGGCGTTTGATCCAGATATTTTAATTCTTGATGAAGCGACCTCAAACATTGATTCAAAGACTGAAAACCTAATTCAAGAAGCCACGCGCACGGTTCGCAAAGGCCGAACCAGCTTCATCATCGCCCATCGCATTTCGACGATTGTCGACTGTGATCGGATCGTGGTCATCGACCACTCCCGCATCCAGGAGACTGGAACTCACGAGTCCTTACTTTTGGAAAACGGAATCTACGCCGCTCTTTACAAAGCCCAGGTCAAAAACCCACAGCTTTTTCAGGATAGCGCTCATTCAGAAAAAGTAACTCGGCCGACGGTCTAGCAAGCCGCCGCCGCCACTCCAATGGCAGAGCTTATCCCACTGCGCTGCTCAAAGTTCTATGGTTTTGCTCTCAGTCGCTAAGCTTCGAGAAGCTTTGGTAATCCCGCTCGGAAACCCGAACCTCTTTTTTCCACTTCGAGATCTCTTCCTCGTAGTTAGCCTTTTTCTGGGTCAGGCGCTGATTGTCAGCTCTCGCTTGGGAGAGTTTGGTCTGTAGAGCTTGTTCAAGCTCAACGATCGACTGGTTGCGCTCAGACCATGACTGAGCCTCGGAATCAACTTTGGCGCGTTTTTCTTGGTAACTTGCAATGTTGCCCTGGCGTTTCTTGATATTGCTTTCGATGGCGGCCATCGCTTTTTGCATCTCTGCAATTTGCTTTTGCTCAACACTGATTTTTTGGTTCTCGGCTGTGACCAAATCGTCGAGTTGCTTTTTGACCTGGTCGATTCCTGCTTTGCCTTTTTGCGAATCGGCGGTCTGTTTCAGCACCTGCTGTCGCTGTTTTTCCAACGAAGCGATAGCTTTTTCTGTCTCGGCAAGGTTGGTCGTCACTGTTGAAAGGTTATCCTCGTACTGCTTGAGGTTGACCCTGCTGTTTTCTGAATTTTCTTTGAGCTGTTCGACTTTTTCGTTGATGTCTGTCTTCGCCGAAGCGTTAAGCGAAGCCAAGAGCACGACCGCAATAACGCCTGTCTTCATTTGATTGCTTTTCATTTGTTTCCTCCGTCAAGACTTGCTTGAGCTCTCGAATCAGCACAGTTATTTTTCAGGCTCGAACGATAGTGTCCGATCTCGTCTTCCCAGTACTCACCGTCAAATTCCCATTGCAATGACTTCGACTTCGGCAAAATCGAAGCCGGCACTCGTTTGCCCGTGTTGCCGCCGGCGACTTGGAAGCGCAAGTTCTCACCGCTTCCCGCGAAGACTTCGTAACGAAGCAATTCGTTGTTCTCAAGCATTCGGGCGAGATCGACCTTCATTTTAAGAAGGCGATTGGCAAGAACGTGCTCGACATTTTTCCGAACAGAGGCGATCCGCAGATCGGCACCTGTCACGACTTCGCTGCGATACTCGTCCATTCCGGCCTTCGCAGCAGTAAATAAATCGACTTTAAAAAAGGCGTCATTTAAATTATTGAGGGCTTTATCGAGCTCTTTTTGCGCGTCGTCTCTCGCAGCCACATCGCGATGAGTGACGGCCGCTTTCAATCGCTTGCGAATTCCGTCTGCAGTGCCGCGAAGTCCAGTTACGTCGGCTTGCGCGCGCTTAAGGCTGCGCTCAACCTCACCGTTAACCTTGGCGTAATTTGGCCGTTCGTCGATCAAGCGATTCAGCGACTTTTGCAAGTTGGTGAAGTCACGATGGCGGGCCATTTCGCGCACGATTTGTGAGGGCAGGCCATCAACTTCACCGCCAGCCTTAGCGCTCGTCGCTATGAAGTTTCTCACCGTTTGAAAGTAGAGAGGCTGGTTGCCGGCTCGGGCGATGTAACTTTCCATTTTCGCAAGGTAGGGGCGGTAGTCGTGCTCGAGAATCGACAAAGTTTTATAAGCATCGCCGTACTGACAGAGATTGAGGTAACCGATCGTACGGATCACGTACGACTCCGGCTTGTAAACGGCTGAGAAAAACGGCGACTGAATTGAATACATGTTGCCGATCGCGCCTTCAAAATCACCATCCATTAGCTGAGCCCAACCCATTTCGGTTAAGCTTTGCAGCCACAGCGGATGGTCTTTGTAGACCTTTTGAAAGTCTTCATGAGCTTCTTTAAAATTCTGATCTTGAAAATGCATTCGGCCGGCGTTCAGCGCAACGAGCGCCTGGAATTCAAGATTAGATTTATCGATCGACTTATCGTTGATGATTTTATCCTGAATCTTGATGGCGTTTACTTTCGAACCCGCCTGATACTCGGCTAGGGCCTGCAGGAATTGTGCTTTCAAATATTTTGGATGGCTTGCTGGAACCTTTTGCGCCCATTCCAGTGCAGTTTTGAAATGCTCACTCGACACACCTAGATCTGCAATCAAGAAGGCAACATTGGCGAGTACGTCAGGTTTCAGCCCGTCCATGATTTTCGGATTCGCGGAAACTTTCAGAAGTGCCTCTCCAAAGCCGTCGGAAAGCTCGTACGGAATTTCGAAGCCGACTTCGCCCAAAACTTTCTTCGAATAATAAACGTCTTGGGTCAGCAGCACGCGGCGCGCGCGTTCGTAAAAGTCACTCATAAGCGAAATTTGCTTTGAACACATCGCCAGGTAAAAGTTCGACTCCGCTTCCCAGCCTTTAACCTTCGCCAGCTTGTGGAAGAGGCCGAGCGCCGAAGGGCACTGCTCCCCTTGTTGGTAAAGCAGAAGCCCGCTGAGGAAAAGCGTTTCTTGCGCCGTGAGTGGAGTGTACTTTTTCAACGCCAGGGCAGCTTCGGGTCGGAGGTTCAAAATGACTTTATCAAATTCCGCACGGCTGACTTTTCCGTGCTGAGTGGTTGTGATATCTCTGACTTTGAGCACGCCACCTGGATTCTCGGTTCTCTTAGAAAGGAAGTGCTGAAGCTCACCCTGATTCATGACCATCGGAGTTGCGAGAATATGGATCATGCGGTCATCAAGTATCTTACTCAAACGCGAGTCGATGCGGTAATCTGCGGCGCTTACCTTGTTTTCGCTCTCGATTGCGAGACGCGGAATCTTGGGGCTCGCGGAAAGATCGTAAGCAACAACACCCGTCGATTTCTTTGTTAAACCTAAAATATTTTTTTGAGCGGGCGCGGGCGCGGAGGCCAAAGCCGGAGCACTGGCATGAGCCAGTTGGCTTGGTGCAACCGCAGCCACAGGGGCAACCCCGGCGCCGCCTGTTGGAGCGACAGCGGCTGGAGCGACTGTCACAGCAGCTGGCGCGTTTTGATCTTGAGCAGGAGCGCGACCCGCAACATCAGGCCGCCCGCCTCTTGGTAAAGGTGGTTGGGGCTTGGCCGGCTGAGCTGCCAGAACTGGGGGCTGATCGTCGCCCCAAAAATATGTCTTCACTTCATGGACAGCCGTATCGACCCAAACTTTGATCTTCGCAACTGTCGTAGGTTCTTCAACCGGGGCAGAATGTGCCGCTGTCTTTACAGGTTTAGCCGGCTGCACCGGTTGACCGACCAGCTTAGCATCGGCCACTGTTACCGATGGCACTGCCGGGTTGAGCGGCTCGGCCATCGACGTGGTCGATGTAAATGCGGCTAGAGCCACGACGGCTAAAGCCAGAGAATTTCGTATCTGGTTGTGGAATGATTTTTTCATTTCCACCTCCTCAATAAAAGAATGTCAGACCAAGGAGCAAGAACGTCGCATTATTTGTATCGTTGCCATTGCTCGGGTGTGATCCGCTGTACAGGTTGTACTTAACGGTCGTTTCCGAGTACCACCGGTTACTCAAGTCAACACGGATGGCGAAATACTTACTGAGAAAGAAACTCTGCATGACGTCAAACGTGACGGCAGGAGTGCTTTGCGAAGTCGAACCATCAATTTTCTGTTGCGCGTAAGTTTGCATTCCTGCGCCGAGACCAAACGACAAATCAAAATAAATAATCTTCCAGCTGAGTATGCTCATCTTGGCGTAGAACGGCACCCAGTTAACCTGCGCACCGTAGAAATTCTGAATTTGGTTATGATCGGGATAGCCGAGCTGACCCCCGAGGCGCTGAACTGCTTGGTTGTCCTGCGAGTTCGTTGCGTCGTAGCTCAATTGCACTCCCCAGCGCTCGTTGAAGTAATACGCGAGGTCAATATTGTAAGCATTTCCCGTGGTCCATGGATCGTTCACGAGTGTGCCGACCGAACCGGTCAATGCCCAGCGATTCGCTTTCGAATAGAGCCGGTTTTGGACGACGTTGAAGTCGGTATCCTTGGCAGCCCAGTATTTGTTTTCGAGGCCCGACACATCAAGCTTGTCGCTTGAAGGTTGGCCTGACGGCGAACTTGCCTGGGAACCTGGTGCAGAACTGGGCGCCGACCTATCTGTCGGCTTTTCTGTTGGCTGTCCTGTTGGTTGTGCTGTAGCCAAACTTGGTCCTGCGGCAAGCAGGCCAACGGCGAAGATGATTTTCAAGTTGTGTTGGATCTGGCGTAACATTGTTGAATCTCCTACGGTCATTTCATGTACTCAGACGACTCTTTAATATTGTCGTCAAAATTCTTGCGCACTTTATAGAGCGGCATGAAGTCGATGCCTCGTTTTTGAGCGAGAAACGAGCCATCTGGGCTACGCGCTTGCCCGTCGACATCCATAGAGTCAAAATTAACCTCTTGGGTCTTCCGATACTGCACGTTTTTCGCCGATACTGTCGAAGTCGCGAACACCCCAAAAGACAGCCCCAGAAGCAGAAAAGACCTGGACACCTTTACGAGAACCGGCACGGCTTTCATCATGGACCTCCTCATTTAACGCTTTGAGTTTGATCAACAGGTTTGCTGGAAGCCTGCGCTGGAACGCGGGCCGGCACAGTCGATTCTAAAGTCTTAATCTTGGCACCTAAGTCGAATCCGGGACGCTCATGCATGGAGCCTCTATCGACTAGAGTCTTTAAATTGCGGTAAGTCTCGAGCGCTAGCGTAGGATCTTTCTTCACAGTCTCGTACAGATCGCCGAGTTTCACCCAGGCCTCGAGACGCTCCGGATGAGACTTAATAGCGCGTTTGAACAGCTCGACCGATTCGTCGCCCGCACTCTGTGCGAGCTTCAAATCGCCCAAATGGACAAGCGCACCGTAATGAGACGGCGCAATGCTGAGAGCCGCTTCCAACTCTGAAGTCGCCTGCTTGTCTTCGAGATCGCGCTGGTAGATCTCACCGAGAAAGAAATGGCCATCGGCTAATTTAGTATCTAAGTCCAGGGCTTGCTTGACTTGCTTCATCGCCAGCGAAACTTCATTCATTGCAAAGAACACGCGACCTTTTTGGTAGCTGAACAGTCCTGAGCGTCCGCCCGCCTTTTTTTGCGCGAGATCGGCCATCCACAGTGCTCGCTGATAATCGCCAGTACCTTCAGCTGCAAGGCTTAGGAAGTAACTACCCCAGGGTGAGTCCATATCAAGTCGGGCGAGAGCCGTACCCAGAGCTTCGAGAG
>JAYTRM010000243.1:0-11680 GCA_043746165.1 Bdellovibrionales bacterium | reverse complement strand
CAACTTGCAGAAAAAATGGCGTCGGCCCCACCGAGGCATTGACGCTCCTTTTTGAAGGCAAGTTACCCACCTTCATCACCTAGCTGCTGACCAGTTACTCTCGGCGATTAAAACCCTGCGGTGGGCTTCGAGAAATTCCGCTCGGACGTTGATGTTAGTGAACACCGGCACGTCCAAATCCACGAGAACATCGAAGGCTCGATCTGACTCCTCATTCAAGCGATCGAGCGGATAAGTTTCTGAGAAGAGAACAGACGTATCCACGAAACAGCCGAGGCGGTTTGCTTTATCGGCGAGATAGGCCGGTAGCTCAGAAAATACGCCGATTTGCGCAACCGCCATCAGGAAAGCTCCACATCACGGTCGGATTTAGCGATTTTCTTTCTCGCATCTTCCTTCGCGGGCTGATCCTTCTTGTTTAAAGTCTCCTTCAACTCCGGCGACATGGGCTGTTTGCGAAGATTGCTGTAGAATTCGCGTAGGCGTGCGCCCGCGCCCTTCTTAGGTTTTTTGAGAGATGAATCCACTTTGAACCTCACTTTCTTTTAACACTCTAACATGACTTTAGCGAGCGATAACTGGCTGAAATTACATGAAAGTATGGCCCGGCGTAGCCGGGGCCGTTTACAATCCCTGCATTTATTTATACTTTTTGGGGTCGTATTCTCGGCACGCCGACGTTGAAAACACCGATGGACAGCCCCAGCTCGCGGTCGTCCCCTGTAGGGCTTTGGCTCGAAGGTCGGCCACGACCCTAAAAGGAATGTCGGGTCTGCCGATGGATATGCAGCCAATGTAAAATGCGAGAAACGTTCCGAGCAATGCTTCTAAAGAATTTTGAAAAGTCATGGGTCACTCCTTGGTTTTAAGTTTAACGGTTTTGTGTCCGATTCGCTAGGGCGCTGGACGCACTAAATAAGATCAGTTTGCCGATACCGTAAAAATGCGGAATGGGCACAAGAGCTGTCCGGCTTCTGTCCGAAAACAGACGAAAACGGACGAAAACAGAGAAAAGTAGGAAACACTCAACACACAGGGTCTCGGTTGTTAAAGCGTTATCTAACGCTTTGAAAGAATTCAAAAACTGAGTCCTTTCAAAATTTTAGAGGGCGCCGAATCAAAAGCTAAAAAGTCCGTCGTGCCAAACGTCGGTATAGGGACTACGTCTCCTGCTAATGCTCTGGACATCGGAAACGGGGGTGGCATTCACATCTCCTCGGGTATCCCGACTTCGACCACAAACGCGCTCTATAATAATTCTGGAACCCTTTACTTCAGCGGCACGGCAATTGGCGGCGGATCTTACCCTGCAGCCGCATCGATCATGCTGGATGAAGGCTCAGCCGTTACCGGAACGTGGGGTGCGCTGTTTAGTAACTCTCAACGCATGACCCAGTATGAGGAAAATACCGGCACCCATGCGAATGGCGATGCTCTCCAACAGCATTTCTTCTTGGCTTCTGGCGCTTACACCCTCTCAGTTCTCGGGATTTCGGGGGCAAATAGAGCAAAGGTCGATTGGTATATTGATGGAGTTTCAGTCGTGACCGGCCAGGATTGGTACAGCGCCTCGACGACCTACAACGTAGTCATGACTGCAGCCGTGACGGTAACGGGCAATGGCGACCACATTTTAAAAGCCGTGGTCAATGGTAAGAACGCTTCATCTGCTGACTATTATTTTGATGTAACGAAAGCCTGGCTCAAGTGAGATTTTTAGAAACCTCACCCTTTTGCCAGCGAACGGGGGAGGTTCTAAACTTCACTTTGTAACCGAGTTGGTTGCAGTTCTTAAATCTGCAGTGAGCGTCGCCGAAGAAGTCGTGCCGTTAGCGTTGTAAGCCAAGACTTTGAAGTAATACTTAGCGCCACTCAGACCGCTCACTGACGTAGTCAATGTTGAACCCGAGACCTGCTGGATCTGATTAAAGTTAATTCCGTCTGATGACTGCTGAATGTCGTAACCAGTTGGCTGGCTGCCCGCTGGCGCCGTCCATGAAAGCTGAATGGAGACTGCGCTGGTGTTTGTCGTTCCCGTTGACCCTGAACTTCCAGGAGCGAAGGCTGCCGAGGCGGGAGTACCAACTGAGGTAAAGGCCGTGCCGCAGTTTTGAAACAAGATTAAGGCGGTCGAGGCCATAGCCAAGACTGCGACGAGGCGAATTTGCTTTCTCATCTGTTCCTCGCGTTTCATTTTGTACCAATCACTGTGTACGAAAGACCACCCGGCGCACCTGGCGGAAGACTTGTGCTCGGCCCCGCCATTGTCGCAAGCAGAGCCGTGCCGTTGAATGAGCCCCACCCAGTCGAAAGGTCGTAACCCTTGACCGCCGAGTAATGCAGGTTGGTGCTGCCGTCAGTGACATCATAAAAATTCGCGCCGTAGAGCGAACTTTCAGCGAGTGAATAGAGTGGAATATTGATCTGTCCGATCGCACCGAGGCCGGCTGCGGCTCTTTGTTGGTTAAGTTGTGCAGTCCAAGCGGCCCACAGAGGAGCCGCAGCGCTCGTTCCGCCAATTAAGCCTTGGAGCGAACCACCAAGATAAATGTCGTAACCACTGTTGGGATTCGAGTTGAGTGCCACATCGGGCACATTGCGCATCGAAGAAGAAGCTGAGTTCGTAGCCGAAATTGCGGCCGTCTGGTAACTCGGAATTGGCCAGGTCGTCGAAACACCCCCGCCTCCCCCACTGGCCGCAGTTTGACCCGCGGCGGGAACACCCCAGCTCGATTCGGAGAGGTAAGAACCACCCGTGTTGAGCGAGAGAGTCGTGCCGCCAACGGCAACCACGTAAGGTTGCGAACCGGGGTCTTGCACGCCCAGATTGGTGCCATCTGCGTAAGCTCCTGAGTCACCCGACGCTACAAAAAATGTTTGGCCCTGCGCCGCCATTTGCATAAATATTGTGTTTTCACTCTGAGCGGTCGCCGGCAAAGTTTGACTCTCAGGAGCTCCCCAAGAACAGCTGACAACTTTCGCAAAGTCGTCCGAGGCGATTCGCGAAAGTTGCATCAACCATTGCGCATCGGTCGACGTCGGCGGACCTTCATAGACATAAATTTTGCTGAGGCCCGGAGCGATCGCCATCAGCATTTCGATATCCAGAGTCACTTCGATCGCGCCACTATTTGCATTTGAAAGCGGAGTCGGCGTGCCGGAAAAGCCTGCGATGAGTTCATTTACCAAGGTCGCATTGGTGATACTATTGCTCGTTGCATAGCCTTTGATATCCGTTGCCGTGTAGCCGTCGAGTTCAACGAGTGCGACCGACTGACCGGCGCCAGTAAGACTCGTGTTCACGTTGTAGGCCGCGAGAATATCTTTGACGATCATCCCGCCGCTGGGTCCGCTGCCCGTGAACGCGTTTGCGGTTCGGCTTGCCGAGGGCAGTTTTTTAAAGTGAGGTTTTCGCCGCGTAAAACTGTCGAGACCCGTGATGCCGTGAATTTTTGCCGCGATCGCGCTATCCACGCTTGGGTTGGCAGTTGGTGCGTAGACCACGCGCCCGTCGGCCTTTTGATATTGGTGAAGCTCGACTCCGAAGGCACTTTCAACATTGGCGCTACTTCCCTGCGCCACGATCAAAAGTCGGTTGGCGTGAACTTCGCTGATGGTTAAGCCCTGCGCTTTAAGATAGCTCACGACAGAGTCGACATCTGATTGCGAAGGCCCGAACTGGCCCGCAAACTGAGCCGGCGTCAGGTATTGACCATAGAGCAGATCACCGGGTGTGTGCTGGTGCTTGATTAACTCTGCGAGAGCAGCTTCGTTTGGAACTTTCATCGGTACCGAAATAGTGACGATCGTGTCACTTGCCAAACGCCCCATGTGTGTGGCTTTGGCCATTTGTGCTGATGGTACATGACCCTTAATCTGAACGCGACCCGATGGAGTCTGAGCCCTGGCCGAGATGCAGAGCAGGCAAAAAGCAGCGAAAAGCAGTTTTACCATCGATTTCTCCGAACAACAAAAAGCCCGACCAAAGATGTCTGAAAGACCTCAAACATCCCTATTAGGATCGACGTTTTTGTGATTATTTTCGAGTGAAATCGAGAAAAGCGATTTTATTTAAGTGCCTCATTTAGAGACACTTAAATTGGCCATGAAAGGCTCTAAACCCGCCTCAGCTTACATCAAATTAATTGTGGCTGAAACTCCCACATTGGTCAGAGTCCAATTGAACATTTGTGGAAGAAACTGCACATTCGGGTAGATAAAAATGTCGCGTGTGACTGAAAACCCGACACCGACCGACTCAGTCCAAGCATCATGCACAAGGGCTGCAAATTGATATCTCTCGTATGTCCAAACGTTAGCCACTGTTCGCAGGTTGATAAAGTCGCTCACCTTGTACTCAGCGTAGGGATCTAGCCAGAATTGGTACATGCTGTAGTCGTAGCTATTATCGGTCGGTCTTTGCATGCTGATGCCGATTGAACCACCGACTGACAAGTTACCAAACTCGATGATGTTTTCTTGGTCGAAACCGAAATTCGACGACAAGTTGCCGTTTGCTGAGTAAGCAATGTCTGCGCGAGTGAAGTAAGTCCCGCTCAACTGCGCGACGGATTGTACCATACCCATCTTGTAGACGTACTGATACGTCAAGGACGGGTCATAGATATCCATGTCTTTTCCGCCGCTCGCGTAGTACGCGCCGCTCGGGCCCGAGCCGGTAAACGGCGCCATTTTGCGAACACCAAAGCCCAGCATGATCGCGTTGAAGGGGTTGAGCGAAAGCTTAATGTTCAGCGTGTCGTTGATATCGGTATCAACCGACGTTGCCGATGCGCCTGAGATATTCGGTCGGCCTTCGGCAAACGGTGCGCTTACTGTACCGCCATCATAGCCGATGCTGTTTGAAATTGACCATCGCGACTTTGAACCCGAAAGGGCGCGCAAATTGGCGTTGGTGATCAGCTGATCGACTTGATCGGCGCCCGGCACGGCGTTTGTGCCCTTTGCTTTGCTACCTTGTCCTACAGGCGTGTCGACCGAAGCGTCTGAAGTTTCAGCAGCGTCAGCTTTAAGCGGAGAAAATTGCAAGATGAGGAGTGCACCGAGGATTAGGGCTGTCGCCAAGATACGAGAATGATTTTTCACTTTTATGCCCACCGACGTTTCGCCGAAAATATCTCCTGTTAATTTAGGAGAGCAAATCGGGCGCCGCAGGATCGCGGCGAGCCCGAAAAGATGCATCGAAATTAGATTTTTGTCAGTAAATTATTTCAGAGTTGAAGAGATATCGGCGCTCGCGTCTTCAAAATACTGATCCCAGAGAAAAGGGCGAGTCAGCTTCGTGAAATGGGTGCTTGCTAGTGGTGCAAATGGCGTCCAGCTGCCGTTAGCCTCGGAAACCAAAGTGCCATTCGAGTCGAGCGCCAAACGCGAGTCGTTGAAAATCGCGACTTGAGTCATATTTCCGAGCGGATTTTCAACCTGGTTGATACTTGCTTGATTGCCGCTCGTGAACTGAATTCGGTACATGCTGTTTTGGTTATCAACAACATAAATTGAATCTTGATCGGGACGCCCGATTTCTTCTCCAGAATAGGCCGCTTTGATTTCAAACTGAGTGTTGGCATTGATCTTGTCCGCAGACCCGCGCAAGCTGGCTTGAACCTGGGTTCCTGTAACCGAAGCGGTCACGTAGCCGAGATTCATGATGTCGATCACCGAAGGACGGCTCGCCTGAGGCATGGCATTGTATTTGGCTGAAAAACTACCCATCGCTGGAGACGCTTGGAGACTGGGCGAGAAGACGTTGGCCGTATACGCATCCGATTTATCATCCGGAAAAACAGCTAATGCCGAGCCCCGGCTGATCAGGTGACTCCCGGAAAGGGTTGCCACTTGCACAGCCCCTAGGTCGCTGTAGATCATGCCGCGATTGTCGTCGGTGATGAGGTAAAATGCCGACAGGTCACGAGCGCGGATCGGCTCATTGAAAACTTCGTTGGCGTAAGTCAATGCGAGAACTTTAACCATTGTCCTCTGAGTTGAAGCGAGGTCTTTCATACTGATCGCCATTTTGGTCAGAGTCTCGACCGTAACCGCATAAGATCCGACTTCGCCGACCGAGTCGTCGCAGGCGCCTGACTGACCGTTGCGAGGGCCACGCGAGCAAGTCACGTGAGCGTAGCCTTCAAAGTGGCGGGCTTCGTGAAGCATTGTTTCCGCGCGCTCAAACAGCGTGATCTCGTTTTTGTAAAGATCGGGGCACAGGTGCACGATGCCGTCATTACGGCCCCCGTAGACGAAAGCCAGAACGTTCGTTGGGCATGTCGCTTCATCTTGCACAGTGGTCACGCGGCCGGTGAAATAAGTCCAGAAGTCATTTGGTAAGATATCTTGGTTGAAGGGCTTAGCCAGAGAGCTTGCATCAAACTGAATGGTGCGAACGAGGCTCAACGCTTGGTAAATCTTGTAAGTATTGGTGTTCGGCTGACAGGCGTCGAAACCGTTGAAATCCTTAGTCTTCAGATTGACCTTAGACTGAATTTGTTGAATCAACCCGCTGTCCAGACAAGCGTTTGAAGCGAGAGCATTCACACCCGACACTGCCGTCACGACTGTAACCACACCTGCTAATAATACTGCCGAAATTTTCCCCATGCCCCACTCCTTGATCAAACTGTTACTTAAAGACGGTTACTTAGCGTTGATATATCTTTGAATCAGAGCCGTTCCATTTTGTGCGCCGACGTAGCCCATACCCGCGACTTTGCGAATCAGCGGATTTTTTGACGATGCCTTCAACTCAGCGAAAAACTGCTCTTCATCTTTACCTTTTGCATTTAACGTATCGAGTGCTCCGAGAGCCGCCACCCGGTTGGCCTCTTCAAAATGCCGCTGCATTTCGCTCAGCGAATGAGGCGCCACTTGTTGCGAAAGCAACGGGCTATCTGCCTTTGCGATTTGTTCGAGCTCGGCATGAAACTTCGCAGGTTGTTGCGCAAGGAGCGAGGTTGCGAGAAATCTTTCGTTGTGCGAGTGCGCGGAAGATTGCGCGATCTGGGCTAACTTGGCCGCCTCTCGAGGGCTCACGCCCGCGGCAAGAACATCAATACGACGATCGAGGTCGGAGACGTCGTGTCCAGGGAGCTCAAAATCAATCGCCAGTTGTGCCACAGCGCTTTCGATTTCAAGCGACGGCGGAGGCGCTACAGCTAAGGCGATGGCGCCAGGCGCACGCGAGCCTGCTGCCAGTAGCAGGGGCGGATTGGCCGGAACCTCGTCTTGAGGTGGAAGGAGCAACTGCGAGCCAGGTGTTTGTGAATCTGGTGCACGTACCGACACAGGATTATGAATGACCGTAACAATCAGGGCGATGACAAAAAAACTCAAGAGCAAAAGGCCAAACCAGGCATTCTTCATCAATTCTCGACCCTCCCCAAAGAACCAAATCGAAAAATCAAGCAACTGCTACACACATTAGCCGTAAGAATTGATAACTGAGAAACACCATCCTCACAAGCGCTGCAGAGCCGTTGTAAGAACCGCCCCGGTGGTTCTACTTCGGAACTAGCCCACCCTGTAAATCTGTCAACAGAACATGTCAATTGATTTCGCCGCTGCAGAAATGCAGGGCCGATTGTCAGAGGCCGATTGTCAGAGGCCGACAATGCTAACGGGAGTCGAGAACACTGTTTGAACGGTTGGCGAAGCCGACATTTCTCCGACAGAATTGTCGCCCCAGCAATCGACCGCGCCCGAACTGAGCAAAGCGCAAGTGTGCGAAACGCCTGCTGCCAGCTGATTTGCGGAGGTCACGTTCAGTACCTGAACTGGAGCCGTTGTCGAAGAGACGACCGTACCGTCGCCAAGCTGACCGCTCGCGTTTAGGCCCCAGCAGTACACTTCACCGCCCGAGGTGTTGGCGCAAAAGTGATTGCCGCCGCCGACCACTGACTTCATATTATTGCCGAGTCCTGAAATGGATACAGGAGTCGTGACGATCGCGGTACTTGAAGCCGTGCCCATCGCACCATTGAGTTCAGATCCCCAACATTTCACCGCTCCGTTTACGACGGCGCATGCCGATTGCTGCTTTCCAGTCATCGCTAAACTTGTAACACCTGCGGTGAGCCCAGAAACACTGGTCGCTGTCGCTCCCGTTCCGAGCAGATCGCCCCAGCACTTCACACCGCCGCTCACGATCGCGCAACCACTGTTGACACTCGCTGCGACCGCGGTCGCACCGGATGCAATGTTGTTTGGCGAGTGCGCGACCGATGCCGCCTGAAGTTGGCAAGAAGCGGCGCCGTTTGCCACGTAACAGGTATAGGTGTTGTTGTTTGCATCAACTGCTTCAGCCGCCGCCGTGACTTTGAAACTTGCCGTGTAGGCTGTACCGCCCGTCACATAGCCCTGATTGAGATCGCTGTTCCAAACCGTACTATCAGTCAAGAGCGCCCAGAGCGAAACGCGGCCTATGAAAAGAAATGAACTCAAGCTCGCCGGGATACCAGGAATCGATACCGGCGAGTAGCTTGTAGCCTGACTGTTGGCCAAGCCGAAGCCCCAGCAGAGCTGCCCCGCTCCACTCACCACACAGGTCGTCATCGATGTTGGCCCTGATCTGATCGACTGAAACCCTTGATTTGGCAAAACATTGATCGTCACGGGCGTATTGATCGCGGACGTACAGTTGCTGGTGATCTGGAGCGTGTAATTCTGCACAGATTGTGCGGCGGTCGGTGTGCCAGAAAATCCGCTGAGTTGAGAGTAAGACATTCCGGATGGTGGTTGCTGCGGGCTGAGCCCGAAAACGAAAAAGCCATCGGGAGTCAGGGGATCTGACAAGGCGTTTGCGACCGGAAACCCCGTGATGACATTCATCGTGTAACCGCTCTTCCAATTCGGGAGTGCGCAGACACCCCCGGCCGTGGCGGTTCCGGTGGAGGTGGGAAGTGGAACGTAGGGGGCACCGGCATTTGAGGTGCTGCTCGTCGCCTCAACAACGGGCGACGTGGTGCCAGCGCAGTTTTGAAATGAACCAACAAGCATCGCAAGCGTGAGCATCACAAAAGCCCAGATGAAAACAGAGAAATGTTTGGGGTCAACTTGTCTCGCCATACCAGGAGTTGTATCGGCAGAAGTCCTGAGACACTCAAATCAAAACGTTTCATTACGATACGCTCGACTCGACTTTTTTCGATCAGCTTAGTTTGGCAGTCCAATTTTCTCGGAAATATTAAGCGAAGCCGCCTGAATTCCGATACTTAAACGTGGACTCTCCTCAAATTTCTCATAGCGTGCTCGCCGCCCGGCCTATTCGGGTGACTGCCATTTACAACGGTCAAATACTCAAAGAGGAAGTCTTTCAACATTCGCCTATTCGCATCGGCCGTCTTCCTGGAAACGAAATTTTATTACCGTTTGATTTTGTCTCTCGGTTTCACTGCGAAATTCGCTTTGAAAACGGCGCCTGGGTCGCGGTTGATCTCGGCAGCAAAAATGGAATTCAACAAGATGGGCTTGAACCCGCGCCGATCATCCAACTCGACTCGGATACGGGGTTTTCCATACAGGAAGTGTCATTTGAGATTTCCCTTGCAGGATTAGACGAAATCACTCGCGATTTCCAGCCTGCTGAATCGAACCTGCCGGAAGTCGCTCAGGTCGCGCCCGCGATGCCAAAAATCAACCTAGCGCGGCGCTCAGACATGCCGTCGACTAAAACTGCCGATGCCCGCGACCCACATCGGCTTGCGACAAATGAAATTGGCAGCAGCGCAATCCCCGAGAGCCAGTCGTCGCCGCCGCCGCTGCAGCCGCCGTCGCAGTCGCAGCCCCGTCGCCCCCGACCGGTAAGCATTGCAAAAAAGCTCAAGGCAAGGCCGGCTCCGCCTCGCATCTCTGATAGCCTCGAGCCTGCAGAAATTTCAGCTAGCGACCCACAGTTTCGCGCGCTTCCGGTCTTGCCCGGTCAATTTGACATTCGAGCAAGATTAGCGTCGCAGAAAATCGAGGGACGCGCCAAGATTTCGCTCCAGGCAACCGTGCTTTGGTTTGATCAAGTTTTGTCCATGCACGAAATTGCGGTCGGCGCGCCCGTCATCATTCAATATCCCGGTGCCCGAATGATGCTCGGAAACGTCGGGAAAAAGAAAACGACGCTTAAAGAGGTTCGCGGTTTTAAAGCGCAGGGGTCTCCCGTTGTCACGCCGGAAGATCCGCTCGAGCTGCAAAAAGGCGAATCCTTGCGGATTTATTTTCGCTACGTCTTGCGCAGCCCCGCTCTGCAATGTGAAGCAGATTTTGTCTCAGAACCGATGCGAGAACCCCTCGGTATCAGCTCCGCCCTGCACGCGGCGGCGGCAATCACTGTCGCGGCCACGATCTTAAAAGCTCAACATCCTCGCCGCATCGAGCCCGATCGCTTTGCGACATTTAAAATGACGCCAATCAAAGAAGTAGTCATTCAACCGACACCGACGCCGCTTCCAAGTCCGAAGCCGACGCCGATTGTTCTTGCTTCGCCCGTCCAAAAACCGATTTTGTTTGTTCCGCAAAGACCCAAGCAAATGGTCACCGATCTTTCAGAGATCGTACCGGTAAAACCAAAAACACGCCCTGCGCGCAAAGAGCAGATTTTGCCACCGATCAAAAAGGATTTCTCAAACGAAAAAGCCAAATCTCACGAAGTTGCTAAAGTGGTCAACCGCCGAGTGGTTGCCGCTGCCACGGACATCGACGATGCCTCGGAGCTCGTTAAGAAAGTGACCTTGACGGAACCGGCTGTTCGTTCGACTCCGCCGCCGGTTAAGCACACGCCGGCACCGACTCCGGTAGCAACTCCTGTAGCGACTCCAGTACCAACACCAAAGCCGACCCCGATTCCTACGCCGATTCCCTTCGATGCTCGCTCCGTCGGAGCACTCAAGACTTTATCTGCGCTTTCCGCCGGGCCCGATACGGACGCAAGCGACCTAGGCGATATTAAAATCTCCCACGCGCAGCAGGCCACTGAGACAGGCAAAGCAGCGGGAACACAGACCGGCACGGTCATGAATCAACTGCAACGCTCTTCTCGCAGTTTCAGCGGAGATCTAAGTGGGAGTGGTCGGGCTCATGACTCGTCGTCAGACGATTCGACGCCGAGGAAAGGGCGAGCCGCAGGCTACCAAACGTCGGGACTTACTGGCAGGGCGGGAACGGCCGCGATTCGTGGAACTGTGGTGGGCGGAGCCACTTACAAAGAGCTAGGTCCAAATGAAGGATTGACGAAAGACCAGGTTCTCAGCGTTGTGCAAGCCAGCCAAATTGATATTCAAAACTGCTACCAAAATGCACTCAAGAAAAACCCCGGCCTTCAGGGGCAGGCGGATTTTGAGTGGCGAATCAGTCCCCATGGGGCCGTCGAATACGTGAAAGTCCTGAGTACGACGTTGCAGGGCGCTAGCTCCATGCTCGCTTGCGTGCAAAGTGTTTTTTCCAATATGACTTTTCCTGCAGCCACCAACCAGAATTCGACAACCTCGACCATCGGCCTTCCCTTTAAGCAAGATCATCAGGATTCAGATTAGATCGGCTTCGATCGCTCGGCCTTCGATCTGGACTTCTGCACTGTGCGATTGAGCGTAAGATGAAAATCTAAGAGAAATCTGGGGAAAATCATCTAGTGAACTTCATCAGCACAGCGGCAGAGCATTTTCGTGAAGGCGGCTTTTTT
>JAYTRM010000242.1:0-17711 GCA_043746165.1 Bdellovibrionales bacterium | reverse complement strand
AGATGCGTGCCATTCGACGACAACAATCTCCCGTTGTATAAAAAGACGAGGCCCGAAGTCCAGCAGAACGCGGTTATCTTTTTGCAAAACGCGCTGGCCGTTTACGAACAGATTCGTATGGCCGGAGAGAGTTTTCGGAACAACAAAAATTTGATTTGGCGCACGCTTAATCGCCTCAAGCTGATTCCGGATTCGGCAATATTCGATAAAATCAGCGATGACGATGTCGTCGAGATCTATGCTCTTCCCGACCACTCACATCTTGCTTGGAATATTCGCCTTCTGGAGCAGGTCAGCTTCACCGCCGAACAGCTTTTATGCCTTCCGTGGTGGGAAATTGGTAGCCGTCCCCCAGAAATCATGGCGAAGCTTCAGTCAGTTGGCGCGGCTCTTTCTGCTGGCGAGCAGGTCACGACGGTCGTATCGCCCGTTCCCAAGCATTTGGTCCAGGAACTTGGCTCACGCGAACTGTTGACCATTGAGCTCGAGATCAAATACATTTCTCCGTTAAGGCAGTCTGGCCGAAATGCAGCTTTTATGGTTATCAACGGCAGCAGGATCGTGGGGTCACAAATTCAATGAATCATCCCTTTGCCAGGCTCGGACAGTTTTTAAAAGAGTCGCGAATTGAAAAAGGCCTCTCGCAGACTGAGGTCGCCAAGAAATTCAAATACGAGCAGCAATTCATCTCCAACTGGGAGCGTGGAGTGTCGTCCCCTCCACTTCGCACGCTCAAAGATCTAGCAAAATTTTATCAGGTCCCTCTCGAGGAGGTTCATCATCTCCTGCTCGAAGATTCTCTGGATCGCGTGCGCAATAATCTAAAAAAAGCATTCCGTCGCGCCTAACTCGCGCCAAACTCGCCACTGATGAGCAGGTAGAACGAGCAAAGCCAGGGACGAATGGCTGCATCTTGATTGAGCGTATTTTTTTCGCCTCACTTAATTGACGCACATTGATATTCGCGGGCTGTCTAACAACTCATGTGCTGCCCGAGACATCCCAGGTGTTTCAAAACCTGAGCGCTTACGCGAGCTGAAGCCTTGATGTAATTGTTCACATCATCGAATCGGAGGCCGTATGCTCACTCACCAACCTGCATCGACGCCGCTCGCTTCTTCGAGCTGGTCGCCTCCCGTGATCATTGCGCCCTTAAAAACACGCCAAAGCTTTATTAGAGTGGCGCGAGAAGATTTTCTGCTGGGCGGAACCAAACAGCGGGCGATTACTCCGTTCCTTTGCGAATTGCGCTCTCAAGGAGTGGAAGAAGCCGTCTATGCCAGCCCATTTTGCGGCTTTGCGCAGGTGGCCCTTGCAGTGGGCGCCCGTGCGTCGGGTTTAAAAGCTGTCATTTACTGCGAACGCGATCCACATCAGAGTGAAAAAAAGGCCCATCCATTTTCGATGCTCGCCAGATCCTACGGGGCGGTCATCGTCTTAGTCGACAATCTCGACGAGGCAGAAACTCAGGCCAGTTCGTATACTTTTCAGCACCCGTCGCGCATTAAAATTCCGTTGGGTTTTCACAATGAGCGATATCTCGCACACATGCGCGAGGCCGTGGCCTTGCAGATCGGCATTATAGCTGATCAACACGGTGGATTGCCGAAACGAATTTGGCTTCCCGTCGGAAGTGGCACTCTTGCCCGAATTTTTATTGAGGTGGTCCCGAGCCAATGCGAGCTACTTGGAGTCAACGTGGGAATACTCTCACCTACCGATCCACGCTTGCACCATCTCGCAAAACACCCGCAGTTTCAGCAATTGAACTGCTCAGAAAGTTTTCACGAGAAAGCCACACAAATCCCGCCCATTCCATCAAACGCGCACTACGACGCGAAACTTTGGCGGTTCATTTATGAACATGGACGAGACGGCGATCTCTGGTGGAACGTCGCAAAGTAAAGTGACAAGGCGACTGGTCACTTTGTCAGAGTTCAATCTATAAAACCAAGGCCTGCACCGGATCAGGATTTTCCTGACTCGCACGATGGGTAACTTTCAGTGTAGTCTTTCGGCGACTCAATTTACTGGCCCGTTGTGCTACCGGAGGTACCACCTCTTGAATTACCAAAGCCATTTTGAGTTCCGTTATTCTGCATCGAGGCAGGGTTCTGACCATTCGCATTTTGGTTGGTGTTGGCCCCGTTGGGATCCATGTTGGAGTTTTGACCTGAATTCGAGATTCCAGATCCTAAACCGTTCGTACCGCCCGGATTTACGCCACTAGCTTGACCGGTACCAGTCGCCCCTCCAGTTTGCCCAGCAGCACCCGAGTTACCCATGCCACCGCTGCTCGCCTGACTGCCAGCACCAACTGCAGCCGCATTCATTGACCCACCGCTATTTGCAACATCGGGCGAAGACGGCTTTTCACCGTAGTTTGGCACCTCCGTTTTGTCGGCCTTGTTTTGCATAGTTGTCATGGCCTCTGATACTGCTTTGTTAGCTCTCGTCGCCATGACCGCTGCCGCGATCGCAACGATCAGTGCGATAGCCGCGACCCAGGCGAGAGCACGATTCACAGATTGCTGGGTCATCGGCGTTACCGGCCTTGCTGTCTCATCGGCACGTGTTTTTTGAATCTCCGTTCGGGGCATTTCAACTCGCGAAGAAGCATCCACGCCCGGTGCAAGAGGAGTGTTGATTGTTCCTTGATCCATTGTTGTTGTTGCCATATTTTCTCCGTGAGTTAAGGCCGCCGTGCGGCACGCGTTTTCGAGGCATTTCGACTATCGAAGTCGTCCATCCGCAATTCCTGATCCGTGAATTTCCGTGATTGTCCGTGAAAGTCCGTTAATGTCCGTTAAAGAGAGATGCAAGAAAGAGGCCCCGCCAACTCAACTGACTCGGGTCTTAATAGCGGCTAACTTGCGGAGCTGGGGCATTCCAAGTGCAATGTGAAAAAATGCCTCGGCGAAGGGACGTCGACAGAGGAAAACTGAAGCCACTTAACGTAAGTCAACTTTTCTAGCTATTTCCCCGCATGGCTCGCAATGAAGTTCATCGTCGATTCTTCCAATACGGATGTTGCAATGCCAATTGCGGGAAGGCCATAATCCGATGAAGCCACAGCTGTTGTCTCCGTCGCGATCGCAATAATTTTTCCCGTTTGCCGACTGACAACTGGCCCACCGGAATCATTTGCCGCGATCATTGCACTTTGGCCAGTTCCGCCCGTGCTCTTCGATTTTCCGAGGAAAAATAAAACGCTGTATATTTTCAAAAAGCCATTCTCGCCGGTTGAACGAGCACGCACTTTTTCTTTTGCCTCGGTTCTTCAGCACCCAAAAAGTACGGCTTGCCCGGTGCGCATCTCTCTTGGTGAATCCAGCCCAAATGTGGCTTTGAAGTTGGCATTGACCGAGGTCTTGATAATTCCGACGTCATACGACGGCCAGTATTGATTTCGATAGCTGGGATGAACGAACGAGTTGGTTTCTTTAACCTCGAGTGGCTGATCTCCGTCTGACAAGATTTCTTTTAATTTCACGAGCTGAATTAAATCATCCGCGACTAGGCAATGGGCTGCCGTCAAAATCGTCGTCGGGTCAAGAAAGACGCCCGAACAAATCCACCCATTTTGGAAAACGAGCCTCACGACGTCAGGCTCGTTTTCCAATGGCTTTCCGTTAATCAGAGCTAGGCTCGTCGAGACTAAGAGCTGGATGATAATTTTCAGCATCCGATCATTCTACGTTCTCAACTCAATCTTAGTAAAAAAATTTATTTGGTCACAAATAAATTAATTCAATAGCCTTAGGTATGAGCGAAGCTAAATTTGACCCAGGAGTGGCACGCCCCCATGATATTCTTGACTGGGCTTCCGATTTTTCCAATTTGTTTGGGGAGGATCATCGTGCGCTTAATCCATCTGCTCGCGTCTGGCTTTGTCGTTGTTTTTTCTTTGTCTGGATTTGCCGCTACCCCGCCCGGCTTCAATCAAGCGAGTTGGAATCAATTTGTCGCTAAAGTTGCGGCGACTGGCTCACCGATGCTGGCGGCGAACGCAGAGCTTCACGTTTTTTCCCACGTCGTTCCAAATGATGTTTCTAAACCTCACCAAGCTGATTACTTTAGTACTCTCGGTGAGCGCGACAACGCGGGGACCTACACTCCTTTTTCGGTTTCTGTGGTCAATGAGAATTGGCAGAAAGACTCGAGTGGCAATTGGATCATCGATCAATGGATCTTTGACCTCACATTGATGGGAGATCTCCGCCGAGTTTATCATGGAAGGGTTGTTGAGTCTCAGAGTGGCTCCGTTTTAAGCGACGAGAGTTTCCCGGTCGGTTCGCCAACCGATAGCGCGAACTTGCAGCTCTTGGGTCATAAGCTTGATCAGTGGTTGACCTGGGGACTTTGACCGGTTCGGCAACCTTCGGTGTTGCTTGTTTCACTAACTTCCAGTGTTGCTTGTTTCACTAACTTCCAGTTAGATACCTCATGCCAAGCACACAAACTCAAGAATCAGATGTCATTGTGGTGGGGGCGGGCCTGGCGGGGCTCGTTGCGGCTGCGGAAATTGCGGACGCCGGAAAGTCTGTTTTAATTTTGGATCAAGAAAGCGAACAGAGTCTTGGCGGTCAGGCATTTTGGTCGTTCGGCGGACTATTCCTCGTCGACTCTCCTGAGCAGCGCCGACTCGGCATTCGCGACTCGCATGAGTTGGCGCTTCGTGACTGGATGGTCTCGGCTGCGTTTGATCGAGACGAAGACTATTGGCCCAGAAAGTGGGCCGAGAGGTACGTCGACTTCGCCGCAGGTGAAAAGCGTTCGTGGTTAATCGCGCAAGGCATGCGTTTTTTTCCAATTGTTGGGTGGGCAGAACGTGGAGGTGCGGGCGCTTCGCAACACGGAAACTCGGTGCCACGCTTTCATCTCACCTGGGGAACAGGCCCCGGAGTGGTCGCACCCTTCGAAAGGCGGGTCCGTAGCCATGCAGCCGCTGGAAAAATCAAATTTGCTTTTCGTCACCGCGCGCTTGAACTTCTTAAATCAGGCGAGACCATTGTCGGCGTCGCCGGCGAAGTCCTTGAACCTACCAGTGTCGCTCGCGGCGCTTCTTCCTCCCGAGTCGTCGTCGGCAGCTTTAATTATAAATCGCAGGCCGTGCTCGTCACTTCGGGAGGTATCGGTGGTAATCCCGCGCTCGTTCGCAAGAATTGGCCGACGAGTCGTCTTGGTCCCGCTCCCGAATTTATGGTATCTGGCGTTCCCGCACACGTCGACGGACTGTTCCAACAAGTTACAGCTCAGGCCGGCGCGCGCATCATCAATCCCGACCGCATGTGGCACTACACTGAGGGCATTCGTAATTGGAATCCGATTTGGCCCGGTCACGGCATTCGCATCTTGGCCGGGCCTTCAAGTTTGTGGCTGGATCCAACTGGCGCAAGACTTCCATTTCCGAACGTACCAAGTTCAGACACTCTCGGCACTTTGATGCATATCACAACTCGCAACTTACCCTACACATGGCTTCTCCTGAATCGCGCAATCATCAAAAAAGAATTCGCCCTCTCGGGAAGTGAACAAAATCCAGATTTAACCGGCAAAAGCATTTTGATGACTCTCAAGCGCGTTTTTGCCGGCGTGCAGACACCGGTCCAGTCTTTCTTGGACAAAGGCGCAGACTTTGTCGTCAGAGAAAACTTACAAGATTTGGTCAGTGGAATGAATTCGCTCATCGGCAACTCTCTCGTCAATTACGCGGCCGTCGAACGAGCAGTTTGCGATCGTGATCTCCAACTGCAAAATAGGGCCGGCAAAGATCCGCAATTAGCGATCGTGCGCGAGTCGCGAAAATTTATCAGCGAGCGCCTCGTACGCGTCGCCCGGCCCTCGCCGATTCTCAACGCCAAGAATGGCCCGCTGATCGCAGTTAAACTCAACATTCTCACCCGCAAAACGCTCGGTGGTATTCAAACTGATCTCGATGCCAGGGCGCTTGGCGAGAACGGTCAGCCAGTGCCTGGGCTATACGCTGCGGGTGAAGTCGCGGGCTTTGGTGGAGGAGGCGCCCACGGATATCGCGCACTCGAAGGAACCTTTCTCGGTGGGTGCATTTTCAGCGGACGAGCCGCCGGTCGTGCGATTGCCAAGAGTATTTTATAAATTTCAAACGGTAAGGCCAAAGGGCACCTGACATTGCGGCGCTTCTGCAGAGGGAACCGGGTACCCTCCCCCGTTTTTTCTACTTTGCTCACTCCCTTTGGAAGGGACAACGAGCGGGTTCAAATCCCTGGCAAGCGACAGGACTCGAGTGGCAAACAACCTCGCCGCCCACGGAGCATAATTTCGAAACTCAGCCAGTGGTGACAAACGATCCGTACGAATACTCAGCGGAGAGCGGTACGTTTTTACCGAAAAGGGTTGGTGCTCAATGTCGAATGATGTGAGTTCGCAAGAAAAACTCGCGCCGCAGTTTCAAGATCTCGAGCAACAAAGCGAAACCGCTTCTTTGGGAATGTGGATCTTTCTCGCCACTGAAGTGCTATTTTTCGGGGGTCTGTTTGAAGCTTACGCGATCTATCGGTATCAATATCCGCTTGATTTCGCATTGGCCGCCAAACGACTTGATGTGATGATCGCAACCGTCAACACCGCGATTTTGCTTTTCAGCAGCTATCTTTTTGCCCTTGCGGTCGATGCGATCCAAGCCGCAAAGCCCAAGCGTTCACTGCGGTTTCTTATCGGCACATGGCTCCTAGGCCTTTGCTTTCTTTCGCTCAAATCTTACGAATATTATTCTGACGGCCGTAATCATATCGCAATCTGGCCGACGAGCATTAAGAGTTCATCGCCTGAGAAAATTTTCTACTTTCTTTACTACACCATTACGGGGCTGCACGCGCTTCACATGATCATCGGCCTCAGTCTGCTTGTCTGGCTTATGATTCGTTTTAAGCGCGATGAATTTTCTCGGGAATATTACGCACCTCTTGAAGTGACGGCCCTTTACTGGCACTTTATTGACATTGCCTGGATTTTTATTTATCCACTCTTTTATCTTTTGGACAGGCACACGTGAACTCAAGAAAGCGTTTCACCATTGTATTCACCCTTCTCTTGGTGCTCCTCGCCACGACGTACCTTCTGGCACAGATCGACTTCGGTTTTTTCAGCACAGCTATTAGTCTTACGATTGCCGCCGCAAAGGCAGTTTTGATAGGCCTTTTTTTCATGCAGCTGCGTTCATCTCCCAGTACGATCCGTATTGCAGCCCTCGTTGGGATTTTTACTTTTGCGATTTTGCTGACCCTAACGCTCACAGATTATCGCTCGCGAAATCCAGTGTCTGCGCCGCTCACGGGCATTTTTACCCGCGAGCCGATTCAGTACCGAGCTCCTTTTGAGGCAAGTCTCCTCTTAAATTGACCGGCTGGCTACAATAGCTGCCCGGTTTGTGTGGAACGGAGATTGCTTTCTCGAACAGCGTGATTAGGGTGAATCGCATGATACGTCAGTATCACTGTCACCCGTCAATTCAAGCAATGGGGGATCCATGCAGCGTGAGCTGAATTTTACCTCGGATATGTTTTCTGATCTTTTCAAGAAAATTTCTGAACGCATGAAGGAATATCCCGGTCGTCGGCTCAGGCGAGTGGTTTTGCAAATTGGCAAAAGTGCAACGGTAATTCCCGACGCTCTTCATTTCACCTTTAATATTTATGCTGCCGCTAATGACATTATGAAAAATGCCACGCTTGAAATCTTATCGAGAGAAGGCGCCAAATTTGGCATTAAACTGCTCGAAATCGAATGATGGCTTAGGTCAGCTCAAGAAACGAGGCAAACAATACTCACGCGGATGAAACCCAAGAATGTTCTCGCCTCATCATTTTTCGCGGGTCCGACTCTTGAGGTTGCCAGGCAGCTTCTCGGCAAAACATTTTGGGTGGCAAACCCTGGCTCAAAAGCAGAGCCGTGGATGGTCGCGCGGATCGTCGAGACTGAAGGCTATTGCCGTGGCGACCCGGCCTCGCATTCGGCCGCCGGAGTGACAAAGAGAAGTGCCGTGATGTTTGGTGAGCCCGGTCGAATCTATATGTACACTATGCATCGGCAAAGATTGGTAAACTTCGTAACGGAACCAGAAGGAGAACCTGGCGCCGTTTTAATCCGCGCGGTCGAACCGCTGATCGGTCTCAAAGCCATGGAACGTCGAAGACCCCATCATACGCTAGTTAATTTAACGAATGGTCCAGGTAAACTGGCGCAAGCGCTGGGCCTGCAGATGAGCGACTACGGCGCTCGTCTGAATGGACCGCGCTTTTTTGTTTGTGACGACAATTATGAGCCACCTAAAACCGTGGCCACCACCCGTATTGGGATTAGTAAGGGCCAGGAGCTTCCTTGGCGCTTTTTCATCGATGGAAATTCATTTGTAAGTAAGCGGAGTAAAACGCTCTCATCTTAGAGGCCCGCGCGCTGATCGACACGTACTTGCGACTCTGACCACGACTTAGGTGCGCCTTGTACAAAGGCGGTTTTCTTTTGTAGATATTCTTTGCCGATTTGCTGACGTTGCTCGATGGCCACTTGCTTTTTAAAATCCGGTATGATTTTCGACTCCTCTTCTTTGATATGGTGCTCGACCAGTTCGGCAAGAACTTTTACACGGGCAGACCAAAGATCTTTGTCTTTTGCACTTTTAGCATTCTTGAGCAGCTGGTCGGCGAGATTATGCTCAATTTCACCCTCGTAGCCTTCTTCCCGCAAGGGTGGATAGATCTTTGATCCGAAAAGGGATAATCCATTTGAAGCCGCCAGAGGTTTTTTCGCTTTTAGGGCCACGTAAAGAGTTTGCTCCTCAGGTTTTGCGTGCGCGACAAGCAATTGGCTAAATTCCTCAAAAGCGAGCCTGCGCTCATCAATGTTACGATCCAAATTCTTCATCATTTTAATTAGCTTCTTCAAAGGCTTATGATCTTCCAAAATAAGACGAACAATATCGGTATTAAACTCTTTTGGTTTAATTACTCGCGAAGCCATAGAATACCCCTTTGACTAGAAACGATTTTAGCTTCCAACTCCACTGGCCCTAATGAAAATTACAGCAAAGAAGATGCCACATCTCGTTTTCGGCTGATTTCAAAGCGGTGGTGTGGGGCTTTCGTTCTGACGCTAGAGACATACTGAGAGAGGCATCACGAGTGTTCGAAGGTGCCGCTGAAGGTTGGACCTTTTTGCCCCTCAGGTCGCGGCCCAAGAGATCATCGTCTCATGTCGCCACTCACTGCATCGCTTGAATGACTGCGACAACTTGGAACTTAATTGAGATTCCACATCTTCATTCCCGAGAGCTGAAGGAAAACCTGACCAATAACTGGATCTCCACCGTAAGACGCCTGGTCATCGACAGGTAAAATATCGACCGTTAATGATCCGCCCAGCCCGAGCTCTGCGCCATTCCAATTTGCGAGACGCTGGGTGTAGCCAGTCGTCAAAGCACTTACCCACTGGCCACTGTTGACGTCGCCCTGGACCGAAATGGCGAGCTCGGCCGGTGTGCGCTGGAGAATTTCCAATCTTCCCCAAAATCTACGGTCTTTCGCGCTCAATAATATCTCTTCAGTAAACGAATTCAGCGCCGAGGCGCCATCATAGCCGTTGATCAGCCCCCAAATAAGCGCGTCTGAGAGCTTCCATTCTGGAGAGAGCTGGACTTCGTCGTAGATCGAGGCCGAGTAACGCCAGACATGATCGAGTGATGGCTCGCTCGGCTCTGGCGATCTGACGAAGGCCACTGACATCATCCCGTAGACCCTTGGAGAAAACAGATTGATCATTCGCAAAGCGTAAGAATTAGGCGCGCCGAGGGGCAAATCCACTTGCGTAGGCTGAGGCTCGCTGCCGCTAAAGGTCGAAACTTCGAGGGTGGTCTCTCCGATTCGAACCGAACCTCCAAAGACAGTGCTCGAAATATGTCCGACGTCTTGCCCAATATGATGACCAAGGGGCGCTTGCGGATTCACTTGGCCGGTCGGTCGGTGCATGAAAGCCACCGGACCATCTGTGGATTCCCCGCGCGGGGCAAACCACAACTTGCCATGATCTTTACCACTTCCCCACGTGATTGTATCGCTTAACGTTAAGCCCATGATTGGCGATGAGTGGGGATGTTGAGCATCGAGAAATGGCTGCCCGCTCACTTGGCTTTCGCCGATTTGAAGAAGCTCCGGGGTGCCGCTCGAGGGATAAGTCCATTTTTCGATGGTTCCCATGAAATCCAAGTTGACGTAGTGATATTCGCCGATCGAAGTCCCCACGTCGACCATCACCATATCGGGAACGGAAAAGGCGGATCTTCCGCGCGGGCCACTCTCAAATGTTCCGGTGAAAAAGGAATTGCCCTGAACCATCGCCATCGACATGGGCATCCCTCTCATAGCGACCGGCATGCACATCGCCATGTGAAAATCCCAGACCTCCATCGGCGAGCACTCAGTTGGGCCCAAAGACGCGCCTCGATCGCCGTCTTTGGCTAGACTCACGGGACCGGCTACCGTCACTTTGCTGACAGAAAGCAAAACGACACAAACTAGGAGCGTTTTTTTAAAATGCACGCCAATCTTAGACCTCAATTCGTCGCTAAAGTCACACGGCAAGGCGTTTTTTTGCTGGCGTGATCCCGCTGGCCTGTTTATCTTATCAAAAAAAAGAGAATTAACGATTTGGTGAGAGTGGCCGAGCGACTCCGGTCGAGACGGAAGCACTCAAAGACTGATTTAGATAGGGTTTCACCCGCGCGCCTTCAATTTTAGCAAAAGAAATCGCACTCAGTGAAAGCCCAAGGAGAGTTGCGCCGATGACGACAAAGAAGAACTTTAAATCTTTCATTTCACCCTCCTTTGTTCACGAGTTTAGGCCTCGGTATACAGCGAGAATCTGTCTGACCTGACGGCTCCAACATTGCCGGTGGTGCAAACCTTGTTCCGGTCGCTTGAGTCCATCCTAACTATTGCATGTATGCCTGAGGTACAATCACAAAAATAGGGGGACTTTTTAACCGAAATCTGTGTGGATTTTCTCCCCTTCCTTTTTTTCTTCGTCATAGCTCTGTCATATGAGTGACAGATATCGACCGTGCTTACATTCAGAGCCAAGTGAAAATGCATCAAGAGCTCTTAAGCTTAAGCAAAATTGATACCGAGCTGATGCCGAAAGTGACGAACGAGGCTCTTAAAACTTACCTGACCGACACAAAAAAGCACGTCGAGGCCCACCTCGCAGAAGCTAAAAATATTCAAACTCAGTTCTAATAATCCATTACTTAGCCGGATCAGACGAGCGCGCAGGCGACTGCGCCCTCGGTTTTCCACGATAGGGGCAGTGCCGACATCCTGTTGGGCTGCTCTGACAACAATATCCGCGCTTGAGATGATATCTTTCAGAAAAGACAAAGGCACCGCGCTCGACATAGTAGTCTTCACCTTCGATCAGCTGCGGGCGACCTGGCGTTTTCTTGGCCGACATTTAACCTCTTAATCAAGAATTTTGATGGTCTCATTTTTAGGCGGGTGGTGACGGGAGTCTCTCACACCGCGCGCGTATGGTCTAGGCCTGACAGGTCGACTCAAAATGAGAATTGCTGTCGAATCAATTGCCGCTGTCAACGATGTCTCCATCCGGAACAAATTTAGACAGCATTGAGACGGCTGACGATTTGCACTGATAAACGGTTAAGAATATTGGGGGTCACCGTGCGTCTTTTTCAATTCCCAAGGTCTCGAAATCTTGCCTACTGCAGCCTGCTTGTGATCGCTTTTTTGGCGGTCAACGCGGGCTGTTCAAAGATCAACTTTACAGCGAGCTCGCTTTCTTCCTTGACTGCCGCTCAATCGGCTTCGACGGGCTCCTTGCTCATCAACCAGGGCGCACCCTACACAAATTCTAAGTCGGTGACTCTGACCCTCGCGAGCGAGGGCGCAAATTTCATGCTCATAACAAATGATCCCTCGTGCGTCACAGGCGGCACTTGGCAGCCTTTTGCTACCTCGGCACCTTGGACACTCGGACAAACCGATCAAACCGCGCAAGTTTTCGTTCAATATAGGACGGCCTCACAAGCGCTCAGCGGCTGCATTAGTGCCGGCATCATTGAAGACGACATTGCTCCGCTCGTCATTGTCGACACTCCCGCTCCCGCAATGACCAGCAACAATGATGTGACCATTAGGTTTCATGCGACCGACGCACTTTCTGGATTAAACCAATTGCTGTGCATTTTACCCGGCAAAGCAGCATTGGTTCCTTGTGACGGAGTTTATACAGGCACAGCTCTTGCTGACGGCAATTATCTCGTGCAACTTGCAGCGAGCGACAATGCGGGAAATACCTCGGCCCTGACCAACCAAAAGTTTATGGTCGACACAACCGCTCCAGTACTCACGCTCAACTCCGAGCCCTCAAAACTCACAGCGCTGACTACGGCAAGCTTTACATTCACAGCCACTGACAACCTTTCAGGCGTTGCTGGTTATTACTGTCGGCTCGATCAGGCTGCGAGTGAGTTCGCATGCAGCAGCGGCCAGCAATTCGCCGGACTCAGTCAAGGAACGCATAGTTTTTCAGTCTTCGCAGTTGATCAGGCTGGAAATAAATCTGCAGAGGCGAGCTATGCTTGGATCATTGACGGTTCCGTCCCGACCATCCAGTTCACTCAGACACCCAGTTCTCTTGCCAACACGATCGTCGCCATGTTTGGCTTCACTGGCCAGGATGACCGCGGAAATTCCCTCATCAGCTATGAATGTCGACTCAATGGGGCGCCTTTTACGCCTTGCTCATCACCCGAACTTCTTACCGGTGTCGTCGAGGGCGAAAACACCTTCGGTGTGCGCGGAATCGACATCGCAGGTGTGTATTCGAGCGAACTCGATTACACCTGGCTCGTCGACCTGACTCCACCGGTCATTAAATTGCTCACGACTCCCAGCCCGCTCACAAATTCCAATTCAGCCCAATTCATATTCACGGCAACTGATGACCGTGGAAGCGGCATCATCTCTGTCACCTGCTCGATTGATAAGGGTACCCCACAAAACTGCGCATCGATGAACGAAAGCTATTCTCAACTCAGCGGCAATGCTCAGCACAGTTTTCAGGTTACGGCTACTGACGCTGCGGGCAACGCGGCGATGTCAGCGCCTTACACTTGGTACATCGACAACACCCCCCCTGTACTGACAATCATATCCAAGCCGCCTTTGCTTTCGCCGACGGCACAGGCGCAATTTCAGATTCTAGCGACCGATCAATTCGGGCCCGTGACCTACAACTGTGGACTGGAATCGTCTGCCGTACTTACTCCCTGCGATACCGCGATCAACTACGCAAACTTAACCAACGGATCTCATCAATTCTTTGCGCAAGCTCAAGATGCGGCTGGCAATCTTTCTGCTCTCGCAAGTTATACATGGAAAGTTGAAACAATCGGACCGGTCATTACCTTTACTGAGACTCCTGGCTCGACACTTGCCGATACGACCCAAGGTGTTTTGTCGTACACGATCAACGACCCTATCTCGACGGTAGTTATGGCAACCTGCACACTCGATATCACCAACATTACGCCGTGCTCGACGGCAAACAGCACTCTGACCTTTCCGTTGCTCGCAGACGGTACCCACACATTTAAACTCAGCGCCGCGAACGCGGCTGGTTACAATTCGACGAAAAATTACACGTTTACCGTCGTGACAACTCACACTGTCACTTATCCATCGATCGGTTCGGTAGCAGCGGTCGCCTGGGAGGATCTCTACGGAAACGGAAGCCCCGACTCCGATTACAACGATTTCTTGATGGAGTTTCAAGTGACCGAGAAAGTCGATTCAAGTAATCAAATCACCGATATTTACCTGGATTTCTATCCTCGTGCGGTAGGTGCCGGCTACGATCACAGCGTCGTGCTTGCACTTACCGGCGAAGTGACAACACCCGCAATCAACAATGCGACTCTCCCTAGGACAGCGCCGCTGTTTCACGGCGCAGCTAATATCGATATCACTTATTATGACGGCGGTGGCAACGTGCTATCAAAGCAAGCGAGCGCGCCTTACAATAATCAGGACGTCATGGTGTTTAGCAGCACCCACGGAGCTTTCGGACTGTCGGCAGGTTCAAGTATTACAAATACAGCAATTCCGACCAATTATATCTGGGGATCAGGTACCCCGTCGAATTACATCGCGGCCACGCAGAACGCACGCATCCATCTGGCTCTGAACAACCCGGCTGACAACCCGGTACCAAGCACGGGACAAATTGATCTCTCAACCCTTAGAATGGTACTTCACGTGAAAGACACCAATGAAAACGTCGACATCATCAACGTCGATCCGAATAATTTCGCGGCGTCAAATGGATTTCCATGGGGTTTCATCATCCCGACGGATTGGCAGTGGATGCAAGAAAGTGTGAATATCTCGCGAGGCTATCCAAATTTTGCTGCCTATGCAAACTTCCTGCAGGGAAAAAATCCGAGCTGTGCGACAACGGATAAATGCATCAATTGGTTTAACTATCCAGCGACCGACTTGGCGGCGCAAGCGACCTTGTATCCCTCGGTTCCGTTCAAGGCAATTTTGCCGGCGCCTTGAACGGGGGCGAGGGTTTTCAAGGCGACGTCTCGGATTGCCGGTTTTCTTGTGAGACGTCGTTGTCCCTTCTTAGATTGAAGATGAGATTGAAGATGAGATTGAGATCAGATTGCGACTTTCCCACCGTCCAAATCACCCCGCTTGGAACTCGTTAATGTCCCGAATTTTTCTGCTCTTAAGTCCTGGAGTCAACTGGATCGAGATAAACTTAAGAATATTCTGGCACTCAACGTGCAACCGCCGACTCTTTCAATATCCATAAGTATGGACTGTCGATTTCCGACGGCATCATGAATGGACCCAAAGGGGAATACAATGAAAACGTTCGCAGCATCTTTGCTGTCTCTGCTCTGTCTTGCTTCAGTGAGTTACGCCGGCCAAAAGGCGGCTAAAGAAGACGCACCGACAACTCCGGCACTCAGTTTTGACAAGCTCCGTGTGGCTTGTCAGAATCCCGCAAAGTTTCATAATCAAATCGCGCCGGCGAATATTCAAGTGACTTGCAAAGACATCCAAGAAAAGTGGGTGGCTGATCCTGACGGAAATCTGCAAATGCCAACCGAGCGCGATTGGTTATCTCTGCGGCTTCGGTGGCCTCGGACGAGAGACAGTTTATCGGGACTCGTGAAGTCGCCCGCGAATACGACTACGTTTTGCAGGGATTCAGAAATGCACAAGGGAATTTGGTCATCGATTCAGGTTACTGGGTTAAGGGTCCAAGCGGCATCGACTCGCGAAGCGATCATCCCGATTACCTCACTCGAATCCCTAGCATGAGTAACTTGCACCGCAAAAGCTGGAATCCCGAGATCGACGTTAAGCTGGTCGACGAGATTCTCAGCAAATCGTACAACTAAAATCCGCCTAGGCCTTAGCCACTACTGCTTTATCAGCGTCACGATTCCGTTCCGTGCGCCGTCTGTTGGATGATCGGCGTGGATGAACCAGCGCACGCTAAATTGCGAGGGATAAAGAATTTTAGAAATTTCACTCTTTGCAGGGTTGACGATCGTCGGAGCGGACGCACCATTTAAAATCGTTCCATCGAAATCAAAGCCTGCAAGTTCTGCATTCGGGAAAAACGCGATCACCTGAAATCCTACTCCGGTGACATGCACCTCGCCGACCGCGTAAAACGGAGCAGTGGAGGTTTTTTCGCCAACCGTCAGTGTCGCCAGACCCAGGGTGGCGTCGTAGCTAGTTTGTTCGTCAACCGCACCGAGTTCGGGATCGTTATAAGGCGGCATGACTGTCTTCTTAATTGCTGCCGGCAACTGCGCAGCGAGCGTGAGCACGAGAGGTTTGCCGTTAACCAGGCCTTTGTAGGTTACGACTTCCGCGTGAGCAGGCACGACAAACGAGGCCACGAGCAATGCAGGCAAGAAAGATAAAAATTTCACGATTCCTCCAGGTTTAGAATGACAGATCGAACGCCGATTTTTGGATCAGCAATTTCTAGAGGGAGACCCAAATTCTCGCAATGAAATTCGGCAATATCGCTCGACAATGAAATTTGGCCATGGAAAACAGAATTGTCGGTGCCCGCTACCATTGCTGGACCGGCTGTGTTAGGCTCCCTCCACTTCATTTATGGGTTCTCGTAAAACGCCCGCGAAAACGGATATTTGTCGAAGAAGTGTGGAACTTTTTCAGGTCGCCTTTGGACCGACGGAGGTAATTCAATGACGGAAGATCGAATCATCGACCTCGAGGTGAAATACGCTCACCAAATGTTAACTCTCGAAGAGCTTCAGCAGGCGGTATTTACGCAAGCTCGCACGATCGAGACACTCAAGAAAACTGTCAAAATCCTGACCGAGCAATTAGGCTTAGGAAACGGCGCTCCGACCATCGGCCCCGGCAACGAAAAACCGCCGCACTACTAGCACTACTAGAGGAGTTCGATCAGAATACCGTGGAATTTAAAACTTCGGAAAAGTCGGGTCAAAAAATTGAGCAGTTTGCCGATATGGGCTTGGAGCCAATTCTCCTCACCTGTCTCGACAAAATGAAAATCTCGAAACCGACCTCGGTGCAGAGTGAATCCATTGGGTTGACTCTCAAAGGCGAAGATCTGATCGGCGTCGCGCAAACGGGAAGCGGCAAAACTCTCGCTTACGCGCTTCCCACCTTGACCCGGCTCCTGCAAAAACCGGATTCTCGCGCGCTCGTCCTCACAACCAGCCAAGAAACTGCAGACCAAGTATTTCGGGTTTTTACTTCATTGATAGAAGACCTTTCCGTGAGTCACTGTTTAGTGACAGCTGGCCAGCCCGGCGCCAAGCAAGATAGCCAACTGAAAAAGGTTCCACGCCTCATCGTCGCGACTCCGGGACGTCTCAGCGATCATCTCAATCGAAACAAACTTCTGCTCAAAGGTCTCGAAATCTTAGTGATCGACGAAGCTGATCGCATGCTCGATTTAGGTTTTGAACCGCAGCTTCAGTTTATTCAGAGTACACTCCGCGGAGCGAGGCAGACTCTTATGTTTGCAGCGACCTTCAGCCCAAAAGCTGAAGCGATTGCGAAGATCTTTATGACGCAAGAGCCATACATGATTCGCTCAGCCGCCGCTGAGACTCCAGTCTCGACTCTCGCGCAGAGAGTCTTGTTTTTAACGGCAGCGCAGAAAAACAATCGCCTGGTCGATGAACTGGCAAAAATCAAAGGCTCAGTTCTCATTTTTACTGAGAGCAAGGAAAGTTGCGTCGCGGTCGGCCGCTTTTTGACTGATCGAGGATTATCTTGCGATTTTGTTCATGGCGACATGAATCCTGGCCATCGCAACCGAGTCGTTCGTGAATTTCGGGAAAAACAAATCCAGGTCATGATTGCGACTGATCTTCATAGCCGAGGTCTCGACATCCCCCACATTGATACGATCATAAATTTCGATCTTCCCTACAAGGCCGAAGACTTCCTACACCGCATCGGCCGCACGGCTCGCGCCGAGCGAGAAGGAAACGCAATTACCTTCATCACTCCCGCCGATGGTCGCAGCTATCGCAAAATTAAAAATTACTTGCAGGGCGCCAGCGAAGAAACTCTGGCCTCATCGTTTGCATTTGTCGATCGCCGCCCGGCCTCGCGCTGAGCGCACTT
>JAYTRM010000241.1:0-9131 GCA_043746165.1 Bdellovibrionales bacterium | reverse complement strand
CCAAGACGGGTTGTGACCGTCTTGTGAAGGATGTGAGTCAGATCTTGTTCCATACGAGGTGAATAGTATCCAACACCCATGGACATAGCGAAGTTGACGTTGTCCGAGACGTTGTATTTGACGCCAGGGAAAATTCCGAAATCCATACCCGAAGCTTGCCTGTCGACTCCCATGCGATACATGCGGTTGTAAAAAACGTAGCTCGAATTGAAGTCAGTGCTCAGTGCCCAGCGCGAATAGCCGATGTTGTAAACCGCTCCGGCACTTAAGCCGGTTGTCGCGACTTCGCCAACATTTCGTGCTTCGGGTTGGGTGATCAGCGAGGCGGTCGGAGCGAGCCGAGCCTGAACTTTGCCAAATTTTCGAACCATGTCATAACTTAAATAGGGCGTGTTGACGTCCGTGCGGTTGTAACCGTACGTGGGCGTGACGGCCGTGAGACCTGTGCCGAAGCTGATGGCTTGATCTTTGTCGATACGAAACCGCGCACCGATCTGTCCGCGCGCGGAGGTCTTGTGCAGGCCGACCGTATGATCTGGGTTAGGCTGGTCGGGACTTGAGAAGTCATTGATCGTTGGCCCGCTGTAGTCGAGGTTGGCCTTGATGCTATATCGAGACAGGGACCCAGCTTCAGCGCGAAGCCGCAAATCAGTGATTTCTTCATCAGGCTGAAACTTTTTGTCGCGAAGTAGGCTCGGACCCTGGCCTCGTAAGGTTCCGCCTTCAGGGGCTGCACCGTTGCTCGCGGGTTCAACGACCGGGGCGGGCGGTGCTTCATTTGGGGCGGAGCCACCACCTGGCAGAGTTTGGTTGCGCGTGCCGCTGGAATCCGTCGCTGGCAAAGTCGGATCTGCTGCCAGCGGTCCAGCTGATTCAGCTGTGGACGCGGGCATCTCAGGAAGTTTTATCTGCGAGCTTGAGGCTGATTCCTGGGCCGCTCCCGCCTGGAGATAAGTCAATACTAAGAAGGCTGCAGCAAACTTGACCTTCTTCAGATCGCGCGATCGTCGAGACGCTCGGTCTGCCCTCAGTGCTCTTTTCATCACCTGAATCCCCCTCGGATGATTATTTGCCGCGATTTGAAATGTTTTTCGAATTTTGATTCCGATCGACACTCTAAAAAAAGACCTCAGAGCCATACCAAGAAAATCGTCAATGGCCGAGCGGAATTTTTGAAATGATGTCGTTATTTTATGAAGAGAAATTCTTACGGGGTCAAAGCATCACCAGCGGGGTCAAAAGGAGTCAATCTGGAGATGATTACAATCTGCCTTCGGCTTCCTTGGGCATCTCTGAACGAGTTTAGGCAACTTTCGGCAGCTTTTGGCATTCACTGGTCGTCGGTGGGTGTTTGTTTGCCCTCAAGGTGGGGTCAATAAGAACCTAAGAGCAGGTGCGTACAACTCGTTAAACTTGTAGAAGCCAAAATGTTTGGCACCCGCTGGATTTTTAGTACCCGAGGTAGTACGTGCCCGAAGAAGCCGATGAGCCAGAAACGCAGTAGGGTGATTGATGGCCAAAACAAACGGGGCAAGGACCCTGAGCGAGACAGCCTGAAGCTGTTGAGACGTATCCGGTCGGGCAAGAGACCTGGCAGGCCAGACTCGTTGTCGATGTTGGAGAGGAATTAACAAGTACGCAAGCGCCTGCGTAATAGCCGTAGCCCGGAGCGCAGGTGCTTTGCGGAATACAGCCGAACTGGCTGCTATAAACATTTCCTGTTGGGCAATTCGCGAGCGCGGCTGCGGGCGAGCTCGGATTTCCACTATTGCTGTTACAGGCCACCATCGTCATTGAAAAAGCCGCGAGCGCAAGAACCATCATGTGGTGCAGATAAGTTTTGAAAGCAAACGATATTTTCTGATCTAGTTTTCGCATCGAAGGTCCTCCCGAGTAGCTGATTTACTGGATGTGCAACGGAGATGCCTTGTTTTAGGGGTCGGGTGGCTCCTCCGTGTTTTTTCGGAGAGCCCTAACAGTGAATGCAAGAATGGGAATGCAAGTGTCTATAAGTTCGACAACATATAAGTTCGACAAGCTTGTCGCTCTTGCTAGTGGATCCTGCCACGGTTTGAGCACAGATCGAACTGCCGCCGAGAATCACCTCGGCCTTCAGCGTTCTAAGGCAATCCTTTGTTCCAAAACGGCTCTGCGCGCTCGTATTGGGGGGGACACCTGACCCTTGCATCCAACTCCGCAGCTGCGCGAAGTGGCCAGTAAGGATCGCGGAGCAACTCGCGAGCTAAAAATACCGCGTCGGCTTGGCCCGACTCGATGATCGCGTTAGCCGCCTTCGCTTCGGTGATCAGTCCTACGGCGCCGGTTGCGAGTTGAGCTCTTTGACGTATTGATTCGGCAAAGCCGACTTGGTAGTGAGGTCCGACAGGAATGTTCGCGCGCGGAAGGTTTCCGCCACTTGAGCAATCAATCAGGTCGACTCCAATTGTTTTGAGTTCGCGGCACAGGGCGATGCTGCTTTCGAGATCCCATCCGCCTTCCACCCAATCCGTAGCTGAAATTCGCACAAACACAGGTAGGTCTTGCCGCCAGGTTTCACGCACCGCTCGAGCAACGCGCAAGGCGAGCCGCATACGATTTTCGAGTGAGCCGCCGTACTCGTCTTTGCGCTGATTTGAAAGTGGCGAAAGAAATTGATGCAGCAAATACCCATGAGCGGCGTGAATTTCAACGACCTGAAATCCCGCCTCGCGGCTGAGGTGAGCGGCTTGCACGAAGCTTTCGATCGTGCGCTCGATCGCGTCGTGATTCATTTCAACAGGTGTCGGCCAACCTTCTGAAAAGGGAAGTGGGCTGGGCGCAAAGGTCGTCCATGCGCTGGAATCTCTAATTGGTCCGTGCCCGAGCCACGGAATTTCCGTCGAGGCCTTGCGGCCGGCGTGCGCAAGCTGGATCGCGGGAATAGCTCCTTGGTCGGCAATAAATTTGGTGATCCTTTGGAACGCGCTTGCTTGCTCGGAATTCCAAATGCCGCTGTCTTGCGGTGAAATCCGGCCCTCCGGGCAAACCGCGGAAGCTTCGACCATCACCAATCCCGCGCCACCGACTGCGCGGCTGCCAAGGTGGATCAAGTGCCAATCGTTCGGCAATCCCTCCACACTCGAATATTGGCACATTGGAGAGACAAAAACACGGTTGCGCAGCTGAAGTCCGCGAAGTTGAAGCGGTGAGAAGAGAGTTTGCGTTTGCACGGTGCGACCCTTTCGATGTTTTATCGGTCGAAGGAAGGTTGGTCGGTCGGTCGAAATGGGGATGCTATCGCGAAACGCCAACCTTGTAAACTCAGCCGGCCGGACAAGCCATGTGTCTGGTGCATGATATCATGCGCCGAAACAATTGGTGTTTGCGATTCCTGAGGATTAGCGTCTGCACATCGAATTCTTAGTCCCTCGAACAAGGCGGTCGACCATGTTTCACGCTAAAACTCAGTTCTTAGCTCTTGCCTCCATAATTTTGAGCCTTTCTCTCGCCAAAGCCGCACGTGCTGGGGTTGAGCAAAACGATGCCATAGCAACTGACGTCACTCAAATTGCCCAGTTTTTTGCAGGTTTCCAAACTACGATCGTTCCTTCGCGCGCGCCGGCAATAATGGTTCGCGATTACCTTCAAGTACGTTATCAGGGCGATCGCTCGATTATTGATTCGTTTCAGATTGTTCTCCAAGCGACGGCGATTGCCGCCGACCGGAGTGAAGCGGGTATGATTGACATGAGCGTAGCGGAGCAGGAAGTGAATCGAGAAATTGACCGACGAATGAAAGAGGCGAGTGGGCTTTCTGCCGAGAAACAAAATGCGTTGGCGGCTCAAGCAGCCTTGGCACGGCAAGCGCTTTCGCATCTCGTCCGGGCCGAAGTCGGATTCGGTTATGACGGTCGGGAGCAGAATGGTTGCGCGGCAGCGACCAGCTATCTTTTGATTTTCGATGGGCAGAGCCAGCGTGTCTTCGGAATTGATCTTGAGCCTTGTGACGGTGAGTAAATAATATCCAATTAAATCTGCGTGCTCTGACTTTGACGTCTTGTGCCTCTGAATCAGCCAGACTCGACGGGCTTTTGGCCCTGGTAGTGCTGTTCAAAGGTCTATCGACCAAAAATATTTCTTATTTAGGTCATCTCGAATACTTATCTTGACCTGATCAAACCCAAATCGAAGGTCCAAATATCGGGCTAGTCGCAGTCTGAAACGCATTGACTTCGGCTACGCTAGAACTCGGCCGTTTGCGCTTCTAGAGATCGATTCGCGATTATTTTCTGATTGCGAGCCCTGTTTGTGAAGTGCCGGTGATCTTCAACTTGCAACTTCGAGGGGTGAGCATGAAGTGGAAATTCGGAGCACGAAGGGTTTTGATTTTGGCTTATTTCATAGTTGGCGGTCTGTGGCTCATGAGTCAGCGCGCCGGGGCACAGTTTTCTCTCACTCGCGCGAGTGATCTGGGAGAACTTGCCGAGAGTGCGGTGTCAGAGTTACCTCTTGATGGCGTGCTCGGCGATAACGGTGTCTATCCGCCAGTCTCTTCTGCGACTCCGTCGACTGACTATCTTCAATATTTTGAGGCTTCGGGCCATCCAAAATTTAATTATCACAAATCTGTGGCCAAACGTTTTGCGGCCCGGCTCAACCATGGCGTTGATCCCATTTCGCAGTCTCCCGCCGAAAAAGAGAAGTGGAACAAGATCTACGCGGAACTGAAGGGATTTGCCGATCGCCAGGTGCAAACGCCGACGAATCTGCTCGTGATTGATAATGCCGACGCGTACAAATGGTCAGAAGCTTTAGAGGCGTCCGGGGCGATATCGACCAGTGGTGCCTGGAGTATTGCCACGCAGGCAACAGCGGTTCGTCACGGCTTTGCCAACACTCCTTGCGCGGAATTTCAATCAGAGATAGTCCGAGAAAGCTATGAGCGCGCTGGATATCATGTCACAGATGACTTCAATACCGCCAAAGGCAACCAGTTGATTTGGTCAAACTCGGCGGCCGTCGTTGAATTCTCACGGGATCTGTATGCTGCTGGCTGGGTGCCGTGGGAAACTTACTTCTATCGTCCCCTCGCTGGCGCGATTTTAATGAATGGCGCAGGTGAGACGCCTGGCCACACATTCATCGCTGCAGTTGATGGCGCAAGCATCATCGTCGATAACGGCGCACCACAAGGACGTGACCTTCATACAACGACTGCAAAAATCATTGATATGGAATATGTGCCCGGAGTGTTTTTTCTTCCTCCAGGAATTAACCCTGAGCGATGGTAAATTTCATGTTCAAGGGCCAAGCGGCAAAGATTTCGCACGTTCGCATGACTGAAAATAATCCTTTGCGATTAGCCTTGCAATTAGCTTTGCGATTAGCCTGAAAGCCTTTTTTGGGATTGCCTGTCTAAAAAATCGACAGCTGACTTCATCTCCGTGTTGACCCGGCGCGATCTGGCGCTGGCCAAAATCTTGTATTCCAGATTGGTGACTTTATATCTGGAGGTTTGAGATGGGGATCACACGTCACCTAGCATTTTCATTTTTGGCATCTTTTGTAGTTCTGGGCACGGCTCGCGCTGATGTCTGGACCGCGAATAACGTGTGGGATGACGCCGCCGAGGCTAAGTTCGGGCAGTGGATCAAGTCGCTTCCGATGGATGTCTTTAGCCGTCCTGATTCGCCTTACTACGGAATAGCCACCGATTGCGCCGAGGCGGTTTATACTTTGCGCACGATTTTTTCATACGAAAACAAGTTGCCGGTTCATTTCAACAATTACGAAGGTAAGAATCTCACCAACAATAATAAGGATTTTGATGCTGTTCCCGAGGGCACGGCGCGCCTTCGAAAATTTATCAACTTTGTTAAAGCACACACCGACACGGCGACGTTAACGGCTGACACCTATCCGATCGAGATTAACCGAACATATTTAAAAGCCGGAGCCGTATTCCTCCATCCAGAGTCGGGTAAGAGTGTTCCGATCACTTACCGTTCAGGCCACGTTTACTATATTCAAGATGTTGAACAAAATGGTATGATTCGTTATTTCAGCTCGACCGTGCCAGCCATGGTGCGTGACTTACAAACGCGAGTCGACATCGACTTTGCGCCGATGAATAAAACCGGTGGGTATCGCGCCTGGAAGCGGCCTCAGAGTGGCGCCGGGCAGCCCGGGTTTAGTGAAGAACAGTTTACTTTCGCAAATTGGCGTCCGAACGCCTACGGTGACGGCGATCTCTGGGATGCCTGGCAAAAAGTCATCCGTCGTCGGATGCAGCTGCGCAAGGCCACTCTCCATGAGGAGGTTGAAGCGAAAGTTGAAAACGTCAAAGGCTATATGAAGGAGCGAAATAATCTCGTGCAAATGGGCTGGAGAGTTTACCAGAGCAAGTATCTCAGACGCGGTTTGAAGTGTATGGATGATGCCGATTACGATGACTATTCCACGCCGACTCGCGACGTGAAAATTCAAAGTGAGCTCATTGATCTGCAGACCGCCGTTACCAATTTGCTGAACTCAGCGCAAGGTTCAGGTCAGTTGCGACAAGACGTATTTGCATCTTACAAATTTGAGGTCATGCCAGGCATGACAGTCGACGCCAACGAGCTGTGGAACACTTTTGAAACGGACACAGTGATCGCGATCAGCGAGCCCGAGCATTCGCCAGAGGTCCGCTGGGGCCTAAAGCAGATCTCTATCGATCAATGGCCCTGTCCCGAGCGTAGGAAGCAATACCATGATCGCAGTCGTCACGTACTTGGAGATCCGGATCCGACTCCGCAGCCGAGCGCGCCGTTTCACTTTCCCTGGCTGGATAATTGAGCGAATGTTTCGCCGCTGCCTTTAGCTGGTCAGCGGAAATAACAGTGGGGGAGTGTCACCATTGTCTCTTTGTAGGCAGTTGCCGGCTTGCCTGGTGGGGCGGCGTCGAAGTCGTAGCTAACGATGCCCGTAAGACCGCTCAAATTTCCCAATGAAAATTTGAGGTACGGTCGTTTCATTGCTGGACCGGTCTGGTAAATGGTGAACCTGTTTTCAGATGACCGCTGCACCCAGAATATCAGCGGCTGCCGATTGCTTTCTGCGACGTAGACAAGTTTAACTTGATGGTTTCCTGAGGAGATTTGCCTCTTGACCTCGACCGCGAGCGGACGCGCTTGTGAGTCGTTGCCTCCGTTGCACAGTGCTTCGATCGTCAGATCAGATTTACCGTCATTGCGTTGAAAGAGTACGTTGTTAAAGACGAGAACTGATAGGTCGTTTTTCATTGTCCAAAATGTTGAAGTTACTAAAGTTTGGGGTTCGATCTCGGCACAATTTTTTCTTGTGATCACCGCGTTACCGGGAGGCATCCAGATGATGCGTGATTCCACGCCACCGGAGCAAAGTGCTTCACTGACGACATGTTCAAAAGTGAATTTCTCGGAATTAAGTTCGAGCACCTTTTTTCCGGAAGAAATCTGAAAGCCGGCTGGGGTGGGGGCGGGTGAGGCCACGGCTCTGGGCCCAACTGAAGGAGCCGGCTCAGAGGCATGGAGTGCCGGGACCCGACCTAGCAAAAATACGACCAATAAAGAAGCTATCAAAGGCATTTTACCTAACTTCATCGAAATGATCCGCTTCGCCTAATCTCTGGACAAGTTTGGGATGATATATTGAGTCTAAATGACACGTGGTTTACTCGGATAGTCGCGAGCTGCATTTTCGCGACTTGCGTATGGTCGAGCCAGGTCTAGTTCAAAAAAAGTTAAGCCGCCGAGGGAATTCTTTCTCAAGTAAAAAACCATCGCCTCCGATTAATTACTCAGAGTTAACCAAGGTGGCTGATTCATCTTGAGAAGCTTTAGAACGCAGCGAGGGTTGCCGAAATGAAGCGAAATCCGAAAATTCTCATTGTCGATGATTTTGAGACCGTGCGACTTTTTCTTCGCAATGCGCTCAATCAAATTGATATCGAAAATATTGAAGAAGCTAGTGACGGTAAAGAAGCTCTGCACATGATCATGAATGAACAGAAGTCTCCAAAGCCGTTCGATTTAGTGTTCTGCGACTGGAACATGCCCGAAATGACCGGCATCGAATTGCTGACCGAGCTTCGCAAGGTGCCAGAAACCCAGGCTCTTCCATTTGTCATGGTCACTGCCGAATCTGAAACTTCGTCGGTCGAGAGCGCGCTGCGCGCTGGAAGTACCGATTACATAACGAAGCCATTTACGGTCGATGGGCTGAGAGAAAAGATTGAAGGCATTTTCTCGCGACTTGTTAAAGCAAGTTAAACTGGCCCCCTAGCCTGTTGAGATTTATCTGGCTAGGTTTTTGCTCAGAACCCAGGCCTTGCTTCCAAAATGCGCTATTGTGAAATCATTTTTAAACGCTTCCGAATAACGGATCACTTTGGACGGTCCATTATTTTGCATGCTTGCTCGGTTGCGACGGCCCCACGTGGGGGGGCAAGCTATCGCGGTCTGATATGTAGGCAAACAATCTCAGCCGCGCGCAGTTTAAACTAAGACGAAATCCACAGCGAAAATTTCCAGGGAAAAGTTGGCACACGAGATTTCAACAGCGTGAGGGGCCAGTTTAAAGGGGACTCAGCCCGTGCGGGCTGACTCTGGCTTGTCTTTCGGAAGCTGGATGCACTGAATTAGGAGCTCGCGCAGTTCGAAGACGGTTCCGACGATCATTGGGGCCCCGAGTTTTACAGCCTCTCCCGGCATGCCCCAGACGACGCTCGTCTCTTGATTTTGTGCAAGCGTGAGTGCGCCGTTGCGTTTGAGTTCCAGTAGGCCCTGGGCGCCGTCGCGCCCCATACCGGTCAACAGACAGCCGAGGATGCGCCGGTTGCGAAGAAAACTTGCCGTTTGAAACAGGTAGTCGACGCTCGGGCGATGGCCGGTAATCTTATCGCAATGAGAGTAATAAATCGCGAGACTGTCGGCATTGGCTCGAATCCCGATGTGAGCGTCAATCGTAGAAAGGTAGATGTGACCGGATTTGAGGGTCGTTTCGGTTCCGTCCGGAGTTGCAGGTTTCAATCCGGAGACTTTCGATAACCGTTCAAGGAAGGCAAACGAGAATTCGTGTGGAATATGCTGGACACAAATAACCGGCGGCGTGTCTTTTGGAAGGCGATCGAG
>JAYTRM010000240.1:0-7147 GCA_043746165.1 Bdellovibrionales bacterium | reverse complement strand
AAGAAGAAGAAGAAGAAGAAGAAGAAGAAGAAGAAGAAGAAGAAGAAGAAGAAGAAGAAGTGCTGGCGGAAGCCGAACTTTGATTTAAACTATCATAGTTTAGTTTTTGTCCATTCTTGAGCGGATCATAAGTGCTCTTAAGCCAACTGTCGTTGGCAGAGAGCTTGGAGAAGTCGATGTTTTCTTTTGCGAGCTTGCTGTCGGGCGCAAGAACTTGTGCGAGCTCGGCTTCTCCAACGGCACAAGCAGCTTTGTTGCCTTGACAGCGATCTTTGACCAAAGTGTCGAGTGTCGAAGTTTCGAGATTCGACATTTCGGCTTTGCTGAGGCCGCTACATCCCGAAGCGTTGACCTTCGTGCAGCTGGCCTCGAGATGATCAATATAATCGCTCACGCAGTCGCCTACGGTTTTGGAATTGGAGAGAATTTTGCTGCAGATGTCGCCCACGGCCTTTTTTTCTGAGCTCGAAGCATAGATTGCGGCCGCCGGATTATTGGCCGAACTGCTAGTTGAATTGCCGGTTGTCTTGGCGGCTGAACTGGCGGCTAAACTAGCGCCGGCCGGTCCGGTCGGGGTCTTCGATGAAGCTGCGCCACTGCCGGTTACAGTGCCGCCTACATTGCCGCTTGTTGCCAGCGAATTTTTAGCCAGGCGCATGGGAGCGGGGTTCGCCATTGCCGACGCAATTGCCGACGCGTGTGCTGGCGCCGTGCTTACGGTTGCAAGCGTTGAGTGAGAAGTTGCGAGGGTTACCTCGGCGGTGCGGGCTGTGCTGGTCGTCTGGGTTTGTGAGGTGAGTTTGAGAGCGCTCGGGGTTTGACCTGCGAGTCGCGATTCAAGTCCGGAGCAGTCGGCCTGCTGTCCTGTCGCCTGCGCGCAGCACGAGGTGATTGAACTTACGTCCGACTCGTCTGAGATGAATGCTTTGTGAAGCATTTCGTGAACGAAGGTTCGCGAATACTGGCCGGGGCCATCACCGGCGCGACGGATAAACGAGATGCTGCTCCCACTTTCGTTTGAGCCATCAGCCGTAGCCGGTACAAAGGCGCCCGATTTGCCCGCTGGGCTACACAGCGAACTGCTTGAGCCTTTGCCGCAACTTTGACATTGAATCGACCAGCTCGGGCTGGCGATCCCTCCGGCTAACGTTTCCGGACTATAAAACTGCGATTCAATAAATGTTGCAGTGGTCTCCATACCCTTGCTGCGCATGCAGCCAAGCGGAGAAGAGCTCTGGGAGTTTGAGGATGGCGAATTAATCACGTCCGAAACGGCCGCGTGAATTTTACTCAATTCAGATTGCCGGCCGTGTGTTTTGAAGGCGTCTTCGGTGCATTGGTTTTGATTGCTGATGCGCGAGTCAATCGCTCCGGAAACCTGACCGCGGTTGACAGTCGTTGACGCCGAAGACGGGGTGTTTCGTTTAGCGATCTTCGGTGTCGCATCGGTTTCACTAAATAAAATCGCGACCGGCTGATGAGTTGCCGAGGCCAAAGCAAAACCGCCCTCGCGATTTCGCGAAAACGTCATTTGAACGCGCTGGCCTTTGACTAACGCTTCGACCAATAGGGTCTGGAAGTTGCCGTTTGCTAGGTCCGTCATTTTCATATGAACGCGCTCGGAGAACGCCTCCCATTGCTGGAGCTGGCTCGATCCGTCAGGTGAAATTTCGACAAGTGTTTTGTCATCCCAGTTGATGACCCGCTCGATCAAGCGTTTTTGCCGATCAAACTTTTCGATCAATATTCCCTGCGATTCGCCCACCGGAATGAGGAATTCATTCACGCGGCTCACTTCTAGATTGCCGACAAACCGGCTCACGGCGGCCAATTGGTCCGTATCGATTGTCTTTTGTCGTGGGGCGGCTGAAGCCGGGCAACATAAAAAAAACGGATTCAAAGTAAGCATCGCGGCTAGAAAAATTCTCAGCGCACTGCTCAGTGTGGGCGGCGATGGGAAAATTAAAGTCGTTGAAGAATTTCGTCGCATTGGCAACTCCCCGAAAAAGGGAAAATCGTACAAGATTGAAGCGCTCGACCGACCTATCGGCCGATGAACGGAGTCATATGAGACTAAGTTTTCTGATTCTCAATCTGAGACGTCTCAGTTTGAAGCGCCGCTGTCGCGAAAGATGAACTGCTTCGTCTCGGCGTCGTAGATGAGCCATTTGTCGGGATTTTCGGTTCGATCGAGGCGTGAGTTATTTTCGTCAAGCACACCGGTTTTTGAATTTGCGAGCTCGTCCAAAACCTCTGTCTTTTTGAGTTCCGTTTTCATATCTCGGCCGGCCAGCTTGAGCAGACGATCAACTAAAACCTGAGGCGGGGGAGCGGCCGGGCCTGATTTTGCCGCCAGGGCGATCGTGGCCGATTCCTTGTTTTTGTCGTGCGTGAGCACTTTTTTTAAATGTTTGCTCAAGCCATCTGTCGTCGGGTCGGGAACCTTCATTGCAGCGGCTCGCGCGGGGCTAGCGGAGAGCAAGCTAGAGGCGATTCGGCTGACACGTTTCATAAAAGAATCGATGAGATCTGCTTGGTCGTTGGCCGCACTCGCTATCATAGCGGCAGCTCGCGCCGTCGCCGGGCTACCCGCACCGCTCGTCGGGCTGTAAAATGGCATCGCCGGCCCTTCGCTCGCAAACTTCAGTATGGCACCGCCGCCACCGGCTGATAGATTACTGACCGAATTTTGGCCAGCACTTATGGAAGAATTGGTTAATTGTCCAATCGGAGCACGGTAGCGAATTTTCCCGGTAGGTGCGGCGACACCCGCGACGAGTGCGGGGGCAGTTGGCCAGGAAATTATTATGGGCCGGCCGGTGGGTTTGCCCGCAGTTGGGGCAGTTGGAGCAGACGGGTTCTGAGGAACGACAATGTGACTCAAAGTTTGGCTCGCCGTACGACAGGAAGTATTGCTCGATGCACAATGAGAGGTGAATGTTTTGTCAAAAAGTTTCGCGGTCGAAGCGCCAAGAGTTTTTTGACAATTTTCAGAGGCCTCACTGCGACAGCCACCGGTGCTGGGAGATGCGTCGATGACGGCCTGATGTTGCTCCGCCAGCGTGATGAGAAAACTTGAAAACACTGCGGCACCGTCCAGGGCGTGAGCAAGGATTTGCGTCTGCAGCTGGGCAACCTGGGTCTGGGTTTCAGGCGCGAGCTGCTGGTAGAGAACCTGATACGCGCGAGCACGATTGCGAACGTTTGCGAAGTGTTCGAGTCTCTGACAGCGAGGTTGTCCGCCAAGCTGTGGAGCGCAACAATCGCTAGCGGCCTCAGCGAAAGTCTCGGAACGAACCCAGCTTGCATGAATCATCTCATGCAAAAAAAGATGAGCCGCGAAGTTTTCATCGAACTGGCAGCCTTGATCTTTGCAGCCTGCCGATCTGAAAAAACTAATCTCAGGAACTCCGCGCGAATTTTGTGAGCGAAACCGAGCTTGTTTACCTTGGTCGCACTTTTCTCCGGGGGGACAAGATTCACAGTTAATTGCCCAAGTTGGTTGCCCAGAAGCACCGCTGAGAGCCGGCGAAAAAAATCGTGAATCGATAAAATCAGAAAGGGAGTCGAAGCCAAAATCACGCAGGCAACGCAAGCCGTCCGTTGCGGCCTGGCTCTTGACTTCGGGCAAAAAAACCCTCTCGACCCCTTTTTGCAAAGAAGGAAGCACGGTCGAGCAAGAATCAGAAGCAGCGGCATTTTTGAGACTTTTCGCGAGCGAAGATTTTAGCGCCGCAGAAATACGGTCCTTGACGCTTGGCTGAAGAGCCGCTTCGTCGTCGCCTGTTTCTGAGCCACTCGGCTTCGTTTCCTCGGAATTGACTTCGGAATAGAGTGGAGTATCGGGGGCGGCGTCGCTCTTGATAAGTTGATACTCACCACCCTCGTCGCGCTCAAACTGCAGCGACAAAATTTTTGAATCCGTTAGAAGGTCGACATTCATGAAGCGAAAATGTCCTTCGTAAGGCGCTGACATTTGGATGTGCGAGCTATTGTCATAGTATTCCCATTCGTCGATTGAGCCTTTTCCGCCGCGGTCGATCGAGATCGCCACTTTGTCGGCCCACGCGGTCATTCTCGTCAGCGGCTTTCCGGATAAGCTGAGTTGCTCGACAACGAGCCCCTTGTTGCCTCTGATTTGAACCGGCGTGCGATTGATCTTGGCGACGTCATCACCTCCGACGCGGCTTCCGACAATCTCAGAGTTCGCGCCTAGAGCGTGGCTTGCAGCTCCGGCTAAAAGAAAACAAAAATTGATGAGGAAAAACCATAATCTCATTTCATCAGCTTAGAATGTGCTACCCAGCTGGAGCAAGCCGAAACTACAAGGCAAACAAGTTCAAGCCTCGTCAAAGCCATGCGGCTTCAAACTCGGGAGGAAGGCTGCGAATGCTCGGCATCGGCCAAGGAGGGGCTTCCGAAGTCGGCGGAAGAATCAGATAAAGACCAAAAGGCAAATGGGTCGCGACAAATGAACGTGGCGGAAGAGTTCGCCAATTTCCGCGGAAATGAATGTACGTTAAGAGCTCGCGCGATCCGAGTCGCGAAAATGCGTCGTCGGCGAGGCGGTGAAAAACTTCGGCGCTGTCGCAGTGCAGGTGGGTGAGAAATTGCACGGGCATCTCTTGGTCTACCTGCGCAAAGGGACGCACCAGGCCCGTAAAGCTTGAAAGCCACAGCGACTGGTGAATTGTGTTGGCAAAGCCGTGATACTGGAGAGGCACGTGCGACTGCACGGGCTTGCCATCGTAAAGTGCGGCAAAGCCGCGAATTTTTTCCATTGCATCACGGGCCACGCGAAAATCCGAAAGCTTGAGGTTGGGCCAGCGGCCGAGATCTTTCATAAACGTTTCGGGCAGGTAATAAGTCGCAAGCGGGCGAAGCTTGGCTTGGCCTCGCAGGTAAGCACAAACTTCCTCGAGATCGCTGTATTCGAGAGTTTTAAGACGAATCGACTGCAGCGGTTTGCTGGAAAAAGGAAATCGTCCGTGTAAATTGACGACATGAAAATGATTGGCGAGCAAATACCGTGGCATTCGCCTGCGGGTGTGGCTGGTCGGCCTGATGAGCGCGTTGTAAGCTTGGTTGTCGTGCTGCTCGAGAGCGGAGAAAAGATAACGACAGCCACGCTCTTTTTGCAGGCGATCCAAGACAGGAATAAAGTACTGTGCCCATTGGGCGATCGCTTTACGGGTCGGGGCGATCCGTAAATCGGTTGCGAAAGCCCAGGTTTGTTTTTCGTCCAGAACGTGGCCTTCGCGAAAAATTAGCGAAGCCATGCCGGCGATCGATCCATCATCGTCGGTGAGCATTAAGGTTTCGAAGTCATCTGACAGAAGGCGGTACTGGTCAAAGAAGCTGAGAGGACGGCGAATAGAAAAATCGACCGCGCCTGGAAGAGTCGAGCTTTCAAAAAAGCGTTTGAGTCTTTCGGCGTCGCTGTCGCCTGCAGGAACGAGCTTCATTGAGATGCTTGTCCTTTCCAAACGGGCTCATCGACAGCGAGCAGTCGGTTCAGATGCCGCGCAAGCACGAAGAAGTAATCGCTGAGTCGGTTGAGAAAGCTGATTACCGTGGGATCAACGAGGGCGGGTTCCACCTCGGATTCCGAATGCGGCGAACCGAGGGTCACGCAAAGGCGTTCAGCCCTGCGACAGACCGTGCGGGCGATATGGGCCTGTGCGGAGCTTCGCGAACCCCCGGGCAGAATAAAATTCTTCAGCGGTTTGAGCTCGTCAGAAAATCGATCCATTTCTTTTTCGAGACAAGGAATTCGATCAGAACCGAGTGCCGGCAGCTTTGCGCTCAGCGCCGCATCCTCGCACGCGAGACGGCTGCCAAGATTGAAAAGATCGTTTTGGATCGTGCGCAGTTCTTTGACGACAGTTGAGCTCTCGCCGGCAAAACCGCGCCCAAGATCGGCCGCGACTTCGACGCTGAGCACGCCGATGACGCAGTTGAGCTCATCTAAGGTGCCATAGGCCTCGAGGCGCAAGTGTGATTTCGAAACCCTTTTTCCGCCAATCAAACTCGTCTGGCCTTTGTCGCCGCCGCGGGTGTAGACTTTCTGTGCGCTGTCCGTTGCCATCTTCAACCTCTGTATCTATGATGCCGTTGTCTACTTTTTGAGCTTTCAATATGGAGCACAAAATGACCGCCGTCAAAAGGCCTCCGCTCAAACCTCTGCTACTCACAAGCCCGCATTCGGGCGAGGCTGTTCCCGATGAGGCTCCCTGGCTGAGTGTCTTGCCCGAGACGTTGCTGATGTTCGACGTCGATCGTTACGTCGATCAACTGTACCAACCGGTCATCGACAAGTGGCATATTTCTTTTGTTAAAGCGGAGTGGCATCGCTATGCGGTCGATCTCAATCGACTTGCGGAGGATGTCGATGCCGATTCGGTAGTTGGCCACGCAAATCCGCCGGGGAAATTTCCGCGGGGCTTACACTGGAGTATCACGACAACGCGACAAAAACTGATGCCAAAGCCGATGCCTAGCGCGGTTCACGAAATATTGGTGCAGAAATATTTTGAACCATTTCACCGGCAGGTCCAATCCCAGCTCGAGGCCCTTCGCCAGGCTGGCGCAAAGACCACTTACCATATTGACCTGCACAGTATGCCCTCCGTTGGCACGAGTGAGCATCTCGACCCGGGCGAGCATCGCAAAGACATCGTGATCGGCGATCGCGAAGGAAAAAGCTGCTCCTCGGATTTCAAAGATTTAGTGACCAATCAGTACGCTCGGGCCGGTTTTAAGGTCGGCTACAACTGGCCGTACAAGGGTGGAAGACTCACCGAGTTTTACGGACAGCCAGCGAAAAATCAGCACACGATTCAAGTCGAGCTAAGCCGGGGCCTCTATATGGACGAGAAAACTAAGCAAAAGATCCCGAGCAAGTTTGCCGAGGTGCAGAAAAAACTTGCTGTCGCAATCGAGGGCATATACGCCGCGCTGCCCAATATCACCTTGCAGTAAAAACGAGCTGAGGTCGGGCGAAATCTGAAAATTTGACCCCTTTGAATCCTCTGTGTTACTCGGTGGGTTCAGGGAGCAAGTGAAAGATAACCCGAATCTGACAAATCAGTTCAGATCTGGCGGCGTCATTGGCTGAACACTTAATGAACACTTGGTGAAGAAAATA
>JAYTRM010000239.1:0-1406 GCA_043746165.1 Bdellovibrionales bacterium | reverse complement strand
GACAACACTCAAGCGCGTAGCGCTTGTAGCTGTTGCTGCGATGGGCTTGGGTCTTCTTTCTGTGGTGCCTTCATCGGCAACTTCACAGGCGGATACTCTTACGCTCTCTTCGGCAACATCTAGTGTTGCAATTGGAGCAACGGCGACAACGACCGTTACTCAAGCGTTCACAGGCCTTATTGGCGACTCTTTGACTGTAACGGCTTCGGTAAGTAGTGCCCCTGCGGGTAACGCGGCAGTACCAACTCTGTCTGTTACTGGAACGAATCACACGAACGCCTCAACAGCAGTCACTGGTCTCGTTGGGCAAACGAGCGAAACGAACAGTAATGTTACTTACACTGGGGCCTCAGGTGATTATTTAGCATCCTTTATCCCAACGCTCGCAGGAACTTACGTAGTTAAGTTCACTCCTGCGATTCTCGCGGGTAATCCTACTGCGGGCTTGTTAAACGCGACGGCAGTTACGTGGACCATAACAGTTGCTGCAGCTACTGCAGCTACTGCTGATACGACCTCAACTGTCTACATTGGTCCGGGTGGAACAACTCCCGCAACATCCGTAACGGATGCAACGGCTGTTAATGCTCCGATGGCAGTAAACACACAGGCGGCAAACATTTTGGTTGCTCCAAAATTGGCCAGTGCCGCAGCAACTGTCAACTTGACTGCGACTATCACCGGACCAGGACTTATTGGTCTTGGTTCTGTTATCACTACAGCAGCAACAGGTCGTTCACTTACAACTGGAACTGCCTCGTCAACCGCTGTATCAACACCGTATTACGTAACAGTATGGCCAGATGGAACAGCTGGAGTTGCGACGATCACAATCTCCTCCGGAAGCACAGTTCTTGGAACTAAGACTGTTACCTTCTACGGATCGATCGCAACCGTTACGGCCACTGTTGTTAACTCGGTAGTCGCAGTTGGCAGCTTAGGCGCCAACGTCGGTGCAATCACTGCAGTTGCTAAGGACTCTGGTGGAAACATCGTTCCTGTCGGAACCCTTTATGCAACTTCTGACACCGCTGGTGTTGTAAGCAACTCCTACCTCGCAGCCACTGGAATAACTGCAGGTGTTTCAAGCTTCACCTTGACAGGTGTTGCTGCAGGAACCGCAAACATCACCATCGGAACCGGTAGTTCATCTGCCGCAACCGGCGTGGTCAATGCAACTCCTGTTGCGGTCCGTGTTGGATTAGCACCAGCAACTGCTGCCGTAACCTTCGATGCCGCCAGCTACACAGTTGGTCAGACAGCGACAGTTACAGTGACTTTGTTGGATTCTGCTGGAAAGGCTGTTCCTAATGCAACCTATGCCAGCATCTTCGACGCAACTGGCTTGGTATCTAACTACGCACTTGGTGGCGTTGCACTTCCAACAACCGGTATCACCACCACCG
>JAYTRM010000238.1:0-5759 GCA_043746165.1 Bdellovibrionales bacterium | reverse complement strand
CAAATTGACCGATTGAGGCAGGTGGCCGAAGCGAAACTCAACAGGCGCACGCACATCGACGAAGCCCCTACGACCCAGAAAGTGAGCGCGCAGCTGATTTCTTTCGAGGAGCTCAGACAAAATTCACCCGAACTGAACCCGCTTGTAAGACGTCACCGATGACCGAAACCTCCGCAAAACGCGGGCGCAGAACGTTGCAAACTTCCGCGGCTTGTTCTGCTTCAACTGCAAGAAGCAAACCTCCGCTTGTCTGCGGATCATGAAGTAAAAGCTTCTGAGTTGGGCTCAATTTTGAAACTTCGATCCGCTCGCGCGTGTAAGATTCATTGCTGCGATGAGCTTTGGTGAGAAAGCCTTTTTCCAAGAGCTCAGCTACCCGGGCAAACTGTCGCAAGCGCAACACTTCAATGCAAAACGAGACCCCGCTCGCCTCCGCCATCTGCACGCTATGACCCGACAGTCCAAAGCCAGTAATGTCCGTGGCCGCCGTGACTGCTGCAGGTAACTGACGAGAGGGATCGGCGGAGAGAAGATCGAGCACGGCGTTGAGTTGCCCCATGCTGGTCAGACAATCTTCGATATCACTCTCTCGAACTTCACGTCTTTTCAGCGCGGCCGTGATGGTTCCGGTGCCCAAGGCCTTGGTGAGAATCAGCTTTTGCCCGTTCTTGGCGCCGGAGTTGGACCATACTTTATCGGGATGTACCCGTCCCGTGACCGAGAGACCAAATTTCAGGGTGTCGTCATCAATCGAATGGCCGCCGACGAAGCAAGCGCCGGCCTCGGCGATTTTATCGCTTGCGCCCTGTAAAACTTCGGCGATTAACTCGCGCGAAAACTGACTGCCCGGAAAGGCCAAAATTCCCATCGCAGTCAGCGGCTGCCCACCCATGGCGAAAACATCACTGAGCGCATTGGCTGCAGCGACAGCACCGAAGAGACGGGGGCTATCGACGATCGGGGTAAAAAAATCGAGCGTCTGAACCAATGCCAGATCGGGTGCCACCTGATAGATTGCCGCATCGTCGAAGGTGCCGGCGTCAACCAAAAGGTCGGGATGGGCGGGAGGAAATCTCACCTTTCGCAAGATCGCGCGCAACTCCTCTGCTGGAACTTTGGCCGCGCAACCGCCTTTTTGCACGGTTTGGGTCAGAAAGATCTGAGATTCATCGCCGGTCGACTCTAATGTCTTTGTTGTCATAGCCCGTCCTAACACATCAATCACAGAACGTGAAGTCGGTGACTTTTACTATTGCATTTAAAGAGCTGATTTTTACTTGCCACGGTCAACCGACAGGGCGTATCCCTCCGGAGCCGCTGCAAGACTGAGTTTTGCGCGGCCCTACGCTGGGAGCCCTAGGATGAAATTAAACGTCGTCAAAATTGCTCCGCCGGCAGCAGTCGCGGCTTGCTTTTTTTTCTGCGCGATCAGCTCACGGGCCTCCGGCAACCCAGATCCATCGGGTACTATATACCTGATCGCTCAAGATATCGGCGGTCACTCGATCGTGCAGTCGGTTCCCGAACAAACATTTACGACAAATTTGAGCTCAGTTTTTTCTGCTGTCCAAGGAGGTCTTCTCCCCGCGCTGAAAAGTCATGAGGCTCAAGCAGCGACCACTTCTCCCGGAAACCTAGAGCTACGAACCGTCGGCGTTGGCGTCGGTTTGATCGGGCAGATCGGCTTAGGACCACTTTTTAATATTCTGCTCAACCCTCGCTTGCGTCTGGTTTTTTCCAATAGCAAGACTCCGGATTACCCCCAGTGAATAAAGTGCTGAGAAATTCAAAGCCTTCGAGATTTTTACTTTTTCTTGTCGCCTTGCCAACCATGGGTCTTGTCATGTCCTGCTCCCAATCAGATGGGATCTCTCTGCCACCGAAAGGTAACCTTCCGGTGAGTTGGTACCAGCTGCCGCAGAACGGTAGCTCGAGTCCGGGTCTGACTCCGTCTTCGCCTGACGAAGAACCTTCTCGGGCAATGGAAGATTCGGTTCGCGCTCAGTTTCGGGCCCATACGGGAGCACTTGAAAAACTGAGCCAATCGGGCTCGCCGCTCCAGCCGAATCCCGCCATTTATGGCAAAGATTACGTGCCTTGGCATCTCGATGGAATGATCGCCAACTTCGCGATAACGGTAAACGGTGTCTTCGGAGCTTTGCTCGGGGGCGGCGTCGCGAACGTGAAAGCCACCTGGCAGCAACCGGCGAAGCAACAAGCTCAAGCGCATCACGCAACTCAGGCGCGGCATATCAAGGTCAACTCGCTTCTGACTTCGAAGCAACTGATTCAACAACTCGAGCCGGCGATTCGCTCGGCGGTCGCGACCCACAGCGTGCAAAACGAAGCGGCTTTGCGCCGGAATCTAAACATTGAGGCCGAGCGATTTTTAACTTTGGCGAAGGTGCTTAATGCGCTTCCAGCTCGTCGTTCTTGGCACGTCGATAGCTTTCAGCAGCAGCTGACCTTCGGAATTCAGGGTCAAGTCACGCCGGCCATTGGCGCGGGCGGCACTGTTAATCTCTACTGGGACTGGCAAAAGAGTTCGGACATATCCAGCACCGGAGGGATTCGCGAAACCGAGCTTTTTCGTAATGTTGAGGTTTTCGCGCAGTCAATGAGCAAGCTAATTCCCGAGGCACTTATCGACAGCAAAGAGCTGACACAGTCGGGTTTTGTCCTCGATCAGTTTCAGGTCGGTGTGGGAATTATGGCCGGAGGGCAGTTTGGGATTGTCGAAGCGCTAGGTATGGCGCAAGGAAAGATTGTCTTCAAAAATGCGCCAGACAATAGCGCTTTACCAAAAAAAACCGAATTGGCCCTCAGCAGCGTGCGCTCCCCCACGATTTTTGTCATCGCGGCGGATACTTCGGAAAAACGACTTTTCGCCGATCAGATCGGCGCCCGATCTGGCGCGACGATGGATGGACTCCGTGGCTACGAAGTTCCGGTTGATCGCTTTAGAAATGGCATTAAGCACGCTTTGCATATGGCGGGTTTTTTTCTTAAAAACGCCGTGGCTGCCGATACGTCTCATTGGAAGCTGACGCAAATCGAGACGGAATTTGATGCCAACATCGGCGGGCAAATTAGTCTTGCGACCGTCGTTGCTCAGGGGCAGCTCGTTTTAGATTTTGACCGAGTTACGGGGAAGTAAAATGCAAAAAATTTGCGTGCTCTCGACTTTTATTCTGGCTTCACTCGGCTTCAGCCAACCTTTGCTCGCCGATTCGGCAAGCCTGGCCACGTTTTTCTCAAGCAAGGTCAAAGCGGTAGAACTCGAACTCGCCAAAGCTCCAGCGCAGCAAGAAGGATTCGTCCTCGAAGATATCAATATCGAGCTAGCTCCAGATGTCTCTTTCGGCATCAATTCGATCGTGAGCCTGCAAATCGCTCCCGAACTCGATTTCGTTCTCACCCCACCAACACCGTGACAAGAAATATGGCCTGCCCCAGGCCTCACAGATGTTCAGCGAGAAACTTCTCCATTGCGCGGTAGAAATCAAAACGGTTTTCCTCGTTGTGAAATCCGTGGCCTTCATTTTCTTTCACCATGTACTGAACCGCTATGCCGCGTTTTTTTAATGCCTCCACAATCTGGTTACTCTCGTTGATGTTCACTCTCGGATCCTTAGCTCCTTGAGCGACAAAAAGTGGTGCTCTAATTCGGTCAGCGTGAAAAACGGGCGACGCGGCTTTAAGCAGGTCAGCTTCGGTTTCGGGATTACCGACTTCTTCATACATCTGGCTCAAGTAGTTCTTCCAGTACGGCGGTACGGTTTTCATGAACGTCAGCAAATTCGAAACGCCGACGTAATCGACCCCGCATTTATAGAGCTCGGGCGTAAACGCTAAGCCTGCGAGTGTCGCGTAGCCGCCGTAAGATCCTCCGTAAATAGCAACACGCTGGGGGTCGGCAATCTTACGCTTGATCATCCACGCGACGCCGTCGCTGATGTCGTTTTGCATGTTAAGACCCCACTGCTTAAACGAAGCCTCCCAGAACTTTCTTCCGTAGCCAGTCGATCCCCGGAAGTTGAGCTGCAACACCGCATAGCCTCGGCTCGCCAAAAACTGAACTTCGGGATTGAATCCCCAGTTGTCGCGCGCCCAAGGGCCGCCATGAGGGTTGACAACTACGGGCAAATTCTTTGCCTCGACTCCTGTCGGGATGGTCAAATATCCGTGAATAAGCAAACCGTCACGCGAGCTAAATTCGATCGGTGTCATTTCACTCATCAGGTCGGAACGAATCCACGGCGCCAGATCGGCGAGTTTTTCGATTGTTTTCTTTTCTGCATCGTAAATAAAGTAGCTTCCGCGGGTGACGTCGCTCGAGGCGCGAACCAGGAAGTGTTGCTCTTGGTGATCGTTGCCGACGATCCCAACTTCGAGATTGGGCAAAGCCGATTTGAGTTGATTGAAAATTTGCTCGATTTCTTGATCAAAAAAATGCCGTTCAAGTTTCGCCGTGCGATAGACTGCTGTCCACAATACATGCCGCTTTTTCGAAAAGCTCAGGTCGCTTACGTCGACATCGGGATTTGCAAAAAACACCGACTCTTTTCCCGTCTTTAAATCCAGCGTGACGAGCGCTTCTTTGTCGCGCCCACGATTCGAAGAGGCATAGACGTTTTTATTGTCGAAGGTGTAGAAAAGCGGCGAGACCGACTCACGAAAGTTTGTCGACAGAAGGACGTGAAATTTTTCCTTTTCGCTGTCGCGAACGAAAATCGAATGATTGGATCCGTCCGTGGCGACCGCCAAGCGCAGGCGACCTTTATGGTCGGTGATCCAGCTGTCGACCTTGCCAGGATTTTCAGCGATCATCTTCAATTTGCCAGTATGGATATCGAGTCGATAGGCATCGAAAATTTCGGGATTGCGCTTGTTGAGTCCGACGAGCACGTGGTTATCATCGATCTGATCGAGATCATCAATCACCATACTGCGTACGCCGGGAAATGGCGTGAGCGCCACGGTCTTTTTGGTGTTCACATCGACTGAAAAGAGTTGGTAGTTTTCATCACCCGAAAAATCGCGCTCGTAGATAATGGTGCCGCTCGACTTCCAAAAATAGCCAGCGACATCTCGGTCAGTGATCTCGGTAATCTGTGCCGCCGCCTCTTTGTTCCCAAGAGGATGAACAAACACATTCATGCGGCCCTTCCAAGGCGCAAGGTAGGAAATCCACTTTCCATCCGGAGAAATCTCAAAGGCTGTCTTTACTGAATTGCGAAAGAAATCTTCGAGCGGAATTTTTGCCGCCGGAAAGCTGGCTGCAGCCGCTGGCTCTTTTTTCTGCGAGCTTGAGCAACCACTGGCGCCCGCCACGATGGACAAAAAGGCCGCAAGCGCCACGAGGCTCCGACACACGTTCGGTTTCAATTTGAGACGGCGATCGGTAAGGTGATCAATAAACTGAGCCGAATTTCCGGTCTGAACTCTTAAGTTTTTTGAAAAACATGGCTGCTTCACGGTTACCTTCCCAAAAGTGTTTCGAACTTGGCTATTCGGAGCTACTCGAAGACAAATGACGCTAGCTCGACTCATTTGAGTTGGCAATTACCGTAATGACTTCGCAATTGATCGGAAATATTCATCTCGAGACTAAAGTCCGGGCGGATTCAGCCGATACCATGACGACAGCAGTGCTGTGTGACTGAAAAAACACAGCCCACGCAGCCACAAGGGAGATGCGGTGAGCAAGAAAATTTTGCGCCTCGAGAGTGACCTAGATCCGGTCGTATTGACGGTGC
>JAYTRM010000237.1:0-9741 GCA_043746165.1 Bdellovibrionales bacterium | reverse complement strand
GACATTTCTATTTGGGAGAAAGGGGACATTACTACTTTGCGCTAACATGGCTTTGTTTTTTGTGGTCGAATAATCTAAGTGCCATTACAATCTGAATACAAAAAAAAAAGTGCCGGTTGCAGTCTTACCTAGGTCGGGCAGTAAGATCAATCTGGGAGATTTTAAAAGGCGCTTTGGGGAGTGGAAAAAAACGCCGCCGGGGGGGCCGACGGCATGAAACGGAGGTCCTTTACTCGGGGGACTGAATGTCCGGTTCAGTTTCGCGAACTGGAAATTTTCAGAGTTCCCGACGCACCTACATTCATCGTTCACCGCTACTTAAAAGCAATCGGCTTGCCAGTCACTAAGGATCACAATCGACGTAAGCTGTTGAAATGGTTAATATTAAGCAAAACAAAGTTTGCAAATTCCGCTTAAAACTGTCGATGCTGAAGCGCTGACCATCGAGAGCACAATTATTCCGAAATTTTTTCGCGAAAAGACGCGACCAAAGACGGGTGTCTGAGATCTGTTTTGGCCCGCTGATGCAAATAATCTGGTTGCCGAGTCGAGGTGCGTACCGCACGAGGGGGCGCTCGGAAAACTCTGTTTCAGCGAGGGCCAGTGGCAGGCACAAAAGTTCGGACAAATGTACAAAGTTCAACCAAAGTTCAAGCACGGCTCAAAAGCCACGACTCAGAGAAGCTTGAGCCGCTCCGCGACTGTGAAATCACCCTTTGCTTCCACGACTAGGGCGGCGTCCATATAGGGATCGTGTTCAAAAAAGAGGTGCCACCTGCCTGCTGCCGCTGGACCGAGTATCCGGCGTTTCTCTTCGATAAGGGTCAGCGGCTCGAGGTCATAGCCCATCACCCAGGCGAGCCGCACGTGGCTCGAAGTCGGAATCAAATCGCCGCAATAAACCAAATTAGATTGTCCGTCAGAAACTTTAACCATCTGGTGCCCGCGGGTATGGCCATTGCTGACACTTACCGAGACTCCGGGGAGCAGATCGTTAACCTCACCATCAATCAAAGTCAGCACACCGGCGTCGAGCAGCGGCTTAAAATTCGCTGCAAAGTAACTTGCCTTCTCGCGCAGATTGGGATTTTGCGCCGTCTCAAGATTGGATTTTTGTACATAGTACTTGGCATTGGGGAAGGTGGGAACCAAGCGCCCAGCGACCTCTTTTGTGGCCCCGCCAGCATGGTCAAAATGCAGATGGGTCAAGATTACATCAGTGATGTCTTCGGGCTTTAGCCCGAGACGCGCCAGGCTTGCTTCGACGCCTGAGCCTGCAGAAACGGAGTAGATCTCGGTAAACTTGGGGCCTAGCTTTTCGCCATATTTCGCGTTAAAGTCCGCGCCAATTCCGCAATCGATGAGAATGCGTTTTCCAGTCGTACCGGCGTCAAGAAGCATGGCGCGGGCTTCCATGGCGATGCGATTTTGCTCGTCGGCTGGGTTGGAGCGTTCCCAGAGAACTTTAGGAACGGTTCCGAACATCGCTCCGCCGTCGAGGCCGAACAGGCCAGTGGCTACCGAGCGAACTCGGTACGGCTCGATTTTAAGATCGCGTGCCACAACTGACGAAGCGTGTGGATCGGCTTTCAGTGCTGATGGCGTCGGATTATTGGTGGATGGACGGGTTTCGCTGCTCATGACATTGCTTTAGCACATCTACGGGGGTGACAGTGACGAAAAAATGGGATTTCAAAATGTGTGATGTGCTCGCAAAGGTAACGCCGACGCCGTTTAAGGAAAACAACCTGACGCGAGAGCAAAAAGTGACGATCATCACAGAGAAGTTCCGGGAGATCATGGAAACTCTAGGACTCGATCTCGAAAACGATAGCCTCAAAGAGAGTCCGGCACGCGTGGCGCGCATGTACGTCAATGAAGTTTTTCGGGGTCTAGACTCTACAAATTTTCCAAAGATCACCGTGATCGAAAATGACATGGCTTACGATCAGATGATCGTCGTGCGCGACGTAACTGTCATTTCGACTTGCGAACACCACTTCGTTACAATTGAGGGCAAGGCGACTATTGCCTACATTCCGAAGGAAAAAGTCATCGGAATTTCAAAAATCAATCGCATCGCTGATTTCTTTTCTCGTCGTCCGCAAGTGCAGGAGCGTCTAACCAAGCAGATCGCCGACTGCTTGGCTCATGTCTTAGGGACGAACAGTGTCGCTGTCCACATTAATGCCAAGCATTACTGCGTGGTCTCGCGCGGAGTTGAAGATTCAAGTTCGACGACGGTCACCTGTGATCTGCGGGGAGATTTCCGTGACGATCTTCGGACCCGCACGGAGTTCTTGAGCCATTGCGCGACAGGAAGGATTTAGGCTTCGTCTGAGCCCTCAGTTGCGCTCTCAGTTGCGCTCTCAGTTGCGCTCTCAGGGGGCGATGGATCCTCGCTCACCGTTTGAAATGCGTTCGGATTAATGCGGGTCACCCAATCGCGATAGTGCTCGTAAATCAATGCGATCGGCGCCGGAGGATGGACCGGACCGACGTGGAGAATCAACTTACCAGGTTTAGCAAACGGAGCGCCTTTCGGCCACAGATCACTGTTGCCTTCCAGATATAGAAATAGCAATGGGGTCGAGGTCTTTTCGGAAAAAAGGCTCACGCCGCGCTTAAACTGACCGATAGAGCCATCGGGCGACCGGGTGCCTTCCGGAAAAATGATTAGCCAGATTCGCTCGAGACGACTCAGTAACGTCAGGCAAAGTTCTACCGCTTCGCCCTTCCTGTCTTTGCGGTCGATTGGAATCGCGCCGAGACAATGCTTCGAAAAAAAAGTAAACAAGGGATTACTGAAAAAATAATCTTTTGCTGCGGCAATGTACAGATCAAGCCAGTAGCGAAATGGTATGGCCGCCGCGATCGAAAGTGCGTCGAGGTGGCTCGAATGGTTTGAGATGAGAAGAAGTCTCGGGTAATTTTCGTAAATAGCCTGAAAGTCGCCTTTAACCTTGAGGCGAATGTAGAAGCGAAAAAATAGGTGCTTAAGAATTACCGACCACACCAGCCGGAAAAAGAAACTCATGAGGTCAAGGTGGCGCGTAAAGAGCGGCAAGTGCTTTAAGTGCGAAGGAAGTCGCACCCATTGTTCATTTTCATAATCCCAGTCGCGCATCGACGTTCTTTCTTAAAGGGGCTGCCACATGAGTTGTTGGGCCGATTCAATTATGCCGAAGGACCTGTAAATACCACATCACGTAATAGAAAATAGGCGCCACGAAAATCATTCTATCCATAATAGTGAGCAAGTCACCACGGCCGATGATGAATTGCCCCACGTCTTTAATGCCGAGATCACGGCGAACAACAGAGAGCACGAGGTCGCCGAGACTTCCACCGAGCGCTGCGACGACACCGCCTGATATCCAGTAAATCTCTGAGCGCACTGGCAGCAGGTGTCTGAAGGCAAAAGCAAAAAAGATCGTCAACGCAAATGCGATCAGGCCAGCTTCGAGATTGCGTTTAGGCGAGATTTTCGAAAAAATTTTGATCTTTCCGATGTGACGACTGAGTGACAAGTGAATGTTGTCACAGAGCTCGGTGAGAATGATCAAAAATAGCACCATGTAAGGGCCGCCCTCGAGCTGCCAGATGAATCCGAGGTGCATGAACGCCCAGCCGAGAAAAATAAAACAAAGAAGCGTCAGGCAAATGTTTTGGATCATTTGTTTTGAGGAGTTAAGAAGAATCGGAATCACGCAAATGATACCGAGAAAAAACATCGGTGCGACGTTGTAGACTTCGCGCATCTGGAAATGGATGGCCGCCGCCAAACCGATTAAACCCAAGTAGGTGGCCCACACAAAGTGGCTGCGGTGGTAGAGCCCGATCATTTGGAAAAAAGTCTTGGCTCCCAGAATCGCGACAATCGTCAAAACCAGGAGGGGACCCGGTGAGGGGAGTGCGCAAAACATGAACAGAACGGGCGCGGCAAAGAGCCAGCTTTTCAAGCTCGCCCACGACGCCTGTGCATGAGGATTTTTGTTGCGAACAAAAAACAACAGAACAGCCATGACGATGAGTACGCCTTCGACCAGGGCGACGGTCTGGCGATAAATAGGATCGGCCCACAGATTTTGCACGTCTTGCACGAGTAACCCCTTAACTCCGGAGCTCGATATTATAGTCTTTCATCTTCTTGTAAAGACTCGAACGTGAGATCTTGAGAATTGCCACCGCTTTTTCGATATCAGAATCCTGAGTTAGAACTTTGCGAATGATTTCCGCTTCAAAATCAGCCAGCAAGTCGCCGATGCCGCGACTCAAATCGACTTCTTGAAGGCCCGCCGCCTTCGAGGTCGTTCGAAGGGGTAAGACTTCGCGCACATCGCTCGAGCGAATGATCGGCAGCCGCGAATAGAGGCATAGCTGCTCACAGACACGTTTAAACTCGCGAACGTTGCCGGGCCAGTCATGTTCGCCAAGGGCTACGAGCGCGTCGTCAGCGAGAGTTTTGTTCCGTCTCGGCCGCTCGAGCTCAAGAAAGTGTCGGGCCAACTCGGGAATGTCGCTGAGCCGATCGCGCAGGGGTGGCAGGTTGATCTTTTTGCCGTTCAAGCGCCAAAGGAGATCTTCGCGAAATAAGCCATCTTTCACCATCGCTTGAAGGTTTTGATTGGTGGCGGCGATCACGCGCAAGGAGACGCGAATCGTTTCTTTTGCGCCGACGCGGCGAACCTCGCCGCTTTCTAAAAATCGTAAAAGCTTGGCTTGCTGGGAAGGCGGCAGCGCTTCAACTTCGTCGAGAAACAGATCACCGCCGTGAGCTGCTTCGGCGAGCCCCATTTTGTTCTGGTCCGCACCGGTGAACGCGCCCCGCACGTGGCCGAAAAATTCGGACTCGAAAACATTTTCTGGAAGGGCGGCGAGATTGACTGTGACAAAAGGGCGACCCGAACCTTCTTGGCCGTGAATGAGGGCGGCGGCAACTTCTTTTCCTGTGCCCGATTCGCCTTCAATTAAAATCGGTCCTTGCTCCGCCCGAAGCCCAGCGAGCATTTTTTTGACATTGATCGAGGTTTCGCTCGAGCCAATCCAAGGAATGCGCGCGGTTCCGCGGCTGGTTGCGTCGCGAAGGAGCAGCAGAGCTTCAATTTTTTCCAACGTGAGCAAAAGCTCTTCCGGCGTGAGAGGCTTGGCGAGAAAGCGAGAAGCACCGGCTTTGAGGCATGATTCCATCAACTCACGATCGAGATCGCCCGACATCGCGACAATTTCAAGATGCGGATCGGCGGTGTGCAGCCGCGAGATCATCGTCACACCTTCGGCCTTGGCTAAATTTCCAGTGAGATGCAGGTCGACGAGGGCCGCGTTAAAAGAGCCCTGCGGAAGTCCGACCGGATGACCTGAATGGGTCATTCGCCAGTGACTGGGTAGCGCCATGCGGATGCTGCTCGCGATCAAATCATCGTCGTCAATGACCAGGAGTTTTAAGCGATTGTCGGACAGATCAGCCTCCGTAAGTTCAGTCGTTGAGCACTGGCGAATGGGATTTTTTTATTCTATTCATCTTAACTCAACTGTGACAATATTTGGTCCAGTTCGCAGGCTACAATTTACTGGTCTTTTGCTAGTCTTCTGCTGGCCTTAAACTTCGCAATGGAAAAAACAAATGACTTCAAATTCAGCCAGACCAACAAGAATTTTGCTTCTCGAGGGAATTCATCCCGTAGCCAAAGAAATTCTGAGTCGTGAGGGTTTCGACGTTCGTCTGGAAAATCATTCACCAACTGAAAGCGAGCTGACCGCGCTGCTCAAAGAATGCGATGCAGTCGGTATCCGTTCGAAAACTCAAATTTCTCGTAAAGCACTCGAAAGTAATCCACATCTGGTCGTGGTCGGAGCTTTCTGCATTGGCACCGATCAAGTTGATTCATCCTCGGCCAACGCGCTTGGCGTGCCCGTTTTCAACGCACCTTACAGCAACACCCGAAGTGTTGCCGAACTCGTGCTCGCCGAGATCGTGGTCCTTTCACGTCAGTTGGGTGATCGCAACAGCAAAGCTCACGTGGGCGAGTGGTTGAAATCGGCCGAAGGCTCGCACGAAGTTCGCGGCAAAACACTTGGCATTGTCGGTTACGGCCATATCGGAAGCCAAGTTAGCGTACTCGCCGAAGCCTTCGGCATGCGCGTGATATATTTTGATGTCGTGAAAAAACTGCCACTCGGAAATTCGACCAACTTAACGACTCTTGAGGAGCTCTTGCAACAATCCGACTTCGTGACCTTGCATGTTCCCGACACTTCACAGACTCGGGGAATGCTGGGCGCCGAACAACTTCGGCACATGAGAAACGGCAGTTGCCTCATTAACGCCAGCCGCGGGACCGTCGTCGATATTTCGGCGTTGGCCACGGCCATTCGCGAACGCCGAATTGCGGGCGCAGCCGTCGACGTATTTCCCAACGAGCCATCGAGCAACAAAGAAAAATTTGTCAGCGAGCTTCAGGGTCTACCCAACGTGATTCTCACACCCCACATTGGAGGCAGCACTTTAGAAGCGCAAGAGGCCATCGGCGCCGAAGTTGCTGCAAGTTTTATGGGATATTTAAAGTGGGGCAGCACCCGCGGCGCGGTAAACTTTCCCAATGTCGATTTGCCAGTTCTTCATCCGGGCTGCCATCGCCTCATCAATGTCCACCGCAACGTACCCGGAGTGCTGAGTGATATAAACGGTATCGTCTCTGAAATTGGCGCCAACATTCAAGCACAATCACTCTCAACTGATAGCAAAATTGGTTACTTGGTGATGGATCTTGAAAAAGCCGAGGCCAACTCGGTGGCGACACGAATTGCCGCGCTTAAAACCAGCATTAAGACCCGCGTCGTATTTTGAGTTAGCCGCGCTCGACTGCCGTGTTTCAGTCAAAGATTTTGCCGGGATTCAAAATCCCATCGGGATCAAATGTTTTCTTGATCCCTTTCATGAGCAGAATCTCAGCAGGGCTGCGAGTGTAGCGAAGATATGGCTTTTTAACTAAACCCACTCCATGTTCTGCTGAAACAGAGCCGCCCATTTTTTCGATGACTGCAAATAGGATGTCGTCGACCTCGTGACAGCGGCGCAGAAATTCTTCGCGCGCCAAGGCCTTGGGCTTCAAAATATTAATATGCATGTTGCCATCGCCGACGTGACCAAACCAAACGACTTTAAAGTCAGGGTAGTATTTTTTGAAAACTGCGTCTGTCTCACGCAAGAATTCGGGAACTTTCGAAATGGTAACTGAAATATCGTTTTTATAGGGTGAATCCTTGGCTGTCGCTTCCGAAATATCTTCACGCAGACGCCAAAAATCGCGGGCCTGCGCTTCGCTGCTCGCGACGGCGCCGTCGACCAGCCAGCCTTTCTCCATGCATTTCTCGAAGAGCTGGAGAGTTTTTTCTTCGGCTTCGGAGTCGACATTTTCGACTTCGACGATGAGGTAGTGCTCAGCTGGCTCCGGAAATGGCTTCTGCAGCCCTGTATGCGCTATCACCTGATTCAAGGCGATATCGGAGAAATATTCGAATGCTGTGAGTGGAACGTGATCGCGAAATTCTCGATACACGCTCATGACGGATTCGAGCCCCTTCACGCCGAGGCACAAGACCGTCACCGGTTTAGTCGGTGTGGTAAATTTCAGCGTTGCCTCCGTAATGAAGCCGAGGGCGCCTTCGCTGCCGATCATTAAGTGTCTCAGGTCAAAGCCGGTGTTGTTTTTCACGAGGGACTTATTGAGGTTGAGTATATCGCCGGCTCCGGTCACCACTTTTAATCCCGTGACCCAGTCGCGCATATTGCCGTAGCGAAGAACTTTAATTCCGCCAGCGTTGGTCGCGATGTTGCCGCCGATGTGACTTGAACCACGAGCGGCAAAATCAACCGGAAAGTAATAGCCTTTTTCGCGCACGTGCTTTTGCAAAGTTTCGGTCACAACTCCAGCTTGGCAGGTGACGGTGCGATCAACTGGATTGAAATCGAGAAAACGATTCATCTTCTCGAGACTAACCACCACTTCGCCGTTCAGCGCGCAGGCGCCGCCGCTGAGACCCGTTCGGCCTCCAGAGGGCACGAGCGCGAAGCCGTGCTTGCGCGCCCAGGTTACGACTTTGGCGACTTCCTCGCTTGATTGAGGAAACACGACGCAGCTGGCGCGGGTATCAAAGTTCTTCGTCCAATCATGGCTGTAGGTTGCCAGCGTGTCAGAATCGGTGGTGAAGTTTTGCGGCGAGACGAGTTCAGACAGTTCGCGATATTGTTCTTGCATGAATTGAGATTAAGACGGCATGAGGCGAGGGTCAATGTCGTTTGGCGTTGTTCGTAAACCTCTGGTCCGCTGCGAAGCTTCGCTACAAGCCCTCGAGTCCGCGCGCGGCAGCCGATTCCACCGCCATCTTTAAGCGGCGACTGGACTAGTCAGGCCTGCTGAGCAGTCCCGAAATCATAACAAATTGCGCTTCATGTTCGAGTTTCAGCTCTCGTCCCGCAGAGCGGGCTTTACGGATTTGTTCAAGGACGTAAAGGGCGGCGGGAACCGCCTGATTGAGCTGAGAATGGTTCATTTCTACAAGGGCTTCGAGGGCCTCGCCAACGACTGTCACTTCGGGAATTCCGTAAGTTCGACCGGTGCCCTTGATTTTATGAAATTCCGAGGCGAGTTCCTGAAGTTTTCCGCTTCTCCAAAGGGAGTCCATCCGCATGATTTTTTCAGGAAAGGTTGCGAGATACTCGACTTGCAGTTCAGCCAAAAGACCTTTGAGGCTCATGCCGCCCTCGGTGGAACCTGGTCACTCGCCTGGCTAAAAGCCGTCGTCTCGCGACTCGGCTCTTCGCTCGATGACTCATCGTCGCGCCACTTCGGCAAAGTAAACCAAAAAGTTGCACCGTGTCCGAGTTCGCTCTCCAGTCCAATGTCGCCACCGTGCTCAGCGACCAAAGCTTTTGCGATTGCAAGACCAAGACCTGTACCTTTGACCAGTGGATTCTCAGGCGTGGCCCCTTGTCGAAATCTCTGAAAGATCAATTCGGAATCTTCCGCTGCGATTCCTGGGCCTTGATCCCGGACGTTGACCAAAACTTCGCCTCGCGAGGTGCGGCCGACGCTCACGGTGACCCAACTGCCTGGAGGGCTAAACTTAATCGCATTAGAAATCAGGTTTGTCAGCACCTGTTGAACCCGGTCGTGGTCCATAAATACTTCGAGTCCGGGCGCCTGTTCGACTTTGATATTCACATCGGCCTTACTCGCAAGGCCCATCAATCCCTCTGTGGTCTTAGAGACGGTGTCATCCCAATATAGCCATGAGCAAACCAAGGGGAGTTTACCCGCTTCGATTTTGGCAAGATCGAGAAGGTCATTAATAAGTCGGATGAGACGGTCGGTTTCAACTTCGGCAATCTTGATTAAGCGCATGCAGGAAGGATCAACCGTGCCGATCATGCCTCCACCGAGTAGGCTGAGTGATCCTTTGATTGAGGTCAGTGGCGTTCGCAGCTCATGGCTGGCGATATTGAGAAATTCAGATTTTGCTTGATCGAGAGTTTTCAACTCGTCCATTGTGTTGATCACTCGCTGCGCCAGTGAATTGAAAGTGCGGTGTAAATCGCCGAGCTCGTTGCCTTCAGGTTGCGCAAATTGAAACGAGTAACGGTCGACGAGAAAGTCCATCATTCGACGCGAGAGACGGTCTAGGGGGCGCAGGATACGGCGGCTGATCAGCATCGCCAGAGTCAGAAGTCCAAGGGCTAAG
>JAYTRM010000236.1:0-8838 GCA_043746165.1 Bdellovibrionales bacterium | reverse complement strand
CGTTGTTTGGAGCTCGAGTACTCCTGGTGCCTTATGTAATGCCAGGTTTTGTTCTGTCACGCGACATGTATCAGCTGACTCGCGACTTGAAGTGGTCCGCGTATGACGCCGTCGTTCTCCTCAATCACGGCGTGTTCACTTTCCACGACGACGCCAAAACCGCGTATGAAAACATGATCTCTTTGGTGACCAAGGCAGAAGATGAGCTCGCCGCACAAAATGCGCTTGAGGTGCTCAAGCATAAAGCTGAATCCCCTCCGCCCGCCTTAGCAGTAGCGGCTCTTCGGAAAAAGTGCGCCGAAGCTCTCGGTTCAGCGGCGCTCGTGCGCGTTCACCAAGATGAAGAATCTGTCGGGTTTGCGAACTGGCCTCATGCTTCTGAAGTTGCTTCGCTCGGCACGGTCACCCCCGATCACGTGATTCATATCAAACCGCGCCCACTTGTCATCAGTGAAAACCCGGAAGCGAGCCTGCACGCTTATATCGAAGACTACCATCGCTACTTTGCGAGGTATCAGTCGCCTGGCTTAAGCGAACTCGATCCGTCTCCGCGTTGGGCAATTTGGCCTGGGGTCGGCTGTCTCAGTATCGCTTCGTCACTGAAAGCTCTGCAGGTTGTCTCCGATATCACTCGCCACACTCGGCGCTGCATGCAGTGGGGCGAGAACCTGGGCGGCTATCGGCCCGTTTCGGAACCTGACCTATTTGCAGTCGAATACTGGGAACTCGAGCAGGCGAAACTCAAAGTTGGCCAAGCCGCGAAATCCCTGTTTCAGGGCAGAGTCGCGATCGTGACTGGCGCCGCCAGCGGGATTGGCAAAGCCATTGCTCAAGATCTCAAAGCTCAAGGAGCTGCCGTCGTTGGCTTCGATATAAACATCGAAGGCTTAAACGACTTCTGCGCGCTGGGTTTAAAAGTCGACGTCACCGACCTCGATTCGGTTAACGTCGCCGTTGAGACGGTGATTTTTGAATTCGGCGGCATTGATATTTTGGTCTCAAATGCTGGCACATTTCCAAGCGGAAAACTGATCGAAGAGTTGGCTGAATCCGATTGGAAGGCTGTACTCGATGTAAACTTGAGCGGCCATTGGCGCATGGTGAAAGCGACGATTCCTTATTTGAAACTAGGTCTCGATCCATCGATCGTCATTGTTGGCTCAAAGAACGTCACAGCTCCCGGGCCCGGCGCTTCGGCATACAGCGTGGCCAAAGCAGGACTCACGCAACTGGCGCGCGTGGCAGCGCTGGAGCTCGCACCTCACGGCGTGCGCGTGAACACAGTTCACCCTGATGCTGTCTTTGATACTGGCATTTGGAGCGATGAAGTGATCGCAAGCCGCGCTCAACATTATGGCCAAACTGTCGATCAATATAAACGCAAGAATCTCTTAAAAACTGAAATCACGTCGAAAAATGTCGCCACTCTCGTAACTGTGATGGCCGGCCCCGCTTTCGCGAAGACGACTGGCGCGCAGATTCCGATCGATGGCGGCAATGATCGCGTGATTTAAGAGCAGATTACGTCGAGCATGCTTCTCTGAGCTTCCTGCATAGATTCTCGCGGCGTCATAAGACCGTTTTTCAACCCGCCTTCGCGGCACGACAAATCGGCATCCGGATCAGCTTTGAGAATGGCGTCGATGAGCTCAACGGCTTTCGAGTTGTTTTTCTTCATCGTCGCCAGCACTTCCTGAATTGTGACATGTTCGATTGAATCGTCCCAACAATCGTAGTCGGTCACAAAACAGCACGGCAAATAAGCAATTCCCGCCTCGCGGGCCAGCGCAAACTCCGGAAAGTTGGTCATGCCGATGATGTCCGCTTTCATTTCACGGTAAGTGTTGGATTCGGCTTGCGTCGAGAAATACGGTCCTTCGATACATACGTAGGTTTTGTCAAAGTGAGCCGCAAAGTCGAGTTGGGGTTTAATAGTTTTGACCGCGTCGGCGCCGCCCCTCCAAATAGGCTTGGCAAGCGAGACATGACCGACCACACCGTTTCCACAGAAACTCGGTGCGCGAATGCCTTTGGTTCGGTCGATGTATTGCGAAGGAACGACAAGATCACCTGGCTTGAGATCAAACTTCAGTGAGCCTACCGCTGAAATCGAGATCAATCTCTGCACGCCGCTCGCTTTGAGCGCAAAGATATTGGCGCGGTAATTCACTTCAGACGGCGAGAGCTCATGGTTTTGGCCATGGCGAGGAAGAAAAATACATTCGCGACCTTTGAAGTGAATTTTTCTTAAGCCTGAAGATGCAAGCCCGAAAGGGGTCTTGCGCTCGAGTGGCTGAAGTTCTTCGATGCCGGTAAAGTGCTCAAATCCTGATCCACCGATAATCGCCCACATTTTCTCGATCCTTAGTCCTTCTCTGCTTTGAGCAGATGATTCTTCTCGCAAAGCTGCTGAAAAGATTTGATTTCATAATATCCGCGATCGAGTACGACTCCAGTTACAAGCTCGGCCGGCGTGACGTCGAACGAGGGGTTGTAGACTTCGGTATCTTCGGGAGCCCAGCGAACTTGGCCAAAGCTGCCTTGAGCTCCCAAGACCTCATCAGCTTTACGCTCCTCGATCGGAATTTCTTTGGCACTCTCGCAGTTCAAGTCGACCGTCGACCAAGGGGCTACCGGATAAAACGGAATTTTGTGAAAGCTTGCATTCACGGCGAGGCTATACGTACCAATTTTATTGGCGTAATCGCCGCGTCTGGAAATTCGGTCGGCGCCTGTGAGCACGCGGTGAATTTTTCCAGAGCGCATGACAGTTGCCGCCATGCTATCGGTGATTAACGTGTGCGGAATGCCAGATTTTTTGAGTTCCCAAGTGGTGAGGCGCCCGCCCTGAAGTAGCGGCCTTGTTTCAGTTACAAAGACGTGAATATTTTTGCCTTGCTGGTGGGCGCGATGGATCGACGCAAACGCCGTTCCTAGACCCACAGTCGCAAGCCCGCCGGTGTTGCAAATCGTAAGAATGTTCTCGAGTCGGCCGATGAGGGCTGCGCCTGCTTCAGCCATGCCTTCACACATTCGGACGTCTTCGAGAAAAATTTCGATCGCCGTCTCAGCGATTTGGTCGGGCTCAAAATCAGGAGCCTCGCGCATGATGCGATCGATCGCGCACATTAAGTTAACGGCTGTCGGTCGCGCTTCACGTAAAAGTGCCGCGGCTTTTTGAAGCCTTTGCGTGCCTGGGTTTGCGCAGGCTTCCTGCGCCAAAGTGAGGGCTGCCGCAACGCCAATCAGCGGAGCACCACGGACGCTCAAAGCCTGGATAAGACTTGCCATATGCTCGGTATTTTCGACTTGAATCCAGACCTCGCTATCTGGAAGGTGGCGTTGGTCCAGCACCCTCACGCGGCCCCCTTCGAGAATGAGGCCCGTCGATTTCAAATGTCGATTGCGAAATTCTGTTATCACGCGGGGAAGATATCGAAACGGCCCGCAAAGTGGAAGCGAAAATCAGTCGGCTGGCGGAATACGGTAGAGGGTTAATCCTCCCGCAGTCGCCTCTGCTGGAAGGTTCAATTTCCAAGTGTTAAGGGTCAAGACACTCGTCGCCGAGTACTCTTTGCCGACTCGTTGCCACGCAGCGGTGTCACGGGCCTCAAAGCAAGCTTTGATTTGCTCAGTAGTGTGAAATGGATAATCAAAATTGAAAACATCGAGGCAATAAACATCGATATTCATTTTTGCCACGTTGGCCACTTCAGCGCTGGGCCCCAGAATTGACAAGGGCCCCGGCAGTTCGATCGGGCGTCGCGTTCGAACCTGCGGATTGAAACCATTGCGTAATTTTATACCCACGGCGAGAATGATTACGCCCGGTGTTTTTGCGGCGACCTCACATAACTCGTCGAGGTCGTCGTGACCCAAGAAAGGCTTTTCTTTCAAAGCTGCTGCGAGCGTGGGAAAGCTCATCACGCAAAAAGAGGCCCAAAAGATCCCGAGCGAGAGTGCGTATCGAGAGACCCGTGGAACACGATTTTCCCATCGACTGAACCGCAAATTGGGAAGATAGCGCTCGAGAAGTAAAACTGAAATGAACAGAAACGGAATCACACTTTCGAGGCGCCACCAGGCCGACCAATCTCTGCTGAAGGGAGGAATGAGGGCCCAGTTGGTGCGAAAGATCGCAAGACCAGCAACAATGCCGAGTAAGGCATTCGCCCACGGGCTCTTTTTTTCGAAGCTCAATACCGCGAGATTTGACAACAGAAGAAGCGGTGCCAGTATCATGTTCAAGTTTAGCCATCGTCCCGCGATGATCCGCTGAATGTAGTAAGGCAAGTAGGGGTCGAGAGGTGTAATCCAGGTGAAGTTCTTGTCCATTTCGTCGAGTGCGCGAATTGCTAAAGATAGTCCGCAAATCGTCCACAAGCCAATGATGAGGAGACGACGTTCACTTGTCCAGTAAGACGGTGTTAACCTCCAGATCAGAAGAGCTAAAAATAAAAAGTAAATTTCGCTCGAGAAATAGGCGACAGCTTCTCTGAGAGGTTGCTTGGCTTCGCGAATGACCATGTTGTGTGATGAAGGGTTTCCATTTTCGTCGCGCTGGGCGACAATTTCGCGTGAGATCTTCATCTCTCGAAGCTGGCGATCACGATCGAATGGCGTGCTCTCTGAAACCGTATGCGAGGGAAAAACTGTCTTCTGTGTTCCAAGCGCGCAAAGAACTAACAGCGCGCCAGCAATAAATAACATTAAGTGTCGACGAACATCGATCTTTTTGCGCAAAACCCAGAAAACCACGGCACCAGCGAACCACGACGGAATGGCCCATCCCACATGCCACGCCGGCATAAAGCCTAAAAGAAAGATCGCCCACTTGGTTTTCTTTAAGGCAAAGAGCGAAAAAATAAACAAGGTCAGATATAAGCCCACCTGCCCGAAGCAAATTTCCTGAACAGGATAAAAAATGGGATAGTAGTGAAAGACCGCAAACTGGTAATTGAACAAGAGCAAGGCCATTAAAACGGAGAGCAGGGGCATCCCGCACAAGACCAATGATGCAAGGGCAACACATGATACAGACAAAGCGCCAAGAATGCCGGTAAACAGCAGACTTTGAAGCCATAAGTTGACCCCGGCCTTGGTAAGAAATGCAGGAATCAAAGTGAACAAAGAGAAATTATGGACAATTTCGTAGTACCAAGGATCGTTCAGCGGATATTGAACCGCATTCCCGATGACTTGCCCAAATTCGACAGCTTCAGTCCACCCCGGGCGAATGAAGGCGCCGAAAAGAAAACCTAAGGTCGATGATAGAAACAGGGTTCGCCAAACAGGATCAAGAGAATGCCAGCGAGAATAATTAAGCATTTGGCAGATTTCATGGATTTATCTCAGAATGGCAAGGAATTGTGGACCGAAACACTCGACACTGAACGAGTATGATGCAGCAAGCTATCGCGGATAGAAAGTTGCTTATTCATCGCGAGAACCTGATAAAGAACGACATTTGAATGCTGGAAAAAATCACAGGTCAGACAAGACCCGACAGAGTGGCGAGCAAAATGAATGAACGGTTGAATGTAACGAAGAGTTACCTTCCGGCGCTTCAGGACTACGTTAAGCGCCTGGAACAGATCTGGGCATCCGGTCAGCTGACCAATGACGGGGCTCTCTCTCGGGAACTCGAAGGCAAACTTCGCGATTATTTCGGTGTCAAGCACGCCATCTTTGTGAGCAACGGTACGATTGCAATTCAACTTGCGATCCAGGCGCTCGGTGTCAAAGGTGATGTCATCACCACGCCATTCACCTACGTCGCGACTAGCACCGCTCTGCTGTGGGAGCACTGCCGCCCTGTTTTTGTCGATATCGACCCCGTGACTCTCTGTATAGACCCGGAAAAAATAGAGCGCGCCATCACTCCCAATACCACCGCGATTCTCGGTGTTCATGTCTATGGCTATCCATGCGACTTTGAAAAAATTGGCAGCATCGCTCAAAAACACGATTTGAAAGTGATTTACGACGGCGCCCACGCCATGGGAGTTAAAATCGCTGGTCGTTCGTTGTTAAGTGTTGGAGATGCCTCAACACTCAGTTTTCACTCAACGAAACTGTTTCATACGGTTGAGGGCGGAGCGGTCATTACCAATGACGACCTAGTTGCCGACAAGATTCAGCTTTATAGAAGCTTCGGTCATCGGGGTGACGAATACCTCGAGGCCGGGATCAACGGTAAGAACTCTGAGTTTCACGCCGCCATGGGCCTTTGCAATTTCCCTTCGTTGGGAGATCAGATCAAGGTCCGGAAAAGAGCCTTTGACGCTTACGTCGAAGGTTTAAGAGGTCTTCCGATCGTTTTGCCTCAGGTGAAGTCGGCTGGGATTGAAGGAAACTTTTCGTACTTTCCCGTGATTTTTGAGAGCGAAAAAGCGGTATTATTTGTGAAGTCGATGCTTGAGAAACTGAGTGTTTTCCCTCGTCGCTATTTCTATCCATCGCTGAATTTGCTTCCCTATATGCCACACATGCCTTGTCCCGTTTCAGAAGACATCAGCACTCGCATTCTCTGCTTACCATTGTCCTCATACACGTCGCTCGAGGATGTCCAACGAGTGATTGCGGGTTTAAAAACGGCGCTTCGATGATCCGGATTCTTCACATTTTTGTCGGCTTCTTTATTTTTGGCGTCACTGCTTTCTGTTTCTACCGCCTGCAATTCGGAATCGATTTTCTAGACGAGTCTTATTACGTTGCCCTTCCCTACGAGTTTGTCCTCGGCGCAAGACCTTTTGTAAATGAAAGTGGATTACATCAGACCGCAGGATTCATCAGCTTTCCTTTCGTCGCCTTCTACACTACGATTTTTGGCAGCACCGGCCTTGTCCTGTTTCTCAGAGTTTTGTTCCAAACTTTCGCTCTCTGCGCAGGGTTTATGGCTTCGCGATTTTTCGCTTCGTCAGTTTTTGGATTGCCGAAAATATTGGCGATTGCTTGCGGGGCGCTGGTGTGGCTGTTCTGGCCGTTCGTCATTCCGAATTTTTCGTATAACACACTTTGTTCGATTCTATTTCTTTCCGGCGTGTACGCCGCTGTCACGGCCGAAATGAAGCCATCTTCAGAACGACGACTTAATCAAATTGGGAGTGGAGTCGCTTTCGGTCTTGTAGTTTTGAGTTATCCAACTATTTTAATTCCTGTTGGGCTTTTTACATCTGGACTGATTTTTCTTTACCCTTCCAAATGGCGATTGCGCCTCAGGCAATCTGCGCCCTTTCTTTTGGCTTTGATCGCAACTGGACTTTTTGATTTTTTGCTTTTGACCTTGCTTGGCTGGGAAAATGTGTTTTCCGCAATTCACCGACATATGAGCACCGGACAGCAAGGACCAAGTGTTTCTAAAATTTCTGGGCTTTTAACTGCCATTCATGCCGGATCGGGTTGGCGAATCCGCGAGATTTTTTTAATCTTAGTTTTGGCAGCGGCCATCGGCTCTTTCAAGAAGACCCGGAGTTTGGTGGCACCGTTTTTGGTCGCTTTGGTTTGTGTCGGCCAGTGGGCCACGGGTCCATTGTACCTTCCGATTTACCTCGCCTTGATCGCGCCGATTTTCTTTATTCTCTTACCAAAAGACTTCCCAGCCAAACGAATGATTGCTCTGGTTTGGATTTGCTCAATGGCTGCCGGTCTGACCACCTCTCTGACGAGCGCCAATGGCTTCACCAACGCGATGATCGGTGGTATGGCAGCCGCAATCCTGAGCATTTTTTTAGGCCTAAGCTTAGTGAGGGCACACTCCAGTAAATTGATCTCCACAATTTTGATGGCCTTTACCATTATTCTACCCTTGGCGACTTGCCTCCACTATATGAGAAATAGCATATACGGAGAAGGATACTCACTGGCGCAACTGACGAGTCGAATCACCGAGGGGCCTTTTGCTGGGATGCGAACTTCGCCGCACAAAGCCGATTTCATTCATGAACTTTTTGCCGACCTTCAGGCAGCAGTCGTGAACCGTCAATCGGTTTTGTTTTACGACGACTTTCCCGCAGGCTATTTGTTTATCGATAGTAAAAAAGTGAAGCTATATCCGATGGGAACATCCGTGTGGCTTGTGTCGGACAAGAAACGTTTTCCGCAAATTCGCCAGTCTTTTGCTGACTATTTTCAGTCGGCAGAAAACCAGCCCGATTTGGTTTTTGAACTAAAAGACTCACGGTGGAATTTCTATGAGGGCAATCCACAACCGGATACCGACGTGCTGACAGGTTTTTTTCCAAGGCTCGGTTATCGACTCCTACAGGAACGCGATCCCTATTGGTTGTGGGCTAAACACTAGAAGGCGAGAAGGAATGGATCAAGAAATGGTCAAAACTGACAGCTACGCCAAGGGAATGTCGGAGTACCAGGAGGACGACTACGACTCTCTCTTTCGACTCACGGAATTCGAATATGGTCTCTTTAAGAGCTTTGTGGGAAAACGTGTTCTCGAAGTTGGTGCGGGTTGGGGGCGTCTCACGGAACGCGTTCTGGAAGGGCCGACGATTTTGGAAATGGTTGCCATCGAACCATCTGAGGTTTTATTTTTGAGGCTGAAACGCCGTTTGGCGGGAAAAAAAGTTGAACTTCTCTGTTCCGAACTTGGCGGCCTCCGGAACGAATACAAGAGGCATTTTGATACGGTCTACTCCGTTCACGTCATGGAACACATTGCCGACGACCGCCGTTTCATCGAAGATTCGCTCGATCCACTGCTGTCCGGTTTAAATTCATAAATTGGTTCGTCTGAATAAATAGTGGGTCAAAATGGCGGAGAAATGAACTTGTAGAGTTTGCGACAGGTTGCATCGAATGCCATATGGTGGGCCAACTCGG
>JAYTRM010000235.1:0-11406 GCA_043746165.1 Bdellovibrionales bacterium | reverse complement strand
CCCAATTGGAGGAGGACATGACCTCTTTTAATTTGGCGACGGTTTTTTCGGTCCTCTGAGCTCTTCAGGCTTCTCGCCTCAAGAAACTTTGATAATAATTTCATGCACTTAGATCCAGCATCGGTTCTAAACCAGGGTCAATTGGCGAGAAAACCAACACTAGACGGCGCGTCCTACTTAAGTCTAGGATAAGTGCATGAAGCTGATACGTAATTTGGTCTCTCCCTGGATACTCTTTTTCATCCTTTCTACATCCGGATTGGTGCTCCTCGGAGTCCGGTTCAGCCACGTCCATTCGACGCCCATTCAGATCAAATTTGCAATCGGAGTTGGAATCTTTCTCTGTTTCTTTTCGAATGTGGGCTCGCTCGGCAAAGTCGGAATTTGGATGTCTGAGTCACTTCCAGAATCTCTGCGCTATGGGAGCTGGCGCTGGATTTTGCGCACGATCAGGTCGCTGATTGTTGCTTTTGTCTTCTGGGCTATAGGGCTATTTCCGCTCATGCCGCTTGTCTGGCAAGCTGCTGTGATTCCAGTTATCTTTTCGATCACACTTTTTGTTGCCGTATTTAATTTGATCGGTCCGATTCTCAAGGTCTCCGCGAACATGGCATGGAACGGGGCCTTTGCTATTTTACTGAGCCTTCCAGTTTTCTTGATCATGCCGCTCACGTCGCTGTACCTTTCGCGAACGATTGTCTCCAGCTACTACATGAGTCGCCCTGACCTGGCCGGTAACTACCAACTCGTAAAAACCCAGTCCGCCGTTTTGTCTTGGGCGAATCGCGAAAATGATACCTTGATTGCAATCGATCCGACCCCGAAGAAAAAAGTGGGTGACTTGGCTCTCAATGCAGCAGCCGGTCGTACTCCGGGAACCCTGGCTGGCGGACGTCAACTTCAGAGCTCCAGCACAACTCCTGGGAACTCAGCTGGTCCTAGCTCACAGACAGCAAACTCCTCAGGTGGCGCGGCTCCGCCGGCCAATGTGCCGCCCGCGAAACTTGATAAAAAATCACAGGTCTTTGCCGACCTCGCAACCAAACCGCTCGGCTCCTGCCCCGACCACGATCATGATATTCTTGCGAGTTTAGATCCTAAGCAGAGCGAAGAGCCAGTTTACTGGGCAGTCCAGGCCGTGCATTGCTCAACCATAAAGACGACGATTGCCCTTACCCGCCTCGCTGTATTGATGGTCGAACATCCGAGCCCAAAAGTTCGCGCCGCCGCAGTCTACGCAATGAAGAAATTCGACCGTGAGGATATTAAAAGAATTTCATATTTGTTATTTAAGAGGATCAATCCCCGGGAATCTCCAGAGGTGCTTCGCGCCACGACCTCTGTACTCGCCTGGCTCGGAGATGATGAGCGAAAATCGGCGACAAAGCGACTGACATCCTTACTGGATGCAGACGGTCCGCTCAGCGAATCAGCGGCAAGAATTTTGATCGAAGTCCTGGGACGCAACGATCTCGTGGCAAATTATGTATCCGAACACTTGTCAGGCCCCCCGCCCTCGCGCCTTAAGGCAGTAAATATGGTTTGCTTACTTCCCGAGGATAAGCGCTCGATCGTCGAAGGTCATATCCGAAATCTCATCGAGACCGTCCATTCGGCCGAAGGCGATGATCCGGGCATTCATGCTCTAGGTTGCCTGGGCCATGCCGGCTTTCTAGCCATTCAATCTGAGTTAAAGTCTCCGCAGTTTCTCGACCGAAGTTTAGCTGCCCGCGCACTTTCGGAACTCGATCTCAAGCAGTCGCCCGAAGCTCTTGAAACAGCCGAGACCTGTTCGCGTGACACCAATCCGCAGGTCCGCCGCTGGTGCAGCCGCTCACTTGGCGAAATCGGAGCTCTGGCCCTTCCGCAAATCATCGATCTTTTGAAATCAAATGACAGCGATCTCAAGGCCTCTGGTGAGAACGCTTTAGAGTCTTTTAATGATCTCAGCGCCAAAGATGAGTTAATTAAAATTCGTTCTGATAATTCGGGCTGGCTCGCCAGCCATAAAAAGCTACAAATCGCGCAGGCGGTCGAAGTGGCCATTGCCAAAATCCAGGCCGCCAATGATTCTGCCACACTTCCAAATGATACTTTACCTACGGCCTCGTCGGCCTCGTCGGCCTCGTCGGCCTCGTCGCCGCCGTCAGACCACGGCAACAACTCTTCTTCGACCAAGGCCCCTTCCTCGGTGTTACCAGCCAAGGCTGGTGCGTCATCTTCTGCTCGGCACTCGTCACCCTGATGTGAGATTTTCTTAACTTTATCCGCGCCCCGCACGGTGACGTTCGGTGACGTTCGGTGCCTCTCGGCGCCGCTCATTGAGGCGCCGTCCTGGTATTTCAAAGCCAAGCCTTCCGCACTTGAGGTTGCAATTCCCTTTTGGCTTCATTAAGCTGTCGCTAAATTAAAAGTACTGAAAGGACATCGCCATGAGAAATCTTTCAACGCGGATTCTTCTCGGATCTTCCGCACTTCTTTTACTCGCAGGCCGCCTTCACGCTGCTCAACCTCCGCCCGTTTCGCCGATTGTCTTTGAAGGCAATTACAAACTGACTTACGGCACGGTCGGCATCTGCGAAGACCCTCTCGTGATTGATTCGTTTGCAGCAGACGACGGAACCTTGAACGTCAATGTGGGCGGATTTTTCTTTCCGCACGTCAATGGCGCACCACAATTTAACCACGATTACCTTGGTGAGTCGGCGAGCAAGGCTTATGTTCTGAGCGACACGACCTCGTCGCCAGTCATCACCCAATTGGTTGTCAAACTCGTTGATATCGATAATGCAGATAAGAGCAAATCCACGACAGTAACATCGGCTACGCTCAAAGGCACGAAACTCAACGTTAAGTCGATGACCAAAATTCTTCAAGGCGGCTCAGTGACGACGACCGATCTCAACTGCACCTATCATCCTGTTAGCTGCAACGAGATGCCTTGGGGCTGTGAGTAGTCATTTGCTTAAAGATCCACCACGCCTTTGATCGCGGCGTGGTGGCATTGCCACTGGTGGCGTGGGCGCAGGCACTGGCTCTGCAGACCCGCGAACCCTCCCATGCGGACTGACCTTTTCGATTTCTGTCGCTATGACCTTTGCCGCCGCGTCGGCAATTTTATTTGAAAAGTGAACGTTACTACCTGCCGGTTTCAGGGGATTCTCAACGAATTTGCACTTTTGCGGGCTCGCTTCAACAAAAGATTTTAGACTCGCAACCCACTTCTGATAATTGTCCGTCGATCCGCAATTTCTAACAATTGCACCGGCCGTGTAAGCGGGTGGTCCAACCCAAACGCAGGTCTTCGTCGGATTTGATTTTGGAATACCATCCAAAATTCCTTTTACCGCTGCGGCAAGCGATCCTTTGCGGATATGCAATTGCCTTTCTTCGGGATCCGGCAGCATTGTACATTTCGTAATGATTGCATCATTGGTGCCAAGCGCGATGATGTAAGCCTGATACTTCGGGTCTTTGGCAAGGCCCGCGAACCCACTCAATCCCCGCGGCTCTGGCATCGGATCAGGCTCGGCACTGTTAAAGGGATAGCTATGGGCTGGCTGACCGTTCGCCTCGGGCCAGCGGTACCCATAGGTATACGGGCAGTCGCCCGAAACGGAGCAGATCTGATTGTGGGACCACGTGATGGTCGAAGAACCACATACGGCATAGCGATCGATTCCGAGATTTCCAGACCAGTCTTGAAGCTGTGCTACCAACGCCGAGCCGAAGTAACCCGCAGTGTGCGAATCGCCGACGTAAAGAACCTGGGCCCTGGCTGAGATCGAAAATGAGAAGATCAGGGACGTCACAAACGAAAAAGTAAAACGTAGAGGAATCATGATCTCATCTTAGAAAAGCTATTGCTCGCTGTAAAGGCGACTCTCTCTGGACCAAAGTCCGCCTCAGATTTGTGGCTGGTAAACCGATTCAGTTTTCGTTTGCCCGATATTGAGGTAATCTTAATTATTGTAACTATTTGCGACAGGGATTTTTCATGCTGCAACGACTCATTCTGGTCAGCACCTCGATCGTCGATCGAATCTTCGCCGAACATGTCGCTGGCCATCTCGGAATCGAACTTCAAACGTTTGCCAAAATCGAAGCTGCTGGCCCTTCGCTCACGAAGTCAGATCACATCATTTTCGATAGCTCAGATTCAGAGGAAGTCGTCAGTTTTGAGCAGGTCACAAAAGATTTCAATAGCTCTCAACTTCATGTGATCAGCGCGTCTCCCGAAAAGCTTTGTTCAACTGCTGAAATTATCGCGAGCCGACGGTTTGCGACCTGGATCACCAGACCGGCAGCTTCCGATCAAAAAGACACGGAAGCAAATTCGCAGTTCTACGCCCTTTTACTTAAGTCGATTGACCAGAACAAGCCAGCTTTTCATGAACAGGAAGTGGGCCATGAAACACTCACCCTCGAAGCTTCCATTCAAAAAGAAATGGTAGTTCATGCCTTCATGACGAATTGCCAAAACAATGGCTGCTCCAGCCGTGTGGCAGACACGGTGGCAAGTGCCGTTGATGAAATGATCATGAATGCCATGTACCACGCACCACGGGGCGGTAAAAGTGGTCGATTTACACCCGACCAATTTCGTGACGAAGTCGAAATGGATCCAGAAAAATTAATTCAAGTTGAAATGAGCTTTCTGAAGCCTTTCGTCCACGCCGCAGTCACCGACCGTTACGGTTGCCTCTCTCGTGATATTTTTCTCAATCGCGTCTCGCGAAGCTACAATGGCTTCAATCAAAATTCTCTTGCGTCTCCAGAAGTGACCCCCGGAATTGGGCTCGCCATGGTGTTCCGCTCGGGTGGAAACTTTTTTATAGATGTCGAACAAGATCGTCGCACAACAGTCCACGTCTTCTTTGAGATGACCGGCCAGTCGCGCAAAGCTCAAAATGGCTACCGATTCATTGCAGCTCATTGCCGCTGACATTTTTCGTCTATGGTTTACGCTTTTGGGCAAAACCGAGATAAGAAATCTTCAAGCTGCTAGTTTCCCGAAATTCAAAATCATCGTCGACTAGTCCCTCCACTAGCAATCGTAAAAACGAGCGATTGAAAACCGGGCGAATTCCACGCCATTCGACAGCAGTCAGGCCTACATTCGCGCACATTTGACCAAGTTCTACCGGTTTAATAAATAATTCGATCGCGTGCAAATTTGGAGGGGTATTTTTCACAAACCACTCGACGCCCTTGATTGCCACAAGATGGCTCAGCCAATTGCGGTTGAACGTGTGAAAGAAAAATCCTCCGCCGGGCTTAACTACGCGCGCTATTTCCGAGATGACGGTCGCTGGATCCGGAGTGTGCTCAAGGAAATCGAGGCTGACTACGAAATCAAATTCACCATCTTTAAACGGCAAATGGTGGGCGTCAGCGCGCAGGTAGCGTACCGACTTCGTATCATCAAAGCGCGCGGCGACTCCGAGTGCATCGTCTGCCAGATCGATGCCGGTCACGGCAAAGCCATGGCGTGAAGCTTCATTGCAAAAAAAGCCCGCGCCACAACCGACATCGAGGACATGCACAGGTACGTCGGAGCTCAACTTTGACTTTACCAGCCGGTCGAGGATCCAACGATTCTTCACTCTCGATTCACTTCGCAGAAGCGCCACCGGGTGATCTTCGGCCCGGTACCAAGCCTCTCCCATTTGATGATACAAATCGTTATCGACTAAGACCGCATCTCGATTCGGCTCCATCTTCGGCCCCCATCCACGATTTGGTAAATGAAAAATAATCCTGTCATGATCTGCGCAAGCTGTAAAATCGAAGCAAAATCTGTCTGCTCGCTCCGCCACCCAAACCAAAATAAAACCACCACGATTGGATGAAGAAGAAAGAGGACCGCGTGCAGCCAATTTTCCGCAGCGGTTGCCAGCCTCTTATGCACCCACTCATCTTTGGTGATGATCAAACAGCTCAGCAAACCGAGCGAGATCGTGATTGCCTGTGAAGCGCGGTCTTCGGGACGGCCCAAACGGAGTGCAAGAAAAAAACCAGCAAAGAAAAAAGTATCCATCGGATGACCGATCAACTCCCACCTCGGAAGCAGCCTTTTGCGATGAAATAAGAGCTCATCCAGCGCGATGCAGGTTCCCTGGAAGGCAAAGCAGATCATCGTGAGATAAGTCCATAAACCCTGATCCCAACTCACGTGACAACTCGCCTCATGATACTACCAAATATCGTGAGTCCCGGGCCAAATGCCAGACTGATGACCCAAGCTGTCCCAGGCGCGGCCGGCGCGCTGCCCAGCAGTTCAGACCAAATATGCGGAATCGTGACTGACGACATATTGCCGCACTCGCGCAAAACCTTAAGACTGGCCTGCACCTGCCAGTCTTCTAACTTCAAGCTTTTTTTGATCGCGTCGATCAGCCGGGGGCCGCCGGGGTGAATCGCATAGATTGTCTTGCGCGGATCAAGTTCTACGCCTGCTTCCTTTTCGAGTTCTCCGATAAAATCGCCGAGAGCACCGGTAATGCGCTCAGGGACATCGCGAGACAGCGTCATCTGAAATCCCCTCTCGTCGACCTTCCAGGTCATAGCATCTGAGGAATTTTCGACGAGTTGTTCTTTAACAGCCAAGATTTCAAAATGTTTTCCTTGCGGAGGATTCGCGGTCACCTGATAGCGGATGTGGCCGTCGGCAAAGAGCGATTGCACCACCATTTGCTCCGGTGAATGGTCGACTGGGTTGAGGTGCAATGTGCAGAGCTCATTATGAACCAGGTCGACCCGCGCTTCAGAGGACCCTTTTTCGGGCCTGGCAAGATGCGAGGAGAGGTAGCCCATGGCCGATCGAACGGCCGGAAAAGCCGCGCAACACCCCATATGATAAGCGTGTTGAATCGCGGTCGTTCGTCCCCATCCTTTTTTGACAACGATTTTTTGCGCTGCACTCGGCGAAATGTATCCAGTGCAGGTGACATGCACCAACAGCTGCGGCGGACGAGTTTCATCACGGTAAAACTCATCGAGTTTTTTTTCACAGGTTTCCCTAAAAAACTCCATTCGCTTCGATAAAGGAAAATTCTCAGCCTTGCGAAACAGGTTTTCCGCCTCCTCACCGTATCTGCCGTAGAGAGGGAGTTCATAAGATCGGAAAGCAATGCGCTGCTCCCGGCCCGCAAACCGCGCAAAGAGCTTACGAGCGAAATTAGCTTCAAGCGGCGCCTCGCCGACTATCGAATGGGCCCAGGCCAGCCAGTCAAGGGCATGCTCCTGACTTGTCTGGAAATCGGGTTTTAGAATCTGAAAATTTTGAAGATACATGCGGTTTCCGTTGCTCATTCGATTTGAATGACAAACCATAGAATCAGACTCAAGTCGAGTCTTCCATTCTTAACTCTAGCCAGCAAGTGAAAGATGTATGGTTAAATTAACTCCTCAAGATTACAAAATCATGCCCTGGAAAAATGGCCGCGGGCAGACTTCCGAAATCTTGATCGCTCGGCCGGAAGAAGCATTTCCGCATGATTTTATGTGGAGGATTAGCTGTGCTACGGTCGATCGTTCAGGCCCTTTTTCGCTCTATCCGGGGTATGACCGCTGGCTCGCGATCTGGCAAGGCGATGGACTCATTTTCAACGGCGCGCGGGTCGATCCCTTTACGGTCGTGCGCTTTGCTGGCGAACTTGCAATTGACTGCGGGCCAGCGGGCTCTTCTGTCAAAGATTTGGGCTTGATTTATCTTCGCAGCGAAATTGACGCAAAAATGACTGTGGTACGCCTACAGCCCGGCGAGTTTATAGATCTGCAAAATCGAGCCTCAGGTGGCGAGGTTGATGTCTTGTTCTGCGCAAGCGGTGACGTCCACACCTCCACTTCTGATTTCCAGTTTAATTTAAAGGTCGAAGACTGTCTGCATTGGGACTGCGGTCAAAAAGTCACGCTGACGGTGGCGCCGGATGTCCGCAAGGAATGCATTCTTTTTCACATGCAAGTTCGAAAGGTTTTGAAAACATGAAAAACCTGCTTCTGCTCAGGTGATCAACTCGGTCGAAACTTCTTTTGCCGACGCGGCAACTCGAAGCCGATTGCGAGATCGCGTTCGCCGGCAATTTCTGTAGCAATTTCAGCGGCAATTGCAATCATTCGAGGCTGAGCCCGTCTCAAATTGAGACAATGGCTTGTTCTCGGTCAGATTTTTTCTCACGTTTCAATCCAAGTCGGCCGATAGACTAGTCTGTAAGACTGATGCCGGCGTGACGGCCGAGCTCGTAGTGGAGTTTGAAGATGAGTCTGAGTTGGCCGAAATTCCTTCTCATTGCTGTGGCCGGATCTCTAAGTCTGGTGATGTTCCAAAACTGCGGCTTTGGAGGCGGAGGCGCCACTTCGACCAGCGCTTCGAGTCTCGGCAACGTCAATTCATGCGCAGCCCAAATCGTCACCTATTGCACGATTCCAGCCATAGCGAGCGGCGCGCAAGTCTCTGGCACTTGCCCGGCCTCGTGGACAGGCAACTGCAGCTACTCCTGCAGTGCCGGCATTATTACCGCAATCAGCAACTCCTGCACGCCGGCAGCCGCAGCCGCGACAACCAAAACCAAGGTTCAAAACTCAGACTCCTCCGTTTCAATTTATCAGTATTACAACAGCCAAACCCAGCTGCACTTTTACTCAAAGGAGTCGAGTATCGCGAGCCTTGAGGAAATTGATTCTCAGGGCCCTGCGTTTGAAATTTTGCCGAACGCAAATCGCGCACAGGGAAATCCGACGATCACGCTGCTCAGCTGCGCGGCTGGAGCAAACCGTTTCCTCTCAACGTCCGCCGATTGCGAAGGGAAATCAATCGTCGCTCAACTTGGTGTGATTTACGCTGAGCAAGCTGATGATTCAGTCGCACTTTACCGCTTTTATCAGCAGGCCACCGGCGATCGACTTGTGACGACCAGACCCGACGATCCAGAGCTAGGCTCAGCCGAGTTGGAAATGGTCCTCGGCTACATCCCGACCGCGATGGCAAACCCGAGGTAAATGCAAGTGACGATGCGAAGAGTCCCGAAGGCAGAACTCATCTTGATAGGAATTGGTTTGTCGTTTTGCTTTTTCCAAAATTGTGCAGATCCGAACATAACCACGACGACCAATCAGGCTTGCGGAGCACGCACGATCAACAACTGCACGATCCCAAATATCCTAAGCGGCGCTCAGGGCAATGGCATTTGCACAACCAACAACCCGACGACGACCGGCAGCTGTCTTTATCTCTGTGAAAATGGAGCCTCCATCGAAGTGCTGAACAACTGCCCGAGTTCATCGCCGACACCGGTACCCACACCGACGCCTTCGGCCCAAGCCACCTCAAATGAAGTTGATACCATTGAATTTCCATCGGGACAATAAGTGGTGACTGCACGCGGCCGCCCTCGCAGCGGCCCACGTGCATAAAGCGCGCGACTACCAGAGAATCGGGTTCGAGGCAGCTCCCCAAAACTGAAATCCCGGTGCCGTGATGACAGTTGTCTTGGCGGTACTCGTATCAATCTGCAGAACATTTCCTGTTCCGGTGAACCCATAGATGATGCCGTGAGCAAATCCTAAGCCAAAAATATTGGCTTGATCGAGACAGCCAATTTCGGTCATCTGACCAGAACGCGGATTGATTTGCACGAGAGTTTGAGTGCCGGCTCCCGTATAGTTCTGGCAAAGCTGGCTGCTCGAGTTGGCGACCGTCCAGTAAGCAAATCCGTCAGGCAAATACTTCAGGTCCCCTCCCAGCATCGTGTAGCTCGACTTAACAAAAACGCTACCTTGCAAGGTGGTCAAATTCATCTCGAGAATCGAACCGTCTGACTGAACTGTCGCTAGATTTCCGTTAGGCAAAAATGTCATACCTTCGAGATACCCAATCGAGCCCGGGAAAACCGCCACGATCTGAGTCGCGACTCCAGTCACTGCGTTGAGCTGATAGATCCCGTTGCTGAGATCTTTGGCATAAATCGTCCCGTTGGATCCAATCGCCATATCGTTAAATTCAATTTTTTTTCCTAAGTACGTGGTGTTGACCGTCGACAACACCGATTGGTTATTGGCCGACAGTTCAAACAGCTGACCGTTTCCGCAGGCGTAAAACGATGCGATCGCACTTCCCGATGGAACTACTGTGACAGTCAACTGGCTGCCCGTCGAAACACCGGTCTTATCAACCACTGTATAATTCAAAACGCGGGCGCCTACGCTCATAGCTTCAAACACGTAATTTTGGCCCGCATCCGTGAGTGTGCTGCCATCGGTTGGTTGCGATACCGAAACCTGAACCAACGTGTCTCCTGATGGAATTTTCACAGATTGATAAATATCAGACTTTGCGATGTTGAGAGCCACTCCAACCGTCACGACGTAGGTGAGAGCGTTGGCGGTTAAGACGTTGGGCGTTGTCGAGGAGGTCGGCAACACACCAGAATCGGTCGGAGTTGACGGATTCGACACTGGCAAAGGGCTCGTCGCGGCCGAAGTCGCTCCAGCAAAGTTCGCTTGGGTACAACCAGCGCCTAGCGCGCAAACTGAAGATATGGCAATGAGCTTTAAGAAAAGCGGCGTATCGCCACGAACGATCTTCCTCGCGCATTGCTCAATTTGATTCGTTGTTAGAATCGAGGTCCTCATAAACCCCCTCCCCCTTCTAGTTTCGCGGCTGGGCGGTCGATTTCTCACACTTTGAGAGAAAGCAATATTTAGACCGCATCCGAATTGAGAGTGAAGTGACTGGCTTGAGGCGTAGCGACTTTGGTCTGGCGCTTTGTTGACGAAATTGTAGGCTCTAAAGAAGTGTGTCTTCCATCGACGGTTTTTTAAAATTTCAGCCATACACAGAGGCAAATACCTTCGAACAGAATACAGTCGGCCTTCCCAGCCCGGCCACTTCAGCTTTGGGGCTGGTCTCAAAGTCTCACCTTAAGACCAAACTTCGCCGATTTGTTTACAGATTCGCCGCTCCAGCTTGAAACAACAGCTGAGATCGAAGGCGCCGGGCCTTTAGTTTGTAGCTCTTGAGACGGATGCCGAGGGTGCGACCACTACGTCGGTTGCAAAGCCATGCGCCTCGGCTGAACGCCGACGGCGGCCAGGTGCCGAGAGAGCTGGAGTGTAAATTGATCTTGGGCATGTCGGGCTTTTGCAAAGAGAAACACTTTATGTTCCCAAAGGCGAGGCCCATAAATCTCAATATGGCTTTCACTCAGCTCACGCGTGACGTAGGAAAGTGGCATAAACCCGACTCCGATGCCCTCGGCAATGGCGCGCGTGAGTGTCGAAAACATATTGCTCTCGAAAGAAACCTTTTTTGTAACTGGTCAGCAAAAAATAAACTGATATAGTTTATGCGGTGCATTTTATTTTGGATTTTGAAAATTATTGTTGACATGATTTTCTTGATTTTTA
>JAYTRM010000234.1:0-7361 GCA_043746165.1 Bdellovibrionales bacterium | reverse complement strand
GGGTCTCTACGTCATGGCTGGCGGCGAAGATATCCTTTCGCAAATTGGCAATTCCAGCGCGTTCATCGGTGCGGGCCTCTCTATCACCAACGATGACTTAAAGCTTCTCTTGGCGCGAATGCCGTTTTGAAGCGAGCGGCCGGCCTCTAAACTGATAACCCCATGCCCCATGCCGTCGTTCGCCCTGGCCGAAGGGCCCGATTTCTGCTAGAGAAAACCTCTCCAGCGGGTCACAAACTCCGGCCTATCAATTGGCGAATGACTTGGCGAATTGCCTGGCGAATTACTTGGCGAATTACTTGGCGAATTACTTAAGGGGCTCCGATGTTCAAAAATGCATTGATCAGTGTTTCTGATAAAACAGGTTTGATTGAGTTTCTCAAGCCCTACGTCGAGCATGGCCTTCGGGTCGTTTCAACTGGCGGAACGTTGAAGCACTTGCGTGAAAACGGTATTGCAGCCATCGAAGTTTCCGAACAGACAGGATTTCCCGAGGTGATGGACGGTCGGGTCAAAACTCTTCATCCTCGTGTCCACATGGCGCTACTTGCGAGGTCAGGAAATAGCGCAGACGATGCACTCTTGAAAAAAGAAGCACTGGACGCGTTTGATCTCGTGATTGTGAATCTCTATCCCTTTGCCGACGCTTTGAAAAAGAATCTTCCTGACCATGACATGATTGAGTTCATCGATATCGGCGGGCCGAGCTTGCTTCGCGCGGCCGCGAAAAATCACGACCGACTCACGGTCGTCTGTGAGCCGGAAGACTATGTTTGGATTGGCGGAAAAAAAGAACTGACCCTAGCAGATCGCAGGCGCCTGGCAGCGCGGGTTTTTCGTCACACCTCGCGTTACGATGATTTGATTGGTAAGTATCTCGCGACGGCTGATGAACGACCCGAGACTTTGGTAGGTAGCCTTGTGGATAAACTTCGCTACGGTGAAAATCCGCAGCAAAGCGCCTTTTGGTACCGTCGCCTCGACGCAAAGACCGGACTTCACGATGCTGAAATTCTCCACGGTAAGCCTTTGTCCTTTAACAATCTTCTCGATCTTGAAGCTGCCGTCGCGACGGTGCGGGAATTCGAATTGCCTGCGGCCGTTGCCGTAAAGCACACCAATCCTTGTGGCGTTGCCACCGGGCCAGATTTGGCGACTGCTGTGTCACGAGCTGTTAAGGCCGATCCTGTCAGCGTCTTTGGCGGCATTATTGCGGTCAACGAAAAGCTGACACTTTCGGCGGCCGAAGAGCTATCAAAGATCTTTCTCGAATGCATTATTGCTCCGGACTTTGCGCCAGACGCACTCGAGAAATTAAAGAAAAAGAAAGATTTGCGCCTTCTGGTCTGGCCCCACCTGATGAAGCCGGCCGAAGGTTCGCTCTTTCGTAGTATTGATGGCGGCTACCTTGTCCAAACAGTCGATCGTCCGCTGACGGTCAATCAAACTGGAAAAGTTTGGCCAGCCTCGTCGACAGACTCCTCAACAGCATCGCCGCCACAATCCTGGCCACAAGAGTGGCAATTGGTCGGCCAACCTCCCGAAGGCCAGGTTCGCACCGATCTTTTGTTTGCATGGCGTTTGGTTAAGCACCTTAAGAGCAACGCCATCGCGATCGCGGGCAACGGCTGTTCGTTGGGATTAGGAATGGGCCAAGTCAACCGAGTCGACGCAGTTGAGCAGGCCATTGCGCGCATGAAGAAACATCACCCCGACTTTGGTTCACCTGAACTCGCGTCGAGTAAAAAAGCGGTTCTTGCGAGCGATGCTTTCTTTCCTTTTCCGGATTCAGTGGAACTCGCAGCCCAAGCTGGGTTACTCTGGGTTATACAACCGGGTGGATCTATTCGCGATGGAGATGTCATCGCTCGAGCTCGAGAGTTGGGAGTGAACATGGTTCTCACAGGAACTAGGCACTTCTTGCATTAAGCTCGGCTCCGAGTTGAGATCAGATAAGCTGACTTAGCTGATTTATCTGATTTAAAAGATTGCGGGGAGTGGCCTTTGTCGACTCAAAAGACCGATCGCAAACATGGTAACACCGCCGCCGCTTTTACGGGGCCTGTGTGGTTAGTGAAGTCTGGTGAACGAATCTTAGGTCCTTTCAGCGCCGACGATATCTCTCGGCAGCTTCGCGTGAAAGATGTCACCGTGATTGATGAAGTGATCCGTCCCGGAGCACGGTGGCGGTTGATTCGCGACGAACCTGTTTTTTACCGAATCGTCGAAGAGGTCCATCGGCTACAGATGAATGCTCGCGAAGACACTGAAATACAAAATAGCCAGAGCGGATTCACGGCGACAGCCACGGACCTTCTCACCTCTGTACCAGCCATGCTGCATCCTCGAGATGAACAATCGGCACAACGCTTTCAGCGCGATTCAGATTTTGTGTCTTCGGAGACTTCCTCGGGAAATCATTTTTCTTCGGGCGAAATTCAAGATGCCGATTTTACCGAAAGTAGCAGCCGAGGCTCCGAAAAACGTGATTCCACGTCGAGTAATTTCCGCAAATTTGGAATGACCGGATCAGGCTCACCCGTGCCCCGCTCGCTTGGTATTTCTGCAATTGCTTGGCTGGCGGCCGCCGTCGTCGTTGGCGGTGTCATAGTTTACTTGCTGCGGGGACAGAACTCCGACTCGGTCGATACCGCGACAAGAGGAAGGAATATCGATCGACTTTTAAGCGAGGCCAATTTGGCCTGGGACAAAGGTGAATTTCCGCACGCGCTTTCATTGTACAAATCTGCAGATCGAGTGCGTGGCCACGATCCGTTCATCGTCTCCCGTATGGCGCCGCTCCTCGTTCACATTGAACTGCAAACGGCGACGGCGAAACGCGAATTACTCGATACTATCGAAACTCTTCCATCAGAAACCTCGACGGCCGAGCGCTCGCAACTTCTGGTAGGTCTAGGTCTTGCGGCGTTGGCCAGCGATGATTTGAGCGAAGCTGAAACGCGCTTTCGCGCCGCGATTAACCTTGCGGGATCACAGCCGAGCGCTCGGTTTGATTACGCGATGGCTGCATTTAAAGAACGTCAGTTTTCGGAAGCCGCGAAACGTTTTTCCGCCGTTCCAGAGAGCCCGCCGGCACTCATCATGCTTGCGCTCTCGCTTCTTGCTTCAGATCGCGACTCGAGATCTCCGAACCGGCAACGCGCGGAAGCAGCAATCAAAAAAGTTCTCGCCACCAGCCAAGACTTTTTGCAAGAAGCTTACCTAGTGGGAGCCGTTCTTGCGCTCGAGGGTGGCGAAAGTAGGGTCGCCCTCTCTCGTGTCAAGGCGGGCCTCGATACGGACCCAGATCTAACAACTCACCACTGGCATGATCCGTTTTTGTATTTGGATGCGCTCAGCTGGCGAGAATTTATTCCGCTCTGCCAGAGCTTGAACGACGAATTGAAATCGGGGCTGGCCAAAGGTTTTCTGGCGCTCTGTCTTTTCAAAGCGGGAGAGCACGACAAAGCTCGAGTCACGATCGACGAGGCTCTGGTGACGGCTCCAGACGGACAATACCTGCGCGCCATAAACAGTTACATGCTTATGAATGAGGAACGTTACGAAGATGCACGCGCTTCACTCAAATTGGCATCGACGAAAACTGAACAACCTCGGCTTTGGCAGCTGATGAACGCTCGCCTTTGCCTGCACTCGGTCGATACCAGCTGTGCCGAAAAAGGATTTACTAAACTCGCATCCGATTCTCCGCCCATGCTTTCGGCGATGACGGCGCTCAGCGCAATCTACAAATCTCAGGGTGATCAGGAGCGATCTCGTTACTGGTTTGAGAAAGCAGCCACCACCGCCCCGAGCTACATCGAGGTACTGACTGAACGCCAGCCTGCCAATGCGAGTCTTAAAAAATGAGGCCCGGAAAATGGAAACCAGTCGGGCGAGCCGGTTGGCTTTTTGTCTCTGCCAATCTTGTTCTTTCGGCTGCCTGCCACAAGTCTCAGCCCGCCTGGCGCTCGCAAAATTTTAAAGAAGAAGATCGCAGCACCTCCAGTATTCAGGCCGAACTTCCTCGCAGCCTGTGGACCAAGATCACCGGCGTGCTTTCGCTCCAAGAACCCGAACAGCCGGCTAAGGGCGGACACGGCGAGGGCCACGGCGGAGGCGGCGAGTCCCACGGTGACGGTCATCACGAAGAAAAAGCCGGCGAGGCTTCGTCTGGTGCCCCGAAAGGTGCCAACCCGGTGATGCACCCTTCGCTCTTTGCTCCCCTTAACGTGTACCTCGTCGAAAAATCTCCGGGTGCGCTCACCTCAGGCAGCACGGCCATCAAGTTTGGCTCGGGTGGCGGCACGCTCGATCTTCACGATTTTGTGAAGGACAAAAGCGGTTCGTTTGGTTTTGCCGTCGATTTCATGCCGGAAGTCGAGGTCAAAGACGTCAAAGTCTACTTTCTCAGCAACTCGATTGAGCGCAACTCGCCACTCAAACCGAAGTCGGGGCATCCATCAGAAAAGTACGGCGCCGGATGCAATAAGTATTTCGAAATTACCACCATGTTCAATAAGGCAATGAAGAAAGACGGCCTCATCGTCGAATCGACGGATAACCGAGATGTCAGTGTCCTTGCCGGCACTTACTATTTTGCGGCCGCCCTCGATAAGAAGCTGTACCTCGCCAGCCTCAACGTCATCGATTCAAGCACCCCCCGCCTGCTTTGCCGCCAAGAAAAGTAGCTCTTGGCGCTTCTCAGCCTTCGCCGGGTGAGTTATAGTCATCAGGTGGACAAACTAAGTGATCTAAAAGACATCCTGATCGATACAGTTGAAACCGTGAGTGGCACCGGCGTAATAAGTGGTCCGCCAAGTGGCCCGCCAAGCAGCGCGGCAAGTGGTTCGTCCAGTGGCGCGTCCAGTGGCGCGTCGATGACAGCTTCGGATAAAATTTTTGTCCGCGACTTAACTGAGCGACAATCTTTCCATTCGCTGTTTCTGATCCGCGACAAAGCTTTGCTCGTCGGTAAAAATGGTAAGTCTTACCTCACGGTTCAGTTGGCCGACAGCTCGGGTTCGGTCGATTCGCGAATTTGGGACAACGTGGAGTCTGTGGCCGAAACTTTTCAAATCGGCGACGTCGTCCGCGTCAAGGGCCAAGTACAGATCTTTCAGGGCCGCAGACAAGTGATCATTCACAAAGTAGAACGAGCTGCGGCAGGTGAGTATGAAATGAAAGATTATGTCAGCTCCTCACGGCGGCAGCCCGAAGAGATGTTGGCCGAACTCATCAAGATCGCGAGCGCAATCGAGGATCGCCACATTCGCCAACTCACTTTGGATGTTTTAAACGACGCCGAGATTCGAAAGCGAATGCTCGTCGCGCCGGCGGCCAAGACCATCCACCATGCTTTTGCCGGTGGTTTACTTGAACATGTTCTGTCGATTTGCGGGTTGATGAAAATGATCGCTGCACATTACAAATCTCAAGAGGTTGAGCTCAAACTCGACTACTTGATTTTCGGCGCGATCTTTCACGATATTGGAAAAGTCTGGGAACTCGATATCGACGGCGGCATCACTTATTCCGACCGCGGCCGGTTGCTTGGGCACATGGTTTTGGCTGTCGAACTCGTTGAGCGAAAAGCTTCGCGGATCATGGCGTTTCCGGAAGAGCTCAAGGATATTCTCAAGCACATCATCCTCAGCCATCACGGTCGACTCGAGTATGGCAGCCCTAAACTGCCGATGTTTTTAGAAGCATTTATCGTGGCGGCGATCGACGATCTCGACAGCAAAATCAATTGCATCAACTCATTTGTCCGAAATGAGCGTGACGCGACTTCAGCTTCAGGCGAGAAGTGGTCGAAATTCAACCAGCTCTTTGAGCGCAACTTCATGCTGAAGTTGCCCTGAGAAAGACCACGCCGTGATCGCCAGACTTTTTGATTTCTTGCAGGCTTACAAGCGCTACGATCCGGCTGCTAAATCGGTTTGGGAAATCGCCCTGCTTTATCCAGGCCCCAAGGCCATCCTTCTCTACCGGATCGGCAACGCATTTTACGCAAATGGATTTTTCTTCCTTGCGCGTCTCTGCTGTGAAATCGCGCGATTTTTGACAGGCATTGAAATTCATCCAGGTGCGACGATCGGCCGGCGGCTAGTGATTGACCACGGAGTCGGCGTAGTGATTGGCGAAACTTCCGAAATCGGCGACGATTGTATCATCTTTCACGGCGTCACCCTCGGCGGCGTTAAGTTCGATCCCGTCAAGCGTCATCCGACCGTGGGCAATCGCGTGCTTATCGGCACCGGCGCCAAAATTCTCGGCCCCATCCTTCTCGGTGACGGTTGCCGCATTGGCGCCAACGCCGTGGTCACTCGCCCTGTCGCCCCGGGCGCAACGGTTGTGGGTCCACCGAGCCAGGTGTTGGAAAAGTAGAGTCAAGAAACTAGCGGCGTCTCGGCTGCGGCCGGCGTTGGTTCAGGCGAAACTTTTCTTGCACCGCTGCGGGCTTCGGAGCTGGCCGTGGCGCAGAGGCGCGCGGAAAAATCGCCATGATAAATTCGGCCTTACGCTCGCCTAGTTTCGTCGGCAGATCGCGCAATTTTTCTTCATAAACCGTTTCGGTCGATTGAGTGAAGTCGCAACCGATCAGAGCGCGATTTTCTGGCCAGCGCTCGGCGAGTTCTGAGATGAGCTTGCTAAGGCGGTAGGGAGTATCCATCAAAATCACGGTACGACCGCCCTCGCGCATGAGCTCTGGGTCAAGTTCACCCAGCGCACGGGCCCGCGATTCTCGCTCGGCTGGTAAAAAGCCGCGAAAAACAAACTCGCGCAAGTTCACACCACTTAACGAAAGTAAGCACATCAAGCTGGAGGCCCCAGGAATCGGTGACGCCGCGACGCCCGCGCGCCGGCAGGCTTCGACCAGTTGCGCTCCAGGATCACAAAATCCAGGGGTGCCGCAGTCGCTCACCAGCGCCACCTCGTGCTTTTTGCAAAGTTCAAGCAGGTCTGCGACATCGCTCTCGCGCGAGTGCTCATTGAGCGTTTCAATCGGTTTTGATTCGAGACCGAGCGACTTTAGAAGCTTAGAAGCTTCTTTGCGCTCCTCTCCGATCACGATTTCAGCCCGTTTGAGCGTTTCGATAGCGCGAAGGGAGATATCTTTTGCATCGCCGATGGGAACGGCGACGAGATGGAGTGGCATATTGGTCCCTTTTCTTTGCTCCTCGAGAGTTCTAGCAAATTATCGGGCCGATTCAATAGTTAATGTTTTGAAACTGACCCCTTACCGTGTGTCGAGCCTTAGGTTATGCGACACTACGTAGAGAGCAATGTGAGCGGCCAATTGATCGGGTCGCTTGGTTGTGCACCAGGTCTTTCGAAACAGTCGATTGATGTGGGCT
>JAYTRM010000233.1:0-8518 GCA_043746165.1 Bdellovibrionales bacterium | reverse complement strand
GGCACTCGCTACGTCGGAAAAAAACGCTTTTCGATCGAAGGTCTAGACGCTCTTATTCCGATGATGGAGCGGCTTGTCTCTGACGGTGCAGCCGCCGGTATGAAAGAACTCGTGATCGGGATGGCTCACCGTGGACGTCTCAATGTTCTCGTGAACTTCATGAACAAAGCTGTCGACACGATTTTTGCCCAATTTGAAGGCGTGCGCGATGAGCACAACTCGTCTTTCGACGGCGATGTGAAATATCATTTAGGCCACTCAGCCGATAAAGAGACGTCCAGCGGCACGGTTCACTTATCGCTGGCCTATAACCCGTCGCATCTCGAGACCGTTGATCCCATTGTGCTCGGCATGGCCCGCGCCAAACAGCGCCGCCACAAAGACACTGCCGAACGCAAAAAAGTAATCCCAATTTTGCTTCACGGTGACGCGGCTTTTGCCGGTCAAGGCGTCGTGGCCGAGACATTTCAGTTGTCGCAGCTGAAAGGATACACGGTCGGCGGAACGATTCACGTCGTGACGGACAATCAAGTTGGATTTACAACAAATCCCGAAAACACCCGCAGTTCGCCGTACGCCTCCGACATTGCCAAAATTTTGCAAACCCCGGTCATTCACGTCAATGCCGACGACGTCGAGGCCTGTGTTCGCTCGATGTCGATTGCGCTTAAGTTTCGCAATGAGTTTAAACGGGACATCGTGATCAACATGATCGGCTACCGCAGATTCGGTCACAATGAAGGTGACGAGCCAGCGTTCACCCAGCCGGTGATGTACGAAAAGATCAAAAAACATCCGACGTTGTATGATATCTACGCACAGAAACTGATCAAAGAGAACGTGATCAGCGAAGAAGACCCAGAGAAAATTTTCAAGACTCGCATTGAAGCTCTGCAAGTCGTGCTCGATGCAACGAAGAAAAATCCGCCGCAGATGAAACCACTCGCGTTCGAAGGTTTGTGGAAAGGTTTGCGGGCCTCAAAGCCGGAAGACTTCCAAAAAGATACCAATACCAAAACGCAACTCGCTCTGCTTCAGTCAGCGGCGAAAGTGATGACCACACTTCCGCAGGGTTTTACGCCGCATCCGAAAATCACCAAGCTTCTCGAGAGTCGCATGCACATGATGGAGGGCGAGGGTGCGGTCGACTGGGGAATGGGCGAGCTTCTGGCCTACGCGTCTCTGCTCTATGAAGGCACACCGGTGCGCATTTCAGGCCAGGACGTCGTGCGCGGAACATTCACGCATCGCCACGCCGGCTACTTTGATGTCAAGACGGGCGAAGGGTTTTTGCCGTTTTCGACGATCAAGCCTGAAGAAGTCGAATTTGTCGTCTACAACAGTCCGCTTTCAGAATACGCCGTTCTCGGTTTTGAATATGGAAACTCAAGCACGGATCCGACTTTCCTGGTGATTTGGGAAGCGCAGTTTGGAGATTTTGCCAACGGGGCGCAAATCGTGATCGATCAATTTATCGCCTCGGCCGAACAAAAATGGCAGAGAATGTCGGGCATCGTGCTCTTGCTGCCGCACGGCTACGAAGGTCAAGGCCCCGAGCACTCCTCGGCAAGGCTCGAGCGCTTTTTGCAGTTGTCGGCCCAAAACAATATTCAAGTGGTGAACCTGACCACTCCCGCGCAATTGTTCCACGCCCTCCGCCGCCAGATGAAGCGCGAGTTCCGAACACCCCTTGTGGTCATGTCGCCGAAGTCGCTGCTTCGTCACCCACAAGTCATCTCGAAACTCAAAGATCTTTATGACGGCGGGTTTCAAGAAGTGATTGCCGATGTCACTCTCGATCCAAAAGCGCCGGCAGCGGTCGCAAAATCTGTCGAGACCTTGGTGATTTGCTCAGGTAAAATTTATTACAATATCATGGATGGAAAGCTTACCGCCGATCCAAAATTGGCGTCGACAGTTGCGATCGCTCGCCTCGAGCAGATTTATCCATTTCCCGAGCACAAACTAAAGCCCTTGATTTCGCAATATCCAAATCTTAAGCGCATTATGTGGACGCAAGAAGAGCCGAAGAACATGGGCGCCTGGTCGTTCGTGGCCCCGCGGTTTATCGAGCTTTTGCAGGAGACCGGCGCGTCTCAAGTGGCCGTAATTTACAACGGTCGCACCGAGCGCGCGAGTCCTGCGACGGGTAACGAAAAAGTCCATCACATCGAGCAGGATGAAATTGTAAAACGATGCTTTGCGAGCCAGGCGGCTCCGACGCCTGTGAAGTCTGCCTCGGGTGGGACGATCGATAAAGCTGCGAAATCGGCAAAAAGTAAGTGAACCTAACTTGGATAACTGGATCGAAAGAATCTGAAGGAGTCTGTAAATGAAGGCAGAAATCAAAGTTCCGGCGGTCGGCGAAAGCATCAGTGAGGCGACGATCGGTGAGTGGTCGAAGAAGTCGGGCGAGTTCGTCAAGCGTGACGAAGTGATTTTGCTTCTCGAAACCGACAAGGCCAGCGTTGAAGTCGTAGCGCCCAATGACGGCGTTTTGACCACAACTGCTAACCAAGGCGATGTCGTGAAAATTGGCGCTGTCGTGGCGATGATCGACACCGAAGGTGTTGCCACAGCGGGAATGGTTCAACCGACCAAAAACACCGAGCAGCCTAAGGCTGCGCCTGGAGCGGCGGCAAAAGCGCCAGCAGCGGTGCCGACCCCGACTGCAGCCACGGCTGCGGCGAGCGGGAAAAATCTGTCTCCCGATCAGCAGGCAAATTTGAGTCCTGCAACCCGTCGCGTGGTCGATGAGCGCGGTCTCGATCCAAGTCAGATCAAGGGCACCGGAAAAGACGGTCGCCTGACGAAAGCCGATGCCATGCAAGCTGCTGAACCTTCGCGTAATGGCGGGGGCGGACTCGGTGCGACGGCCGGAAATTACGCTCAAGGGCCAGCACAGTCATCTGCACAGCCTACGTCACAGGCACCTGCGAAGGACGCCAAGAAAACGGAGATTCCGCCACTTCCGGTCGCTCGCGGCGGCGGAGTGCGCGGTGAGCACCGCCAAGCGATGACGACGATTCGAAAACGTATCGCTGAGCGCTTGGTGATGAGTCAGCAAACTACGGCGACGCTCACCACGTTTAATGAAATCGACATGAGCCAGGTGATGAGTCTCCGTGACCGCTACAAAGATAAGTACAAAGAGAAATACGGTGTGTCTCTCGGCTTCATGGGGTTTTTCGTGAAAGCCTGCGTGCAAGCTCTACGCGAAGTTCCCGAAGTTAATAGTTTCATCGACGGGCAGGAGCTGATCTACCACGATTACATCAACGTTGGCGTTGCGGTCGGCACTGAAAAGGGATTGATCGTACCGGTGGTGCGCGATGCCGATCAACTTTCGGTGGCCGAAGTTGAGCAGGCGATTCGTCATTATGCTCTGAAAGCGCGCGATGGCAAAATTTCGGTCGACGATCTTTCGGGCGGAACATTCACGATTTCAAACGGCGGTGTCTACGGAAGTTTAAACTCGACGCCGATCTTGAATCCGCCGCAGTCGGGAATTCTCGGCATGCATAAAATCGAAGACCGACCTGTGGTCGTCGGTGGGCAAATTGTGATTCGCCCGATGATGTATGTCGCCCTATCTTACGATCACCGCGTGATCGACGGAAAAGGCGCCGTGACCTTCCTTGTGCGGGTGAAAGAGGGAATCGAAGACCCAAGTCGCCTTCTGCTAGAGATCTGATGCGCCTATGGTTTGAAAGTGGTTTGAAAGTGGTTTGAAAGGAAAATTGCAACGTGGCTGAAGCGCAAAGTCCGGAATCCAATCAGTTCGACTTGATCGTCATCGGTTCAGGGCCAGGTGGCTATACGGGTGCGATCCGCGCCGCCCAACTGGGGCTCAAGACGGCGATTGTCGAAAAAGATCCCACGCTGGGCGGAACTTGTCTTAACGTCGGATGCATTCCCTCGAAGGCCTTGCTCGAATCGAGTGAGCATTTTTCGATGGCCGCGCATGGCGAATTTTCAGCTCACGGGCTGAAGATTGGAAAATTCGAGCTCGATCTGCCCGCGATGATGAGTCGCAAAGAAAAGATCGTTAAAGATCTCACCGGCGGCATTGGATTTCTGATGAAGAAAAACAAGATCGCGGTTTTTAACGGCACGGGTTCAATTCAGGACTCGCAAACGGTGGTGGTTTCATCGGCCTCCGGTAAACAAGGCGTACAAACGATTCTGAAGACTAAGAACATCATGATCGCCACGGGATCGGTTCCGATCGAGCTTCCGTTTGCAAAACCGAATGGAAAAAATATCATCACCTCGACGGAAGCTCTGGCCCTGTCAGCGGTTCCCAAGCATTTGATCGTGATCGGTGGCGGAGTGATCGGCCTGGAGCTCGGTAGCGTCTGGCTTCGTCTCGGAGCGAAAGTGACGGTCGTTGAATATGCACCGATGATTGCAGGTGCAAGCGACGGACAGATGGCCAAAGCGCTGCTCAAAATATTGAGCAAGCAAGGGATGGAATTCATACTCAATACCTCCGTCACCGATGTGAAAGTTTCAGGTTCAACCGTGAATGTTTCCTGCACGGCTCGTGCAGGTGGAGATAAGGCACCGGCGCAGGTGGCTGGCGATGTCGCTGGCGATGTTGTTTTGGTTGCCGTCGGCCGTCGCGCCTACACTGACAGTCTCGGCTTAGAAAAAGTGGGCATTGCTCGCGATTCACGCGGTCGCGTGACGGTCGATGCTCACTTGCGCACCAATGTCCCGTCAATCTTCGCTATTGGCGACGCGATTCCCGGCCCGATGCTCGCGCATAAGGCTGAAGAAGAAGGGGTGGCTGTCGCAGAATTTATCGCGACTGGCCGCGGTCATGTCAATTACGACACCGTCCCGAGCGTGATCTACACTTGGCCTGAATATGCTTCGGTGGGTTTAAGCGAGGAGCAACTCAAAGAACGAGGCATCGCTTATAACGCCGGTTCATTTCCCTTTACGGCCAATGGCCGCGCCAAAGCTCTGGGCATGACGGATGGATCCGTTAAGATTCTTGCCGATGCTCAAACTGACCGTGTCTTGGGAGTTCACATCTTGGGGCCGCGAGCCTCAGACATGATTTCTGAGGCGGCAATTGCCATGGAGTTTGCAGCGAGCAGCGAGGATATTGCTCGCGCCTTCCACGCCCATCCGACACTGTCAGAAGTTGTGCGCGAGGCCGCCTTGGCTGTTGATAAACGAAGTCGCCAGATGTAGCCAAAATAGCAGCATTGTTAGTTGTTTTGCGTTAACTGATTCACGCGTGCAACTGAGCCATCGCCCTTGATGAAATAGTTTTCAACGCCTTCGGCATGGCGAAACACGTTGTCGATCGACCAGTCGAGCTGGATGCTTAATCCCGGCAGAGGACTTGCCGCCGTTCCGGTGTTGACCGCATCACTGAATTCAACTTTCGAGTTGAGGGCATAGCCCCAACCTACGTTAATTTTCGACGGAATGATCGTCGCGTTTGAGATATAGTGCCCGGCCCCATTGAGCTCGCCATTGAAGTTAAACGAGATCGTGTAAGTGTGTGAAGCGATCGCGGTGCCAAAACCATTGATGGCTTGAATGGTGTAAGTCTTCGTCATCGGACCCTGCCAACTATCCATTTTTGCCCAGTCGGCTTGAACGACTGGCAGAACCGAGACGCGGCTGGTTTGCACGACGGCCGACGGTTTGTTGGCAACAATGATGTCCCAGATTTTTTGACCGATCGTCACCCAGGCCGAAATTCCACTCGGGCCAAGTGCGGCCCCGATGATCGAACCGATATCTCCGGTAATCGAAGGAGAAGTCGGAGAAGCGGGCGGATGGGTCGGGTTTGAAGCCGCAGGAGTCGCGGTTGGAGTCGGAGGAACGGCTGCCGGCGGCGCTGAGGGAAGCGCCGGCGCGTTGAGAGCTGTAATGTTTGCTGCCTCGCCGAGCCTGGAATCGAGGAAGACAGATTGGTCGACCGATGAACGGTCGTAGTGAGGCGTCGGTGTTTGCTCGATAATACGAACGGAGTAAACCGAGAAGTAATTGGCGCGATCAGCTTCGGAGGCAAATCCGTCGGCGGTTCGACCCTCAGCCTGATTGAACTCCTGAGGATCTTGGCCCCAAACAGTCGAAGCGGAACCCAGTGTCAACGCGGCAGTAACCAAACACAATACGGCTTGATTCAAACGAAACCCCCATGTTCTTTCATTATTTCGCACGAAAACTACAGCAAGAAAGCAGATCCCCGAAATCTGGGTGGACGCTACCAGAGACTTTCGCTAGGTGTCAAAGTTTGTCGGTCAAGCACGGTAAAATGACAAAGGCAGCCCGAGCCGCCGGATAGGCTAAGGCCTGAAAGCAAGGATCGAGATTATCAGCCGTGAAAAAAACTCACGGCCAACTCGAGAGTTAGGCTTTAACTTTAGGGTTTTGTGTCCACGTGTTGCACCAAGCGTTAGCATTCACGATCTTGCCGGCAAAAATCGTGCAGCGAGCGGATTTCGATGCCTTTGGGTCGCCCGAGGCTTGATAGAACTGGCAGGAATAGCAAAACTGCTTTGCGCCTTCGGCGCCGACGCGTTTTGGCCATTTTTTTGTATCGACTTTAGAGGCCTCAGCTGCGTAGCCGAGCGCTTTCGCCTGCGGGTCATTCGGATCAAGCGGAACTTGTTTGGGAGTATCTGCCCAGGCATTGCGAGTGCTGAGAATCGCGGCACCTAAAAGTCCAAGGCTTGAGAGTTTTAAAAAATTACGACGAGCTTGCATTTATGTTCTCCTCGATAAATGGAACCATTCGGGCGCTATTATCAACTGGTTTTCATTTTCAGTCACGAGATTTTCCGGAGCTTCTGTTGGGTTCTCGACCGAGTCTTGATTGCCTCAGGTGATTGTTGTGTGAGAATCTTCCCAGATGTCCCAGAACCAAAATGAAAACTGCGAGTATTACCAGCAGCACCTCGATCGCGTGAGCCGAAGCTTCGCATTTTGCATCGCTCGTCTCGATGCTTCCTTGCGCGAGACGGTGGGCTTAAGTTACCTGCTCTGTCGCCTCATCGACACCGTTGAAGATGCGCATTGGTCATCGTTTGAGGCGCAAAAACACGCTTTTTCAACATTCGATCGCCTCGTAGGAATAGCTCTCGCTCGCCCGGCAGCCAGCGGTCGAGATTTCGAACAGGATTTATCCGCAAAAGTGAGCGCTTGGCGTGAGACTTTTCCTGCCGGACTTCCAGAAGGTGAAGTGTTACTGATTCAGGATGGGGACCGGATCTTTAGCGATTTCAGCCAGTGGCCGGAACCGCAGCGATCTGAGCTCGGCCGCTTGGTTCTCAGCATGAGCGCTGGTATGTGCCATTACATGGGACGCAAGCAGCGCACTGGACAGCTTGTCTTGAGCGATGCTGCCGAAGTTAATCGCTACTGTTTTTTCGTCGCCGGGATTGTCGGCGAAATGCTCACACGCCTTTCAGCTCGTCGGCCCGCCACCGACTCAGCCACCGACTCAGCCACCGACTCAGCCAGTGATTTGCAGAAACTTCGAGACGCGTTTCGTTTTGGTTTGTTCCTTCAAAAAGTGAATCTGCTGAAAGATCAAAAAGAAGATGAGCTCGAGGGGCGCCACCTCGTACCGTCGCGGTCGCAGGTTCTTGCCAGTCTTTTGCAAGATGCGGAAGCCGCCTTTCGTTACTTAGTTACTCTCCCGGAAGATGATGTCGGATTTCGGCTTTTTTGTGCTTGGTCGCTTTTCCTTGGTCTCGCCTCGCTCCCGTGGATTGAGGCAGCGCAGACCAGCGGTGAAAAGCTGAAGATCCCGCGTGAAGAAGCTCTCGAGTTATTTCATGTCATCGAAGCGCTGATTCAGGACCCGGCTGCTCTGTCTGGAATGTTTCATGATTTGCTGGCGGAGTCGCGCGAGCTCGTTAAGCCCGCGGGCTTGACCGGTCCGAAGCCTAGCGAAGCTACAGAGATGGAAGAACGCGATTTGCTGGCGCTCTATTTAGGTGACTTGCCCAAGGAGTCGGTGCTCGAACTTTTTCGCGCTTAAGAGCTTAAGAATAGAGGATCATGGATTCATTTCTCGTCGTAGCTGTTTCAACTCTTCTCACAATCGTCAATCCCATTGGCGCGATGGGGCCCTTTCTCGCCATGACGGTTTCAGATTCAGACTTACAGCGCCGGTCGATCGCGTGGCGAGCGGCGCTGATCAGTGGGGGAGTGCTGGCGACCTGCGCATTGGCCGGTGCCTTTATTTTCCGTTTCTTCGGAATCACTCTACCGGCGCTTAAAATCGCAGGCGGCGTGCTGTTGTTCTTTGTCGCCTTCGATATGATTAATGCCCGTCAATCGCGGTCGAAACAAACGGATGAAGAGCAAAGCGAAGGCGCTATGAAAACGGATATTGCGGTTTTTCCACTCGCGATTCCGCTACTCTCTGGCCCCGGCGCAATCGTTTCCGTATTCATGCTCTCGGATCAGGCCAACACCTGGGAGCGCCACTTTGCACTTTATGCCGCAGTTTTGGTGACCGCTTTTGCGAGCTATTTTGTCT